>CAYSYX010000116.1:0-22303 GCA_964435055.1 uncultured Polyangium sp. | reverse complement strand
GCCCAACAGCTTGCTCATGCTGGCTTCGTCGGCAGGCGTGAACGGATATTGATCGAACTCGGTGCTCGTCACCCACTTGAAGGCGTTGACGGCATGAGGAGCAGCTTCGCCGGCCGTGATCCGACACTCGTAGAGATACAAATCGACGACGTAACGTTCGTACGGATGACTCACGAACGAGATGAGTTGCCCGGGTTCGACGTCCACGCCGAGGCGATGGAACACTTCGCGTTTGAGCGCGTCGGCATCGCTTTCGCCATCTTCGACTTTTCCGCCGGGAAATTCCCACAGCAGCGGCAACATGGCCGTCGGACGGCGTTGCGTGATGAGGTACTTGCCGTCGTCTCCGATGACGGCGGCGACGACGCGAATCGTGCGCGGCGAGTTCATGCCGATCCTTTCCGCGATGGGGTTTGGAGCGAAGGATGCGGGAGGCGATCCGAAGCCCCAAATGTTCAAACAGGGACTGCGACGCGTAGCCAACGCTACGCACGCGGGCGTCAGGCGCGAATGTTGATGCGGAAGAGCTGCTGACCCATGAGGAGAATGTCGTTGTCGACGAGCTCGGTTTCATTGGTCAAACGGACAAACGTTCCGTTGGAGCTCCCAAGGTCTGTCAGGACAATGTGTCCTTTTTCCCAAACCAAACGACAATGCAAACCGGAGACGTAACCATCTTCGGGGAACAGGATGTCGCCGCGTTCGCGACCGAGATGCAAACCGGCTTCCGGAATGGGGAACGCGTTGCCGGACGTGTCGCGACCGGTGATCAAAGCCAATCGTGCGACGTAGCCTTTCGACGGACTTCCGAGCCGTTCGACGCCGTCGGCTGTGGGCGCAACCGTCGTGAGCGTCTCGATGCGCATGATCTCTTGGCCGATGCGGAAGACATCTCCGAAGCCGAGCGAGATCGGATCGTCGCGCCTCAGCTTGCGATAGATGCCGTTGAGCGAACTCTCATCACGCACCGACAGCTTCGAGTTTTTCAGGGTAAACGTCGCGTGACGTGGAGACAGGTAGCTGTCGCCGGCAAAAATCGCCCCGGTATCGCGACCGATCATCGCCGTGGGCCCAGGCGGAAGCGTGTAGGAGCCGGCTTCGGAGCCGTCGGCACGCAACGCCGTGAGCAGCACGCTCGTGGCCGCCGGTGCCGGCGCAGCGACAGGCGCGGGCGCAGGCGTCGCTGCGGGAGCGGGCTTGGCAAGCTTGGCGCCACACGATGCGCAGAAGCGGTTTGTCGGAGCATTCGCGTGGTTGCAATCTCCGCAAACGACTGCGCCGCTTGCCGGTGGTGCCGCCGCTGCAACAGGAGGCAGAACCGGCGCCGGTGCGGCCACCGGAGGCGCTACGGGTGCGGGTGCGGGCGCTGCCGCGGGAGCCGGTGCTGCGGCCCCTGCACCAGCTTTGGCAGCAGACTCTTTGTCCTTGTCTTTTTCCTTGTCCGCGGCCGGACGAACCGCAGGTACGCCTTGCGGAGGTGTTCCCCCTGCGGCGAACTTTTTGGGCGCCGCATCGCGCGGCAACTCCGCCCCACAACCAAGGCAAAACTTATAGTGATCCTGGTTATCCTTGCTGCACTTCGGACAGGTAATCACGGCGCCTCCTCGGGCATGACCATCCAAGGCAGCCCGATCGCGGTGTGCAGCATATTCGCCCCGACCGCCCGGCGTCCATGTTCTTGATCGTCAACGACGTACGCTGACGCGACGTTGCTCGGAAGCCCTGGGGAACTGATGTGAAGTTCGATGCGTGATGTGTACGGGGCAAACCTTATGCCTGTACGTCACTTCTTCGACAAGACGGCAAGAGCATCGCGCACGAGGTCCCCGAGAGGCTCGCTTTTGACGCGCGCCCCAAGAGCAACCACGGCACGTTCCGCTTCGGCGGGTCGAAATCCCATGCGCGTGAGCGCGCTCGTGAGAAGTTCGGCCTGACCTTCCGGGGCCGGAGCAACCGGAGCCGCTCCTTTGGCCGGAGCAACCGGCGTCGCTTGGAGTTTTCCTTTGAGCTCCAAGATGAGCCGCTCCGCCGTTTTCTTTCCGATACCGGGCACGGCAACGAGACGCGCTACCTCGCCTCGAGCGATCACCGAAGCCAGCTCGCCCGCGGACAAACTGCCGAGAAGAGCCATCGCGATTTTGGGTCCGACGTTGGACACACCAATCAATTCGCGAAACGCAGCTCGATCATCTCGAGAGGGAAAGCCGTAAAGGGCAAACAGGTCTTCACGCACGTGCGTGTGCACGTAAAGCGTGACGACACCGCTTTCATCACGAGAAGCTCGACCGAGAGCTCCGAGAGGCACGGTTACTTCATAACCTACGCCCCCGACGTCGATGACGACGATGCCCTCGGCCGAATCTTCGACGATACGTCCGGACAAACGGCCGATCAATCGTTCTTTGCTCCTTGTGCAATCCACAGACGCACGGTGTCGCGTTCGGTTTCGCCGAGAATGGGGCTCAACTGCGGCATCGACGTACCGCATCCCGCTTCACACGTGACATCCGCACACGTCAGGGTGTTGTCCATCTTGTGCATCAAGAAGCTCTTCGCGGGCGTGTTTGCCTCGACAATCTTCATCGTCGCCGCCGCCGATGAAGCGACACCGACAATCTGCGTGAGGATCGCGCTGATCTGCGCTTGTGTTGCAGCGCCGTCGGCCAAGGGCGGTCCAAGGTACACCTTACCGACCGAACCGGTTTCAACGCCGTGGCACGACGCGGAAAGGCCGCACGAGTTACGGAAGATCGGCAGTACGTCGGTCTGAAACGACACCGTTTTCGACATCGCGTTGAACGTCGAGTAATCGAAACACGTGTCACCATCCGGTGTTGTACCGTCGCTGCAACCGGCGGCGACGAAGACGAGAGCGACGACGGACGCGAGTGCCGCCGTGGTGAAAGTAAGGTACGGGGAAGTTCGCTTCGGCATGGTTTTCAACCTCGAAACGCGACCCTAGCAGAACTTCGCCCACAGCCCACAACGGCTCTTGCAGGCCCGACCGATCGCCGGAGTTTTGGCCCTTCACCAGGCAACGCTGTAGCATCGACTCGAATGCGAATCTTCGTCTGCACGTTCGTTGCCGGGTTCATGTCCGTGGGTTGCGCCAATTCGAGCGACGCCACGAACAAGCAACTGGCGGCGATCCAGCTCGAGCTCGGAAAATTGCGGGCGGAGAACGCGATGTTGAGCGCACGTCTCGAGACCCTCGAAATGTCGCGTTCTCGTCCGACAAACACTGCCGGTGCAGTCAAATCAACGCCGACCAAAGACGACGATCGCCCGCAGCTCGACGTCTTGCGTTTGGCGCCGACCGCGGATCAACCATCCACACCGGACAAACCCAACGCCGAACGAGCCGACGCGACGCGTTCGCCCGAACTCGAGCAAGACGAACCTCGCCCCGTCCTTCGATCCAACGGACGAGGTGAAGTCGTTGCCGAATCTCCGCGTCCATCGAAATCACCCGTGCCCCCGCGACCTGCGACGACTGGATCAGGAACGCCCCGATGAAGTACCGACGAGCACTTACCGCGACCTCCCTCGCCCTCTGTTCACTCGCCACGCTCGACGCGATCGGCCAGGACACACCCGCCACCGGTTCGCCGACGCCCGCGACGACGCCACAAGTGACGGTGGTTCAAGTCCCGGCGCAGCAGCAGACGCCGCAAGTGGTCGTCCCGGGCTACCCGCAGCCCGGATACAAAGTCGATGGGCACTTGCCGTCGAGTTCTCGATCGACAAACGACACGTCTCGCGCGGCTGACGGCTTCGATCTGTTGCCCGATGGAGATGGCGGAGAAACGGCGCACGGCAGTGAAAACAGCGGCTACGTGATCGAAGGACAAATCGTTCCCGAGCTGCACACCGTTCGCTCCGGCGACA
This sequence comes from uncultured Polyangium sp., assembly GCA_964435055.1. Classification (GTDB taxonomy): domain Bacteria; phylum Myxococcota_A; class Polyangia; order Polyangiales; family Polyangiaceae; genus Polyangium. The sequence continues at coordinate 18,415 of CAYSYX010000116.1, read as the reverse complement.
CGCTTTGGGACATCTCGGCGCGTTATTACCGCAACCCGTACGGTTGGCCGAGGCTCTGGGCGCAAAACGCACAAATCCAAAATCCGCACTGGATCTATCCGGGCGATCAAGTGCGCCTGCGCGATGCAAATGAAGCGGGTCCGGTCGCCATGCAGCTGGGACTTCGCCGCGGCGCTCGAGTTCCTCCGCAGACGGTTTTTCTTCGCGACGTGGGATGGCTCGACGACAAAACGGACGATGTTTGGGGTGAAGTCGTCGGCAGCCCGTCCGAAAAAATGATGTTGAGCGAAGGCGACGATGTCTACGTCAAGCTCGGCAAAGACAAAGACGACAAGGATCGCGAGGTTGCAGTTGGACAAACGTTGGTCCTGTTCCGACCTTTGGCGACGAGCGGCGCCGCAGCGGAAAAAGGCCAGCTGGTGGCAATTCGCGGCACGATTCGTATCGATCGGGTCAACAAAGACGAACGGTTGGTGCGCGGACGCATCATCGAATCACTCGATGTCATCGAGCGCGGAACGAAAACCGGTCCGGTCGATCGCAGCTTTCTCATCGTGCCTCCCGTGAAGAGCGACAAAGACATCCAAGCGCGCATCGTGGCGGCACTTTATCCGCACGCGTTTTACGGCATGCACCAAGTGGTTTTTCTCGACAAAGGTGAAAAAGAGGGCGTCGTCACCGGGATGCGGTTCTTCGGATTGCAACGCGGCGACCGTTGGCGTTACTCGATCCGCGGTGCGGGGAAATTCGCAACGGTACGGCCCGTCGTCGAAGACGATCGACCGGCAAAAATCGAAGACATCTCCGGCTCCGGAAACGATAAGTCGTTCCCGGACGAAACGTATGCCGAAGTGCGTGTCGTGCGCGTGCGTGAACACACCGCGACAGCGTTGGTCATTGCGTCGACGCACGAGATCGAGCGCAACGCGTACGTGGTCGCTCGCAAAGGTTATTGATTCGTCGCGACAGACATCGAATTACCCAGCCAAACCCGATCGACGCAAGCGTAATCGCTCAAAATGGTTTGGCTGGATTCTCTCCCTGTTCGTCGCAGTGATACGAATCTCGAATAAATCCAACGAACGGCGGCGAAAGCAGCCGCAATTGTCGATACGTTGCGCGGCCTTGTGGTCGGCGACGTCGTAATCGTCGCCCGCACTGGCACGACTTTGCCACTTCGTAGATTGCGCTTGTCGAGGCTTGATTTTCAGGCACTCTCCGAGCACCGCTTCGATGAACCGGCGGAGTCGTGCCGGGAGAGCAAACCCATTGCGCGAATTGGTGGAGTAGAATCAACCCCGCGAGCGTTTTTGGCGCGCGGGTTTTGGCTTGTTTTGGTCGACGAAGATATCACCGGCCGCCGAAGCGCCCAAGGCGCGGTCAATCCATGTTTCGAGCTGGGTAATGTCTTTGCACATGTCGATGCGACGACGTTGCGCAATCGTGAGCTTCAGCCCGCGAGCGGCGAGCATGCGACGCAAGGCTTGGATCGTTCCTTCGAGCTTGCCTTCGATGATGCCTTCGAGCTTGCCTTCGAGCTTCCCTTCGAGCTTCCCTTCGAGCTTGCCTTCGAGTTTGCCTTTTTCGTGCACGTCATCGAGGCTGGCGAAACCTTTGCGCTGCAATAGGTTGCGCAAAGTGACTTCGTGCGCGGCTTCGCGATCGAATAGCGCATCGACGGGTACCGGATTCTGCAAGATTCCAGGCGCCGTCAGTTGGTCTCCGCCATGAGCGAGTCGCATCGCTTTACGCGGTTCATGAATTTCGACGCGACGCGGCCCGACCAAACGGACCACCCAGATGAACTGCGTCCCGGCCGCCAAGAGCTCTTTGATCTTCAGCTGCAAATCAGATTCATCCTGACCGCGATCGGCGTATTCGACCGCCAACGGCGGCGCATTGGGCGCCCACCCCGGTTCATTGTCGACATTGCCCACGGAAATATCCGGCGCTCGCAAATGATCCGGCTTTTCCGAATAACCAACGTCAATGCCCGCCGACTTCACCGCAGGATCCGTATCCAACGCCTGAGCGCCCCCCAAGTTCGACCGTCCCCCACGTCGCCCCGTAGGCAAACAATAAATAGGATGTCCGTTCGATAATTCGTACGGATCTCCCTCGCGAATCTGATCCGCCGTATACGGGCCCGGAGCAAGCATTCGATTCACGGTCATGTCCCAATCGTGACACGCCTCGACGCGAATGTACAATCAAAACTTTGCAGACTTCGAAGAAAAAAAGCGCCCCATTGCGGAGTTAGTTCGGCCGACTCATACGCGTCATTTGCGCGAAGTGCGCGAAACGCGCAACAAACAATTCGGCGCGGTAACACATATCGTTTGGCGCGGCACATACGAGAGAAGGACGATGTCTCGAAAATGCGGTCACGGAGAATTCGGAAGTCCCGGTCCACCCAGCCAAACCGGAACGAATCGAGGCGAAGCCAGCGCCAAAATGAGCGCCGCCGCCGCCAACAATGCTCCCCCATGAAGCAATGCCAAGACAAACGCTTCGGCGCGCGACGGTTTCAATTTACCCGCCGCCGAAAACACCGCCAAGGCATTGGCCGACGGAATGCAAAGCGACATCCATAAAAGCGGAGACGTCGTTTCCCCAGTCGATTGCGGGGTCACCACGGCGGCAACGAATACATACGCGGCAAAAAGATAAATCGTCGGGCTCTTCAGTCGAACCAACGCCAACGGCAAACGTCCCTGCTTTGCACCTTGAAGGCCACGAAAAATCGCCGTCGCAAAAGCCACGACAATCCATCCGATACAAGCAACGAAGACAGCGGGATACACGACGCGTGACTCAACCGGGACAATACCACGGCGGAATCGGCCATGGGTTCGGAGTTTGATTCATCAAAGCCCAACCGAAATAAATAAAATCCAATAACAAGACGAGCCCCCCGGACCGCGCCACCGCCAAAACGACCTGCGGTTTGGCAAGCCAACTCATTTTGTTGGAAATCGTATACGCACAGACTCCCGCGACAAACGCCACAACAAACGCAAAGGCCGATCGCCCATACCAATCCATGCCCCAACCTTCCGGCCGCGCCGCCCAGACAAACCTATGTTCGAGCGGCATGTACCAAAAGACCGGCATCTTCCTGAGCACGCTGATCAAGAACGCCAAACCATACGCGAGGCGCGCCGAAAGAAACGCGACAAACAGTCGCGCCGCGAGAGATGGTTGCTGCTCCAACGTTTCTTCCGACGTCATCCAATGCCTCGTACCGACGTCACGAGCAACCCAAGCACGACGTTGAGCCACACCACCGCACACACGATCCCGCTCATGATCACGTACACCCGCACGAGCCACCGTTCTTGCGCAGGACGAAGCACGAACGCCATAGCCCCAAGACCCACCGCCACAACCAACGTGAGCGATGCGTACACTTCTTTGACGTCAAACAACCCCGCATACGTGGGCGCATACCGATCGAGATACAGGCCACGCACGTGGTAGCGGTACGTGGGGTACAACAGCGCCCCGAGGACGAACGTCAACACGTACGCGACCGAAACAACCTTCGCCCAGCGCTTTTCTTGGGTCACTCCGACAAACTTCTCCCGCCAATAATGACGCATCTGCAAGGCGTGATGCGTCGACGCGCCGACCAGCACGATGCTCCCCGCAGCGTGCAAAACGAGCAGCAAACGCCTCGCTCCGTAGAGAAAGACCGGTTCGTCGGGTACACACACGTCCATCACGCGAGGACCTCGAGATGACGGCGACGACGCATGACGCGAGGACACTCGGGATCCGGACCAAATGCGCCGAAAGCATAACGCGAGACGATCTGACATCCACCGCGACAAACACTCCGCAAAACGCAGCTTCGACAAGGTTCGTCCGGGTTCGCGTGGTACCCTCGAAACCGCTCGAGCTCCGGATCCGCGGACCACGCCGACGTAAGGTCCTGCTCCCCGGCCGCCGATCCTTCCGAAAAACTGCACGCCATCGAGCGTCCATGCGCGTCCACAGCACCAAGATGCCGCCCGGCCTCGCATCCGAAAACCCCCAAAGCCGCCAATACCTGCGCAGGTTCGTCTAGACACACCAACGCTTCGGACAAAAGCGGCACGAGCGCACAATCGATGCGCACGGACAGCCGACGACGATCGACGATGCTCTTGATGACCGTCCACAACGCGAGCACTTGTTCGGACGTCAGCCGTTTGTCCAGGTAGTCGGCACGCGCCGCTCGACCGCGAGGTTTGAACCGCAAAAGTTGCAGTTCGCCGACGCCGAGACCTGCGAGGTGTTCGGCCGTTTCCAAGAGATGCGGAAACGAATCACGCGTCACGACGACGTTCGCACCCACCGGAATTCCTTGGTGCACCAACATTTCGATGGCTCGCTCCGCCGCTCGAGATCCATCGAAACCACGCACCGAACCATATCCTCCATTCACCCCGTCATGGCTCACGTTGATCTGGGCAAACGCCCGCAGCTCGGCGGCCAGTTGTTCCGTCAGGCCAAACCCGCTGGTCGTCATGACGGGAACGAGGCCCAAGCTGCGAGCAATCGTGGCCAGTCGCCCCAAATCATCGCGCAGCAATGGTTCGCCCCCGCCAAACGCGATCGTGGACGCACCCAGCTTCTGCCACGCGAGAATGCGCGATTGCAATGCCTCGAACGACGGCATCACCCCATCGGGCTTTGCATCGAGATAACAATCCGTGCAGGGGGCGTAACAACGCGACGTCAGCGAAACATGAGCCTCGAGCGGTCCTGTCGAGGCAACCGCGGTTTTGTCGAATGAAATCCCCAAACGCTGGGCCAACGCGTGATCGACCGCAATGAGCGTCCGATCGTCGAGACGCACCCACGCCCCGAAAGGCTCGGGACGAAACCACGAAATCGTCGGCTTTGATTGAACCGGGTTCTCCGCGTCGGGTTCGAGCGCCATGAAGGTTTACTTCCGACTGCGAAATGACGCGAAGAAAACGAGGGCCGTCACGAGCCACCACACGCTGTCGCCGATCATCGAATACACCGTGCGTTCTTTCAGGAAACGCGCCTCGCCGACCAGGTTTTCCTTCTTGTACACGCCGCCGTGCACAATGGTTCGTCCAACTGGATCAATGATGGCGGAAACGCCGCTGTTGGTGACGCGAACCAAATACAGGCGATGTTCGATGGATCGGAATTTGGCAAGTGCCAAGTGGATCCACGGTTCGGTGGAATCGCCGAACCAGGTGTCATTGGTGAGATTGACGAAGAGGTCGGGATCTCCGGCGGCGACCAATTTGTTGACGAAGCTCGGCAGGATATCTTCGTAACAAATCATGCTGGAAATGCGGTGACCTTTCCATTCGAGCGGTTTGAAGGACGTACCCGGCGTGAAACGGCTCGAATTGGGCGACCATTTGTACATGACGGGAAAAACGTCGCCGAAAGGCAAGTATTCGCCGAACATCAGCAAATACTGTTTGTCGTAACGACCGGTGACGTTGCCCAGTTCGTCGGCCATGAGCGCGACGTTGAAGAAATCGCGTTGTGCCGTAGGATCCTTTTTACGGTCCGGAGTGCGCACGAGCAATGCGCCGATGATGGCGGGTACACCGAGTTTTCCGGTGACGTCGTACTTGACCATTTGCTGGTAACGGTCTTCGGAAAATGCGCGGCCAAGAGGTGCTTCACTCCAAACGACCAAATCGATGTTCTCTTTCGTTTTCAGCTCTTTGGTCATTTCGAGGTGCGTGCGGAGCGCGTCGCGACGATTGAACAAATCGTTGTAAGGCTGCACCATTCCCACGCGAACTCGCTCCGCCGTGGCTGCTTTTGCATCGATGGAGCTCATCCGAATCGCCCCATAGATTGCGGCAAGAACGGGGACGGCAAAACCCACGCCGATGGTGACGCGACTGGCCGGCATGCGACGAACCATTTCGACAATTTCCGCCACGGCGAGATTCGAGCCGAGAAGCATGACACTCACGGCCAGAGGCCCGCCCAGATCGGCCAGCTGCATGAAGAGCGGCCATTCGTGCATCGTGACGCCCGCGTACCAAGGAAATAGCAACGGATACGCGAGTTCTCCCGCGACAAACGCGGCCACGAGTACGGGCGCATGCGGCCAGCCGCGTTCCGTCGCGCGCCCGTAGAGCCATCCGGTCAGGGCGATGCGCCCGGACTGATACACGTTCAGGACCGCGGCGAAAAGAATGCACAGCGGCAGAGGAAATCCGCTGAAGACCTCGAGCATCGTGACGAGCCAGTAGAAGCCGAGGGAGACTCCGACAAACCCCATCGCCCAGCTCATTTTGAGCGCCATGCGTGCGGTTTGTCCGCGGAGAGCGTAGAGCCACGGCACGAAGGCGATCATGGCGACGAACGCAAAAGGCCGCGGGGCCGTTCGCGGAAATGCCAAGAAATAAAGCAAACCGGTGAGGACACTCAGCGCGTAGCCCACGCGCGGCGTGACGACGGGACGAGGGTTCCAGTCGAGCTTTTTTCGGTGGGAACGGGGGATTTCGGCTTCTTTTCATCAGCGTCGGTTTTCGCCCGAGCTTCATCGGAGCCGCTTTCGGAAGCTGCGTTTTCGTCGGAATCCGCAGCAGATTCTTTCGGTTCCTTGTCCGCCTCGGTCGTCTCGTCGGCCTGCTCGTCACTCTTCATGCTCGCCCGGACATATCATGTTCCGCGCCGATCGGGGACATCCACGTGCGAGTTTGGTGCGATGTGGTTCCTTGACGGCAATGTCGCGATGGGCTACCTGCTTTCCGACGACCTCGAATGCGCCTGGCCAAGATTCTTTTCTCCACTTTTTTCTGGATTTTTTTCGTCGTCTCCGCGATGTGTGGGTTTGTCGTAGGAGCATCGATTCATTTATTGCTCGACCTGACCGGCATCGATCGGGAGCGGCGGTTCATGCATTGGTACATCAATAGTTGGATGTTCAACTATTTGCGCATGAATCCGCTTTGGAAAATCAAGTTTGTCGGCAAAGAACGGTTGCCCAAAGGCGGCGCCGTTTTTGTCGCGAATCATCAATCGTTGGCGGACATTCTCGTTTCGTTCGGCCTGGGTACTCAATATCGATTCGTCTCCAAAGCCATTCTTTTCAAAACGCCGCTCGTGGGTTGGTCGATGAAGTTATGCGGCTACATCCCGCTCGTCCGTGGTGACTCGTCGTCGGCGCGCGTGATGATGGATCAATGTCGTTATTGGATTCGTCGCGGAATTCCCGTGTACATCTATCCCGAAGGCACATTCAACAAAGGCGATCGCCTCTTGCCTTTCCGACGCGGCGCGTTTGTCTTGGCCATTGAAGAGAAGGTGCCCATCGTCCCCATTGCCATCTCGGGGACGTCGGGATTGGTGTTCGAGGACAGTCCGCTCTTGTCATTTCGGGCGAACGTGAAATTCGAGATTTTGGACCCGATCATGCCGGAAACGTTTGGAGACGACCCGGTGGCTCTCGGGGCGAGGTCGCGCGAGATCATCTCCAAGGCGCTTGGGCTTCCGATCGAAGAAGACCCTCAAAAACCAGCCAAGATTGCAGATTGATCGTTCTTTTGGGCATATCCGATCTTTCGCGCTAAGCTCGGTCTCGTGCCTCGTCGTCTGCTTCATTTTTCGCAACATCGTCGCGTCGTTCTTTGGACTCTTCCCGGGGTCATTCTCGTGGCTCTCGGATGTGCGGCCGTCACCGGTCCGTCGGTAGGCACGGGTGGAAATCCTCCCGCACAACCAAGCGCCTCGGCAGTGGCGGCGGCCCCTTCATCGGACGTTTCGGCGATGGCTTCGGCAGCGGCTCCCGTTGTGTTCTCGGGCGAACCCGTTGAATTCGACCCGGGACATCTGACGCCGGTGCTCGATCATCCGCGTTTGTCGGCGGTCAAGGCAGCGGTGGCCCGAGAAGCTTATGTCGAAGCAGCGAAGGAGCTCGATACGGTTCTTGCCGCCGAACCTCGTCCATCGCTCGATGAAGAGCGGGCGTTTCGTTATCAATTGGGGCAATTGAAGGCGCTTGCGGGCGACCCGCTCGGTGCGGCGCGCGTATTCGAATCGGCGGCGGCGCTCGGCGGCGCGCTCGAAGGTTACGCGCGATTTCAGGCGGCGGATCTGTTGGTTCGTGCAGACAAACCTGCGGAGGCCCTTCCCCATATCGATAAAATTCCCGCAGATCTTCCCATTGCGCAATCGTTGACGCTGCTTCGAGCCGACGCGCTTTTGGGCAAAGGTGATCTGGATGCGGCATTGCCGCATTATCGAGCGTACCTCGGAAAAAGCGGTCATCCTCCGCGATGGGTGGAGGTGGCGTTGAAAGTCGGTCGAGCGCTTCTGCAAAAGCCGTCCGAGGAACACGCGGAAGAGGCAATTGGTTTGGCGCGACGGGTCATTTACGAAGGGCCGTCGGGAGCGGGTAACGCCGAGGCCAAAGCGATTGAGAACGATGCGCTCGGGAGTTTGCCTTTTCCGCGGCGCAAAGCCTTTGAATCGCCCACGCAGGACGAATTGTTCGCCCGCGCCAAAAATCAGCTCGAAGCGGGGCAAAGTCGCGAAGCGTTGCGGACGACGGATGCGTTGATTGCCGATCCCATGGCCGAAACGGCGAGCGAATTTTCGTGCAATGTCTGGATGACGCGGGCGGAGGCACTGGTTCGTCTGCGCAAAAAAGACGAAGGCACGGTGGCGTATGGAACCGCGATTGAACGTTGCGTCGGAGCTTCTCGACGTGTGGAAGCATTATGGCACGGCGGCAAAGCGGCGGCGCGAGCGGGGCGCCATGGGGACGCGGTGCTGCGTTATGGAATGCTCGAACAGGAATTCAAAACGCATCGATTGGCCGACGATGCGCGATTAAAGGGAGCGTACGCGGTCAAAGAATTGGGCGACGAAGCGCGATTTGCGCAAATGCTCACAACCATGCCCGATGATTATCCCGAGGGCGATATGGTCAATGACGGGTTATTTCAATTGGCCCTTGCGCGGATGGTCAAACGGGATTGGGCGGGCGCGATCGCGCCGCTCGAACGGGCGCTCGCCCGAGCCCCGCACGAACGCGTGTATTATTCCGCGGGACGATTGCCGTATTATTTGGGTCGAGCGCGCATCGAGACGGGAGCGGCGGACAAAGGAAAGGCGCTGCTCGCGAGCGTCATCAATGAATATCCGCTGTCGTTTTACATGGCGTTGGCTCACGCGCGGCTTTCCGAACTGGACGGCGAAACCGCCAAAAAGACGCTGGCCGAAGCCATGGGGCGCGATGGCCAGGCTGGAGCCCCGACCGTCCCCAAGAGCCCGGCGTTTGGTCGTCCCGAGTTTGTCCGAGCGGTAGAATTGGCGCGACAGGGAGAAGCTCGATTTGCACGGTTCGAGTTGGACAAACTCGGCGTGGGAACACGCACGGCACCTCCGGAAGTGTTATGGGCGGCGGCGCTGCTTTTTGCGAAAGTCGGTTCCCCCAAAGAGGCGCACCAAATCTTGCGTTCCGCGACGGCGACGCAAAGTCCGACGCAAAGCGAATTCACGGATTGGACGGATCATTATCCCGCGGGTTCGTGGCGCAACGCATGGGAAATCGCTTTTCCGCGGCCGTATCTACCGTTTGTCACGGCCGAGACGACTCGCAGCAGCATTTCGGAGGCGCTGGCGTATTCGATCATGCGCGAAGAGAGCGCCTTCGATCCGCGCGTCATCTCCGCCGCGAATGCCGTGGGGTTGATGCAGCTCATCGTTCCGACGGCCAAACGCGTGGGCAAGACATTACATTTGCCGGGAGATGCGGAATCGTTGAAAAAGCCGGCCATCAACATCGCTTTGGGGTGCCGCTACTTGTCCAACCTGCGCAACATGTTCCCGGACAATCCATTGATGGCGATTCCCGGATACAACGCGGGCGGAGGCAAACCCAAAGATTGGATCGACGAACGTCCCAATCAAGATTTCGACTTGTGGGTGGAAGAAATCCCGTACGAGGAAACTCGTCTTTACACGAAACGCGTCATCACGAGCATGGCGGCGTACGAAGTGCTTTATGGAAGTGGTAAACCGACGGAGGCCCTGACGATGCCTCTTGCGGCGAGCCCGAATGCTCGCAAAGCCGTGGCCGGCGCCGCGGCTCCTTGAAGTTCCCAACCCCGGTTTGATCAGTCGGGGCTTCGAGTCGCCTTCGGTGCTCTGCGCCCCAAACCCCTAATCTGATAGAGTTCGAGCCCCATGGATAGCCCTGCCGAAAAACTCGTTGGCGCCGTTCTCAACCGACGTTTTCGTCTTGTCAGACTGCTTGGCGAAGGCGGCATGGGTGCCGTGTACGAAGCGGACTGCGCCGAAGGCAAACGTGCGGTCAAGGTGCTGCACGAGGAATTCAACAAGATCGAGGAAGTGCGGCGGAGGTTTTTCGCGGAAGCGGAAGCCACGCAAAATCTTCGACATCCCAACATCGTCTCGGCGCTCGAATCGGCCATTGCCGAAGACGGTTCGCCATACATCGTGATGGAGCTGTTGCAAGGCGAATCGCTGGGAGAACGCCTCGAAGGGCAACAAACGATCTCGGCCGCGGAGGCGTGGCCGATCATGAACCAAGTGCTCTCAGCGCTCGCTGTGGCGCATGCGGCGCGCATCGTTCATCGCGACTTGAAGCCCGACAACGTTTTTCTTTCCAAAGATGCGCAAGGAAATACCTTCGTTCGCCTCTTGGATTTCGGCATCGCCAAGATCATGGACGCTGCCGGCGGCATGGGTTCGAAAACAAAAACCGGCGCGCTCATCGGCACCGCGGGCTACATGAGTCCCGAGCAAATCAAGAGCGCGAAGAGCGTCGATCATCGAACGGATCTTTGGGCGATGGGCACGATGCTCTACCAGATGTTGACCGGCGCGTTGCCGTTCCGCGGCGATGATGACTTCACGCGTTTGACCGCCGTCATCGTGGGAACAGCGACGCCGATTGAGACGATCGCGCCGCAACACGCTCGTTTTTCAGGTTTTTTCCAGCGCGCGTTCGCCAAAGAAGTCGATCATCGGTTTCAAAGCGCCGAAGAGATGCAGCGAGTTCTCGCCGCGATCATGAACCCGGCAGCTCAAGCGCCGACAACGTCGCATCACGGCACGTCGATCATGTCCGCCTCGGATTTCATCGGCCCCGGAGGGGTTCGTCCGGGCCCCACGGCCGGATCGATGGGCACGGCGGACACGTCACCGGCGAGCACGGATCCGCAACCGCAACGACCGCAGGGTTTGCCCATGCCGGCGCTCAATCCGCTCACGACGACCGCGCGAGCACAATATGCGCCGATGGGCGCGATGCGACCCGGCGGCGAAGCGGGTCATGGCGGAGCAATGCCTTCGCCGCAGGTGCAAGTGTTGCAACCTCACGCGCCGGTTCCGCCTGGACGAACACTCCCGGAAGCAACGCGACCAAGCTCCGGAGCGCCGTGGTGGCTCGTCGGCGTCATCGCGTTCGTTTGTCTCGGCCTGGGGTTTGTCGCGGGCTACCTTGTGGGCGGCAAATGAAACTCGCTCGTGCCGTCGCGCCGATGTTGCTCGTTTCAACCATTGCGGTCGCCTCGGATGCGGTCGAACCGGACGTGCCGATGATGGTGGTCGATCTGCACGCGGATGTGCCTTGGCAAGTGCGAGATCGCGGACGATCGCCGAAGCTCGAGGAAGGGCAATTGCGCATCGAAGCGATCCGCGCGGGGCAATATGGCGGCATCGTTCTGCCGATCTACATCTCGGACAAGATCAAGGGCGGGCCGAAGATCGCGGATGCGGAAGCTTTGTACGAAGCGGCCAAGAGTGTGGTCGACGCGAGTGAGATCTTCTTGCCGCTGGGCTCGCGCTCGGCGCATCCCGAGCGTATTTCGACGTTCTTGGCGATTGAAGGAGCGGGCGCATTTGCCGAGGATCCACCGGCCATCGATCGCTTCATCGATCGCGGCGTGCGGCTCATCGGATTGGCGCACACGCGCAACAACAAGTTTGCCTCGGCGGCGATGGGCAAACGCGAAGGGTTTGGCTTAACGGACCTCGGAAAGGATTTCGCCAAGCGGATTTATCAAAAGGGTGCGCTCGTGGACGTGTCGCATCTGTCGGATCAAGGTTTCTCCGACCTCGTGCCGATCGCAGATTCGTTTGGCGCTCCGATTGTCGCAACGCACTCGAACGCCCGCAAACTGTGCGATGTTCCGCGCAACTTGACGGACGATCAACTGCGGCACATCGGAAGAACGGGCGGAGTTGCGGGGGTCAACTTTCACGCGCCGTTTGTCTGTTCAACCGGGACCAAGGCGACGATGAGCGACGTGATCAAGCAGCTCGAGTACATGGTCAAACTGGCGGGGATTGATCATGTAGCGATTGGCAGTGACTTCGACGGCGACATTGATCCGTCGGAAGGGCTCGAGGATGCTTCACGCTTGCCTGCGCTCGCGGCGGCTTTGCGGCGGCGCAAGTGGACAAACGACGACATTCTCAAGGTTTTCTCGCTCAACGCCTTGCGCGTACTGAGTTATCGACCGCGGCAGGCAAATGATTCGGCTGTTACGCCTTGAAAAACGTTGGCAAGCGAGCGAGCATCGCGCGCGAAGCACGACGAGGAGAGACTCATGACGGATTTGGAAACGCGTTGTTTGAACAGTTTTCCGGATTGGTTACGCGCGCTGGGTGCCGATGCGGCGGATATCTCGAAGGTTTTGGCGTCGCCCACGGCATCGTTGCCGGTGAAGAAGTATGCGGCGGCGGCTCTGAATTATTTGTTCAAGTCGCTGGATTTGATTCCCGATGGCGTCGAGGACTTGGGGTACTTGGATGATGCATTCGTGCTGCGTGTCGCGGCATCGCTCATGGTGAGTGAATCGCAGGACATTCGCAATGAGGCCCCGACGCTCACGCGACTCGCCGCGGACAAAGCGCTCATTGTCGAGCTGTTGGGCAAAGATTATTCGCGTCTCGAGCGATATGTCCGAGAATTGACGCGCGGAGCGGCTCGGGGACGAACCGTGGACGAAATCGTCGAGGACGAAGCGGTTCAACACTCGTTCGTCAATGAAGTGACGGCTTGGGCGCAAGCGTATACGGCGCCGTCCTTCAGCCGCGACGAAAAGAACATCATCAAGCTGCAATCGTTCTTGTCGGCCAAACTTCCCACGTGATTGCGTAGATTTTCACCGTCACCCGAGGAAACACCATGCGTTACAAGCTTTTGGGCAATACGGGCATCAAAGTCTCCGAGTTGTGTCTGGGAACGATGACCTTCGGCGACAAGTGGAACAACGGCGCCAATGAATCGGATTCGCTCGAAATTGCCGCCGCATTTGCGAACGCGGGCGGGAATTTCCTGGATACGGCCAACAAATACCACGAGGGGCAATCCGAAGAAATTTGCGCCAAGATCATCGCCGACAATCGGGATCGATGGGTTCTCGCCACGAAATTCACGTTGAACATGGCATCGGGCGACCCCAACAAATGCGGCAATTCGCGCAAAAACATGATGCAATCGGTGAACGCGAGCCTGAAGCGTCTCGGGACCGATTACATCGATCTTTATTGGGTTCACGCCTGGGATTTCACGACCGCGGTCGAAGAAGTCATGCGGGGCCTCGATGACTTGGTGCACAGCGGGAAAGTCTTGGCGATCGGCGTGTCGGACGTGCCCGCGTGGGTCGTGTCGCAAGCAAATACGCTGGCGCAATTTCGGGGCTGGGCTGCGTTCTCGGCGCTGCAAATCGAATACAGCTTGATTCAGCGCACCGTCGAGCGCGATTTGCTGCCGATGGCGCGAGCGTTCGGTTTGACCGTGACGCCGTGGGGACCTCTTGGCGGAGGCGTCTTGACGGGCAAGTATTCGCGGGGAACGGGGACGCCGGAAGATTCGAAGCGTGCCGCGGGAAATGCCCGCCGTTTGTCGGAGCGAAATCTGAACATTGCCAAGACGGTCGATGCGATCGCCGACGAACTGGGAAAAACGTCCACGCAGGTTTCGATGAATTGGGTGCGTTCTCAAGGAGCCAACGTATTGCCGATTTTCGGCGCCCGAAAACTCGACCAGCTGAACGACGTGCTCGGCACGGTGGATTTCACGCTCTCCGCCGAGCATCTCAAGCGTTTGAATGACGCGAGCGCCATCGAACTGGGATTCCCGCATGATTTCTTGGGCGGCAATTCTTACGTGCGGACGGTCATTTACGGCGATAAATCGGCCGATATCGACTTGCCGATTGCCGCGCAGCCGCGCTGAAGATCCTTTCACTCCCCCGCCCTGCCCATGAAACAACGTTATGCCGTGCTTCGCCCCATTCTCCGCGATGCGGGTGCAGCCGTGGGCATTTTCGGGTGGCTCAACGTCCTTGGGGAGTTGATCCGCGGGCCGTTCGACGTGTTACGCACGTTCGTGGGCGTGCCGGAATTCGCTTATCGATATGCATTTCCGTTCGAAGCTTTGATCGCGACGATTCTCGTCGGGCAGCGTTTTCGGCTGTTCACGTCGCCGCGATTGCGCGTATTTGCCACCGTGATGGTCGGGTTTGTCGCGTTGTTTTCACTGCTCGATATCGTGACGTTTTACCAGGTGGTGCTCTCCGGTCGCGTGCACACGTCGATCCCGATTCCCAGCTCGATTCTGGTATGCGCGTTTTTCGCGGCGCTTGCGGAGGACATTTACCGAGGTTGTCCGAGCGAACCTTGGACGAAAAGGGGCATTTTCCGCTTCGTCAGCACGTCCGCGGTGGTCGCCGCGACGCTTCCGCTGCTCCTGATGTTTACGTTTGGCCCAACAAACTACGCACGGGAGGCCGATTGCGCGGTCATTTTCGGCGCTCGGGTTTGGGATGATGGAACCCCGTCCCAAGCGTTGGCCGATCGCGTGGATGAAGGAATTCGGCTCTACCAAGGAGGACTCGTGAAGAAGCTGGTCATGAGCGGCGCGATTGATGCTCGCAATGGTTTTTCCGAGCCGGAGGTCATGAAAAAGCGGGCGGTGGACGCGGGCGTGGCGGCAGCGGATGTTTTGCTCGATGAAATGGGAGTGGATACGTCGGCGACGGTGCGCAACACGGCGGAGCTGATGCGCCGGGAAGGTTTTTCCAGGGCGCTGTCGGTGAGCCATTATTATCACGAACCGCGCGCAAAGATGTTGTTTTCTCGGGCCGGCGTGCGGGTGTATACGGTACCGGCGAAAATGACGCGTCGGCTGCTCAAAGAGCCGATCTTCATTCTTCGCGAAATTCTGGCGTATTATCATTCATGGTTGTTCCAGTAAAACCACGAATGGACCGCGCAGGTGGGGTCATTTCGGCGGCGGGGGAATTTCTTTGATGCCGGCTCCCGCGAAGGTGACGTGTTCCCATTGGCCAGGTATGAACGAGCCGGCGGTGAGCGGAATCTCTTGCGCCGTGAGCGCCGCGCCGTCCCAATGCAAGCGATAAAGCCCCGTACCACTATGGGTTTCTTGGGTGATCATGATGTCGCCGAGCAGCAATTCGAATTCTTTGGCCGGAGCGCCCAGCAATTGCGACGTGCCGTAATTGACGCCGAAGAAGTTTTCCCGCGGCAAGACGAGATCGATATCTTCGATGTTGACGCCAACGCTGTACGTTTCGGTCGAACCATCGGAACCAAAGGCATACAAGAGTCCCTGTTCTTCAGCCCCGACGATGATTTTCCCGGCCAATGGGCCGAATCGAGCGGGTGCATTGGGAACGACTTGCATACCTTCGAGGTGCACGGGCGTGGGTGTTTGCGCAACGAGCGTAGGTTCGCCCGTTGATTTGATGCGCCAAACCTGACCGACGGTCGTCGCGACCAACAAATCGCCGCCATAAAGGCCGGTGATATCGACGAGCAGCGAGCCGCGCATGAGGCCGTTGTTATCGCCGGGCAGCGAAACCCAAGGGTTGATCACGTTTGTCCCGTCCGGACTAATGCGGACGATTTCTCCATCCAAACCATTGCCGACGAAGAGTTCGCCGGTGGTGAAGCCGCCCTTGTTTCCCGAACGTACGGTGCCGATTTTGATTTCGTCGGAGAAACCGCTGACGTTCGAGAATTGATAGTGTGTGCCGTCATTTTCAATGCGCTCGAAATTGTAGGGCAAACCGAGCGAATAGTTGGCAGTGAGAATGACGCTGGACGTCGGTTCGTGGAAATCGATGCCGATGGGTTGCGAGAATGGCGTCGAAATCGCCGTGAGCGTAATCGGCGTGGGCGGAGCGTCATTGATGGGATCCAGGCGATTGGGAATGCCGTCTTTATCGAGATCGCCCAAGCCTTCGTCCGCATCGAGCACGCTGTCGTTATCGCTGTCGGGATCGAGATAATCGGGAACGCCGTCGTTATCGCTGTCGAGGGGCCCTCCGGGATTGTCTTTCCCTTCATCCGTATCGTACAAACCATCGCCATCGCTATCCATCGGGATCAAACTACCGCCATCGCCTCCGGCACCGGCCGTTCCGCCTTGGCCTCCCGAGCCTCCATTGCCGGTGGAGGACGACGTTGACGAGGCTGATGACGTCGACGGATTGTTCGTGGTCGGCCCGTCGGTACAGCCCAAAGCGGTGACAAAACCCGTCAGCACGACGGCGGGAAGAGCAGCAAAGATGTATTTCATAGGTCCAAGCCTCC
This sequence comes from uncultured Polyangium sp., assembly GCA_964435055.1. Taxonomy (GTDB): domain Bacteria; phylum Myxococcota_A; class Polyangia; order Polyangiales; family Polyangiaceae; genus Polyangium. The sequence continues at coordinate 1,825 of CAYSYX010000116.1, read as the reverse complement.
GTGGCATGGCGATGGGCGCTTGAAGTGGCGACATCACCGGCCAGTAGAGGAACGTACCATGTTCGGATGCGAAAATCCGCCGCCGATATCGAAGGATTTGGGATCGAATACGATTCCATAACGCAATCATGACCATCCGACGACGAAACGAGTCATTACACGCCTGCGATTTCGATTGACGCAGGTAGCGCGGCCGTGTAGATGGAAACGGAGGTCTCGATGCGCCCGTCCATTGAGATTTCGCCACGAAACGTTACGGCAAAATTACACTACGGAACGAAGTTATGGCCCAGCACATTGAGATTCCCCCCTCCGGTACGGTAGTCGACCCCGAAAAAGCAGGGCTCTTTGGTCGAATGACGGGGATGAAGTACGAGAATTTGGCGATTCCGGACATTCCCAAGGAGGAGCGGGGGAATGTTTGGTTTGGGATATTCGGCCATTTGGGATCGCCCATTGCGTACGTCGTCGTTCTCGCCATTGTCGGCGTGAATGTGTGGAGCAGCATTTGGTCGTTTTTTGCGGTGTCGGCATTCTTCATACCGTTTACTTTGATCTGCGAAAAATATTGGCCGGCGCTCGACATTCCCAAGGTGACCAGAAGGGAAATCTGGGACGGCCTATTCATGGTGTTCATCAAAGGCGTGGCCGTGGGCGGCGGGTTTGTCGTAGCGGGTTGGTACGCTTTGTCCAAGTTCCCATTGTGGGGAAAACATTACAACAATTGGTGGCTGATCGCGATCGGTACCGTGCTGCTCGACTTCGCGTACTACCTGATTCATCAATTCATGAGTCACAGCCGCGGCGGCAATTCGATCCTGAAGTTTTACCGGAAAAAGCATGCGGCGCACCATTCCGTCACGGAATTGGATTTCTTGCGTGGAAATCAATCGTCGTTGGCGGATACGTCGCTCGGGCAATTCCAACCGGCGCTCATCATCATTTCGTATTTGATGGGTATGGATCTGGCGCCGACGATCGTCGTGTACGGCTTGATTCTCTTGCTGCAAGCCACGGATCACACGAACATCACGTTCAACATCGGCTGGCTCAGCTACATCTTCATGGACAATCACGCGCACAAGTTGCACCACTGCAAGCGGGGCAATTTGATCAATCACGCGGCGGGGTTCTCGTTCTTCGATCGGTGGTTCGGCACATATTACGAAGATTGGCGCCTCTCGTCGAATTACCTGCACCACAACGGAATCGCGTTGCCCATCAAGCGCGCGGGCGACAAGAAAAAAGCCGGTTCGCGTGACGCCGATTCGGAATGAACCTGAATCCCCTCCTCTTTCTCGTCTTCCTCCGCCATGAATAAAGATTACGCCCTGGTAACGGGTGCAAGCAGCGGGATTGGGCTTTGCATGGCCCGGCGGCTTGCCGATATGGGTTATCCGTTGATTCTCGTCGCGCGACGCGTGGAACGTTTGGAAAAACTCGCGAAAGAAATTCGTGAGCAAACCAAAGTCGACGTCCGGGTCATTCCAATGGATCTTTCGGCGCCCGATGCTGCGTCACGATTACGAGCGGAAACACAGCGCCTCGGATTGCACACCGAAATCCTCATCAACAATGCGGGTTATGGTATGCAAGGCAAGTTCGTGGAAATGGACACAGACAAACTCGCCGCCATGTTTCGACTCAACATGGACGCGTTGGTTTTTCTGTGCCGCGAATTTGCGCCCGCCATGCTCGAACGAAAACACGGCTACATCCTCAATGTCGCGTCGGCGTCGGCTTTTCTTCCGTCGCCTTACGTATCGGCTTATGCGGCCAGTCAGGCTTTCGTCGGGCAATTCTCGGAAGCGCTGCGCTTCGAGCT
>CAYSYX010000115.1:1677-22486 GCA_964435055.1 uncultured Polyangium sp. | reverse complement strand
TGGGCATCGGTCGAGTCATGACCGACAATGCATTTCAACAAGCTACGGGATATTTGCTCATTGCCCTTTCGATATTCAGTCTGGCCTTGTCATTACGTAAGCGCTGGTCACGTTTTCGCTTTGCCGACTTTCCCTTCTTCCGCGTACTTCACGTGATCCTCGGTACGTCGACGTTGTTCGTTCTCGCAGTTCATACGGGATTACGGCTCGGTCGGGGATTCGAATTGGCCTTGGCCATTGATTTTCTGGCCGTATGTATTCTCGGTGGAATTGCGGGCATCGTGACGGCCGTTTCGCATCGTTGGGATGGATTGCAAGCTCGAGACCGACGTCTGGCGGCGGCACGCGTGCATCTCATTGCGTTTTGGCCGCTGCCCGTCCTCGTGGCCATTCATATTTTCCAAGTCTATTATTATTGAACCGCATCCGAAAAATGCGCGAACATGAGGAATTCCGGTCGGGCGAATGTGACCGGCACGAGGACCTTATGAAACGTAGCATCGGACAACGAACGTATTGGGTTGCCGGGACATGGCTTTTGCTGGCCGGCTTGACCATGACGCAAGGGGTTTCCTGTGGAGGCGATCCGGTGACGCCCGGACAAACCGGCGGAGCGGGAGGTACGGGGACTGCGGGGCAGGGCGGGGAAGCCGGCGGGTTTGTCGGACCCGGATCCGGATCGGGAGGTTTTACCGGTACATGCATGCCGGTGTGCGATAACGCGACGCAGGTGTGTTCCCACGGCGTATGCGTGCCCTTGGGTGGATGCACGAGCGACGCGCAATGCAAAAACGATACGTATTGCGATCCGATGACCAAACAGTGTTTGCCCTGGGAAGGGCAAATGCCGGCCAATGACCCTTCGTGCATCAACGTCATTGCCGCGGGTATTTTTTCCCCGCGCGTGAAATGCGAATTCGCCAAAGCTCCCGATGGCGATCCATTTCCCGAGCACGTCGACGTGCAAGGCACGCCCGTCGTCGTCAACTTCAACAAACCTGCGGCATCGGGACCTCCGAGCATTGCGGCGAGTTTTACCGCCACGGTCGTCGCCAATTACACCGAAGAGCTGGGCGTCATTCGCGTTTTACGCGGTACGGATTGCTCCCTCGAAGCGAACCTCGGCGGCACCGACCTCGACAATGACGGCGTCGTCGATTGGACGGTTTCTTCCGCCACGCTGGCGACCGGGGACCTCGATGGCGACGGAATCGCGGAAATCGTGGCGTACGGAGCTGATGGATCGACGCTGGCATTTACTCGGAAAAACGGCACCTGGGGGCTCTTGTGGAAATCGGCTTATCAAGCGGGCATCGTCGGCGGCCCTTGCGATACCGCGCTGCATCGTTGTCCCGCGGCTTGGGCGGGACCGTCCATTTACGACATCGATGACGACGGCAAACCCGAAGTTTTGCGCGAAGGTGCGGTGTTTCGTGCCGATGGAACGCTCGCGGCCGGTGCTCCCCCCAATTACCAAACGTATTCGGCGGGCTTGTTTTCCGTGGCCGCCAATCTCGATGCCGATCCCAACATCGAATTCACAAACGGCCATTTCATTTGGGAATGGGTCGGTGGCGCTTGGGTGCAGGAGCCGGCATTTCCGGGCGTCAACGCGTCGGCTCCGGGGCACGTGGCCATTGCCGATTTCGGAGCCTTCGGTAATGGTGTGCCCGAGAAAAATGCGGAGATCGCCGTCGTTCGCAGCAGCCTCGTCATGGTCTACGCGATCGATGGAACGTTGGCCCAGCCGCCCATTGCCGTGCCTGGTGCGGGCGGCGGAGGACCGCCGACGATCAGCGATTTTGACGGCGATGGTTTGCCCGAAGTGGCGGTTGCCGGGCAAGCATTTTACACGATCTACGATATCGATTGCGGCCCGACGCCTCGCCCGGGTGGCACGTGCAAGGCGGGCCCGTGTGATTTTGCCGGAACCACCTGCGCTCCGGGAAGTTATATCTTGTGGTCGCGTTCGACGCAGGACCTTTCCTCGAATGTCACCGGTTCGAGCGTTTTCGACTTCGAGGCCGATGGATCCAGCGAAGTCGTTTATGGCGACGAATGCTTCGTGCGCGTGTACGACGGCGACACGGGCGACGTGCTCTTCAGCCAATATCGTTCGTCCTGTACGTGGTACGAAAATCCCATCATCGCCGACGTCGATGGAAACTTCCGCGCGGACCTCGTAACGCCTTCCAACAAGGCCTGTTCGCCCGATGGAACCGGTATTCCCTGCCAAACCCTCGATGCCAACGGCGTCGATACGCAATTCCCCGGCGTGCGTTGCTCGAATAACGGCGATTGCCTCTCGAACGTCTGCGACTCCGGATTCTGCCGCTGCACGGAAACCAAGCAATGCTGCGGCGCGAACGACGAAGCTTTGTGCCTCGAGGAAGGCTTCAAATGCGCGCCTCCTCCCGCGGGGACTCCGGGGGCGGGAAATACCTGCCGCGCCGGACACCCTCACGGCGTTTCCGGCATTCGCGTTTATTCGGATACCAACGATAAATGGGTGCGTTCCAGGACGATCTGGAATCAACATCCTTATGCCGTCACGCACGTTTCGGAAGATGGAACCATTCCGAAGACCAGTGCCTGGACAAACAACTGGGACGATCCGAAGCTCAACAACTTCCGCCAGAACGTCCCCGGCAACGCCAATGGCGCGGCAACCGGCGATCCGACGGCCGGCGCAAGCAGCCAATTCGCGTGTTCGGGTAATGGCGCGGAAATGGGCGCGCCCATTTGCAATCGTGGAGCGGATCCTGTCGGCGCAGGTTTGTCCGTCGGCTTTTATGTTGGTGCTCAAAAGGTTTGTGATGCCAAAACCACCGAAGCCATTCCCCCCGGAGAATGTCGCTTCGTAAGTTGCCTTTGGGCAAACCCCCCGCAACTCGAGAGCCAAAAAACCGACGTGACCGTCATCCCCAACGACGACGGATCCTACGCCGAATGCAAAGGTGGAAACAACGTCGGAACGATTTACGGCGTTTTCTGCAAACCACCGGCCTGAGCCGTCACCACGTTCGCGCAACTCGGCGGGAGCTTGGGCACGACGGCAAAGGTAAAACCATCCACGCTTTCGCGCTTCTTGCTCCCCGGGTCTTCGCGCTGAATTTTCTTCTTGGCCTTCTTGAAACACGGTCCGAACGCGTCATCCGGCACATCGGCTTGCGTCGAGCCTGATTCCACGACGGCTCGATATCGAGCGACCGCATCCGGGCCCAATTCCTTTTCCAATGCTTTGACGAACGTCGTCATTGGATTCATCGGGCTGGGAATGTCCGCTTGATCCGCATTGAGAGCGGGCGCCGGTTCGAGCGCGCGAAGAAAGTCCACCAGATTCGTTTTTCCCGCGCTTTTCGCCCGAAGTTTGGCGTCGAGTTCCGCGGCAAACCAAAGCCCGCGATCGTCCATTTGCGCCCACGCGGCCGCATCCTTTTGAGCGGCGAGGGCACTCGACGGCGTGCGTAAATACGCCGAAGTGAAATAACGCTCCGACCGTTTCGCCATTTCCCCAGCTATTTCCGCCGGATTGGCCAAGTTGGCTTTTCGCAACGTATCCAAGGTTATGTACGTGCCAAACCCGTCGTCGAGAACTCGGTCGTTCGCCCATGACGAACCTCGCGCGACACGCGTCATGGTCTGCGCGAGCGATAGTTTTTCGGGCCAACCAAATTTGAGGTCACCATCGACGATGGCCACGGCGTTCGAACCGAGAACGTGCATGTCGAGACGATTGCCGGATTTTTCCGACGGACGAACGAACAAATCGAAGGTACTGGCTTTCGTCCCCGCACTCCGCACTTCATGCCACACGCGACTGCTCCACGGTCCCACCTCGCCGACGTCGAACGCCGTTTTTCCCAGCGAAAGCATTCGAAAATGCTCGCCGCGTCCCGACGTTGTCCGCAACGACATTTCTTCGAGCGATCCCGCCGTCAAAACGGCATTTTCGAGCATCGACGGCGAGCCCTCGATATCGCGATCGTCCGCGGTAAAACTCGTAGCTCCACGGGCGTCCGCCCCGAGCGCCTGCAAATCCCAATCGACGTGGATCGTGTAGGTCTCCGTCGTCGCCGGCATCAAGAACAAAGCCCGACCGAACGCGAGTACGCCCGCCGCGCCGACCATCACTTCATCCCGCGCGACGTCCTCCGCCAATGGCTGTACGCGATAACTCAACGTCACCGGACCTCGCGCCCGCCGCTCCGCCCGCCATTGCGCTCGGGTTGGTTTGTCCTTATCGGACCCCGATTCCAAACGCAGAGCGAGCGATCCTTCCGTATCGCGCGCTTCCAAGTCGTCGATCCGATCGGCGATGTTCGCTCCGGCCACGTGCGGATCGATGGACAAAACAATCGGATCGGCGTTGCCGAAATCAACGGGCGGCACGGAAAAACGCATCGCTACGTCGATCGCGACGACGCGGCCCGCGTCGTTACGCGCAGGCGTGAGCCGAATGTCGAGCGTCCGGGCCACAACCGAATTGGCGGGCGCCGGCGCCACGGCAGGCGCGTTGATGACGGGATATTCGACGGGTGGACAGGGCTTTTCGATGACCACCTGTTGCGGCGTACACGCAGCAAGACCAGCCAACGAAAAAATCGAAACCGTCGCGCGAAGCGCAGCAGAGGAGGGGAGGGACAAACGCACGATACAGCGAGAATACTTCCGGTCGCCGCGTTCGTGCTGAGAATTCAGAAGCCGAGCTCCGCAGGACCGTGAAGATCAGCCGCGCTGAAGAAGTACGTTCCGCTCGCCTTCACATTCGTCGGTGATGTCGTGGGAAATTTGAGCGACCGATAGACTCCATCCACACACGTCGCAAACGCGGGATTCCACCATGGTTCCAAGAAAGCCATGGGCTGCAGCTGCGTCTTCGATACGCTTCCGGCGCGATCGATCTCGAAAATGACCGTCACCGACCCGCCCGCTTTGGAATTGGTCTTGGCTTCGGTGCGATAACAGTCACGCACCTGCCGCCGTGCGCCTTGGACGACGGAATCGATCGTGACTTCGGCTTCTTGCAGATTCGTTTGACCTCCAACGGTTGCCGCAGACGCTCGAGGTTCCGGAGGGACAATCGTCGCCACGCCCTGCGTCGTCGCTTTGGGCTTTTGTGGTTCTTCCGGCGGCAAATGAATCTTCCCCGCCGCCTTCGGACCGTCCTCCACGACCGTGACCGTTGGAGCTTCCGTCGGAGCTTGGGCCTTGGGCATCCACGTGACGGCACTTGCCGCGACAAATCCAATCGCAGCACCAAGCGCCAAACAGAACACACCCGTGGCGAGCGGCACGGTGTAGTTGATGGGCTTCTTTCCCCCAACCGTTTGTCGAAGGCGATCGCGCTCTTTCTGACATTCGGCGAGCTCCGCTTCGCGGGCCTTCTGCGCGGCTTTCGTTTCTTCGAGCTTTGCTTCGAGCGTTTCGATGCGGAGTCGAGCTGCTTCGAGGTCGTTGCGGTATTCCATGATCGAACCTCGCGGCGTTTGTCTTGGCTGATTACTTGCGATGTCCTGAAGTCTTCGACGAACCCTTCGTCGGCGGTGTCGGCGTCTTGCCTTTGCCCTTGGGCGGCTGCTTTCCGCTGGGTTTTCCCGCGGCAGGAGGCGGCGTCGGCGCCTTGGGAACGGGGATCTTGTACGTGCGGCCGATCTTCAAATCGATGGACTTCAAACTATTCGCCGACTGGATCGCTTCGACCGTCGTGGCGTAGTGTTTGGCGAGCATCACCAGCGTGTCGCCGTTGCGCGCCTTGTGCATCACGTAGGTTTGTCCGACATGCGGCGGGGCGACCTTTTCCCGCTTCAGAAAGGTCTCGGCACGGCGACCCAGCGTCTGCGCGATCGGGCTCGAGAACCGCACGTGCACGTGATTCGCATGCCCCCGCGCGTGACGCACGTAGGGGCGCGGGTGTTTGTCCCGGACCTGAAAGACACGATCGACAAACGCTTCGTCTTCACCGTGCGACAACGCGTACTTCACCAGCATGCGCTGAATCGACGTATCGACGAGGATGAGATCCGTCTCGGTGTCCGTGACAAACGCCTTGATCAGCGCGTATGTTCGTTCGAGGTCCAAGTTTTGTTCGGTGCCCTTGACGAAGTATTGCTTCGGCGGCGAGTGGTAATAACCGAGGTCGACATCGCGCCCCGATTGATGACTCTTGTGCGGCGAAAGATGGCCTCCGCGTTTCGAGCTGATGTGACCGATCGCGAGTGGCGGCGAGTTCGCGTGTTCGCCGTAAACCTTCTCGATTGTCCGGACAATCTGATCGATCGTCTCCTGGGTTCCCCACGCGCACGAAGGATCTTGCACGATCCACTTGTCGCTCTTGGGCATGGGCACGCCGTTGACGAGCGCTCCGGCGTTTGGAGTTCCAAGCGCCAGAGGTCCGACGGATGTAGGATCTTTCTTGTAGCGTTTCTCGAGATCCGCGGCGCTCAGCGCCAACAGAGGTGACGTGGGTTGGGCGGGACGAATCGACTTGACGACGGGTTCCTGCACCGGCGGCGGGGTGGGCGCGTCCGCGGTTTCTTCATCGTCGTTGTCGTCGTCGAGCTCATCGTCGTGATCGTCGTTCAGTTCCGGATACGACGACGGCGGAGGCTGCGTTGGATCTGCGCTCGGCGTTTCGCCCGCAACGATGATTTGCACGGGGGCGGGCGACGTTGTCGGCGCCGAAGCCGGAGGAGGCGGAGTGGGTTTGTCCGCGGAGACCGGTGGAGGCGCGACGGCTCCCACGTTTTTGGGTGGAGGTGCTGCCGACGCTCCGCATGCCGGAGCGATGAGCAAGACCAGCATGAGCCAGCGCCACATCGTCCGAACTATAGCCGCGCCTCGTGCAATCACGCCACTGTTTGACCTTTGCTCTTCTTCACACAGACCCGCGTTGTTCCTTTACATGCGTGAACAATGTTTCGGCTCAGAACGAAATGCGGCGCGAAAACAGCCGCTCAGGAGACGAAACATGTTTGGATTCATCATTGGTACCGCTTGCCTCATCGGCCTTGTTTCCACGCTGCGTCGAGGTGCTTGTCACGGTGGCTACGGCTACCGCTACCAGCCACGCTTCGCAGGTTGCGGCTCCTACGATGGGTCATGCGGTGGCGAGTGGCGTGGGCAAGATGCCGACGCGGAACGTGGTGGTGGCGGAGGCGGACCGTTCCGCTCTCATGGTCGCGGACATTGGAATCACGGCGCTCCTCCGATGGCGTTCTTCTTCCTTCGACGCGTGTTTCAAACGCTCGATACGACGCCCGGTCAAGAGAAGGTGATTCGTCCGGCGGTGGAAGAGTTTGTCGAGGTCGTCAAGAAGCAGCGCGGCGAGATGCAAAAGACGCGTGAAGACATCGCCCGTGCGATGCGCAGCCCGAGCTTCGACGAAACGGTGATGGGTGAACTTTTTGCTCGTCACGACGCGTCGCTCGACGCGATTCGCAAAGCGGCGATCGGGACGCTGGCCAAGACGCACGAAGCGCTGGACGAAGAACAACGCAAGCGTTTGGCGGACATGATCGAACGCGCGGGTGGGTTTGGCTTTCGCGGCGGATGGGGTTGAGCCGAGTACGCGAAGACAAACCTGGGGAAAATGGTTTCAACACAAACGAATTGAAGAGTGAGGCGGATCATGCGACGAAAATTAGCGATTGTGCTGCTGACGCTGGGAACGATTGGCGGATACGCGGCGGGCTTTGCGAGCTTGGGTTGCCGGCATCAAGCGCGAAGGCAAGCGTTCGAGAACCACATCGCCGACATTTGCGTCGGCGCGGCGAAACGTGCGGATGTGGGGCAAGGGCAAGGGCCGGCGCGTTGAAATGACGTAATGGGCGAAGCGTTCGTTTCCCCAACCGCACAAAAGTCCAACCGCCAAGACAAACCAATTCGGATTTGTTTTGGCGGTGGCTTCGGTCGGATGGGCAACGCGCGACGCTGGTTTGTCTCAGGAAATGCCTTGCGCTCCAACCGCTTGTTCGGCCGGGGCGCTCGGCGCAGGAGCCGCCGCGGGCGTTTGTCCCGGACCAAATTGCGGTTTGTAGCTGAGCTCCACCAGGAGTTTGTCGAACTCTTCGATGGGCATCGTGCAGTGGCCGTACTTGTCGACGATGTCGCTCTTGACCCCCTCGAACCATGATTGCTGCGGATCCATCGGATCGTCGTAAAGAACGGTCCCTTTCACGCGATCCACCGCCAGCACGCGAACCTTGTGCGCAGCGTGCTCGGCCGTACCGTTCGACGCGGCGCGACGAACTGGACTGCGCACTTTCGCCAGCTCGATCGTCGCAAACACCGGTTCACCCGCGCGCGTCGATCGTTCGATGATGGCCAAGCCGTCACGGTGCAGATCCGGCAACTTGGAGGAATCGAGGCCCAAGAGTTTGGCGAATTGGGAAAACCCGTCGGAGATCGTTTTCCACGTTTCCCCCGAGATCGCGTGCAGCAATCGTTCAAAAGCCTTGAGGCTCAAACCGGTGCCCGTGTTTTCAGAACCTTGCAATTGGCCGTCGATGTCGTTGCGATAATCGAGCTCCGGATACGCGTACTCCATGCAAGCCACTTGAAAAATGCGGCTCACCGGGCTGCGGCGAAATTCTTGTTCGTCCGGGGCGAGGACATCTTCGTCGCGGCTGAGTTTGTCGTCGTTGCGGAGTTTTACTCGGCCATCGGGGGTCATCAGGCCCGCACACAGCCGCGCGTATTCGACGGGATCACGTTCGGCCAAGTAGATCTCGATGCAGGTTGCCGCGCAGGTCCCTTTGAGGCCCTGGGTGATGCGACCGGGATTGGCGATGTTGCGAATCAATTCGCCCATGAGGATGGTTCGTCCGGGCGCTTCTTCGAACGTCTTGCACATCGGTTCGTCGGCGATTTGCAAGAAGTGTTGGTACATCGAGCGACCGAAAACGTCTTGTTTTTCAAGCAAATTGCGTTCGGCGAGGTGATTGACCGCCTGCACGCAACGCTTGCGCCACACGCCGACAATTTCTTTGTCCCGCAACGGATATCCCGCATTCACAGGCTGATCGAGCCGATCTTCGATGGCATCGACCATGTCCTGCGTGTCCTTCAACTCGATCACGATGGCCTCCTGCAATAGGCGCGTGTGCGTTGCGTCCGCCCCAGGGAAGTATCGACGATAATGCCGCGTGAACGCAGCCTCGGCAATAAGTCTCTTGGCTTCGTCATCGCGGCAAGGCACGTTGTCGACGACTTGACGCCCGCGCGCTCAGACGAGTTCTTTGTCGGCTCGATTCAACGATTTTCGCTCCTGCTCCTGGGGGCTTGGATCGTTGCGCTGCCTGTTGCCGAGGCTTCGGCGCATTCGATTCCCGGCGCAAATACGCTGCATGATCTGTGTCGGGCCGCCGATGTCGTCGCCGTCGGGCGAATCACGCTCGTTTCCACGCCAAATCCAGGCTCGAACGAACTGCCGCCGGTCCGCGCCGAAGTGACGGAGCTGCTGCGCTCGAACGGAGAAAAGCCGGGCGTCGTCATGTTTTGGCCGCATCGTCACGGGAACGACACCTACGTCGTCGACGAGGAATTGCTTCTGTTTCTGGATCCCACGCGCACCCCCGAGCGCGCGAAAGAAGCCAAATACGAGGCGCTCGAAGCGATCGGCGATCGGTTTGTCATTCCGAAAGAAGCGCGCGACATCTGGATCGACGCGGCTCGCAAGTACGTCGCGCTCGGCAAAGGGCCGAAGTCTTCGACGGATCCGCGGGAACTCGGCCGTTTGTCCGTGGCGATGTTGGCCGGCTCCGACGCCACGTTGGCGCAATTCGCTTTGCGGGATCTCACGCTCGCGGGCACCGCTCCCGTGCTCGGCGAGACCGATGTGCCGGACCTCTTGCGCATCATCGAGGACAAGAAACGCCCGGCAATGTTGCGCGTCGGCCTGTTGTCGGAGCTCGAACGGCGCAAGCTGACGCCCGTGGGATCGCATTGGGTCTCGGTGCTGGAATCAACCCCGACAAACGAGCGTTCCGCCGTGATTTCCGGCGCGAAAAGTCGCTGGTTTGTCCCGGAAGTCAACGCCGCGCTCGTGGCGATGATCGAGCATGGATCGCTCGATGAAGCCATTTCCGCGGCTCGAGCCGTGGGCGCCGAAGGCAACGAAGCCGCCGTCGATGCTCTGGCCGCGGCGGTGTTGCGCGAGTCCGCCGAACTTCGTCACGCGGCGCTCGGGAGCTTGCGTCGAATCAACTCCGTGGACGCTCGCGACAAACTCGCCGAGTTTGCCAAGACGCACCCTGATCCGGACACGCGTAAAGTCGCTCTGGCCGAGATGGCGCTTCTTCCTCCGAATCCCTTCACCGCAAAAAAAATCGTCGGGACAACCGCGCCGTCACCGCTCTTGTCGACTTCGGCCAAGCGGATCGTAATCGCCGTGGTGATCTTGATCGTGGTGTTTTCCGCGATTGGCTTGGTAAAACAGGCGCGGCGGGCCAAAGAGAATCGTTGACACTACTGCGCCAGTTTATCGAAGCGCAATCTACGAAGTGGCGGAGTCGTACTAACGCCGCGCGGGCTCTTTTTGCGCTTCGATCCAGCGATCGACTTCCCGCCAGTGCTCGTAGAGCCAATCGATGCGCGCGGCATCGTCCTCGGGCACCTCGTCGCTCGGTACCCGGAAAAACCGAATACGAATCGTGCGATCCAAAAGCGCTCCGCCCGCCCAATCGTTCATTTGCCCGGCACCTTCGAGGCCCAGGTGGGCGCAAAACACGACGTCTTGATCGGTTTTACGCGACAAAAGCGCCAAGGAACCACCCAAATGGGGAGGCAATACGTTGTGCAAATCGCGCGCTTTGGCCAAAAGCTCCGGATTGTTTTTTTCGAGGTCCGCCAAACGTTTGGCTTGTTTCTGCTTCGTAAAACGCGTGCCTTCCGGGTAAATGATCACCACGCCTTCCGGACCGAGGTTCTCCGCGATCCATAAGACTTGTTCGATATCCGAGGTATCTCGCGTTCCACCTCGACGAACGAATGCGGTGGGAATTCGATGCCCGACGACATCCACGCATGGATTCCAGAGCACTTCGCGCTTCATAACATAACGAACGTGCTTGGCGAACGGGTGACCAATCACCGACAGCGGCAACATCGTGTCGAGAATGCTCGTATGCCGCATGAAAATGAGCACGCGACCGGGAGATACGTGTTCGGCGCCTTCGATGACCATGCGCATGCGATAAATCCAAATCGCAGCGCGCACCATGGCATTGGCCCACCACGCTTCGTATTGCGCGGTCAAACGAATCTCACGTTCAGGTGGTGCCCCCCAAAGCCGTCCGCCGAGCAGAAATGCAACGAACAACATCACGAGGCCAATCGGATGCAATCCGATCAAAACGACGACCGAGACGTAAAACCGTACCCATCGAAAATCCTGCCGACGGGCGATGTCGATGGCCGCAAGTATGGGCAAAGCGAGCGGCGCGAGGGCCACGACGAATGCGGTCGAGAAAAACGTTCCGGGGATCGTCAGCGCACGGCGCAGCCAGATCGTGGCAAACGATTCATAAAGCGGTGCCGGTTGCACTTCCCGAGACTCGGTGGTTTTCATCGGGGATTGAGCGGGGGAGGCCAATGATGTCACGGATGACCCGGCTTTCGTGTGACTAGGGCAGTCGTTTTCGTTCGAATACGGCGCGGTTGCCCCAGGGACAATCGAATGCGGCACGTTTGGTCAAGATCCATAAAGTCGGAATCCGCGGAGGTTCGTCCGGGAACGGACCGTCACCGTCTGTGAAATACACGATGCCATCCGGAAGATGCAAGCGGAGAAACTCGTCGGAAAAAACCTTACGCAAGTCGGTCCCGCCCCGACCCATCACGTTGGATAGTTTGCCTTCAAAAGGATAGACTCGTTGGATTTCGGCGTCGCATTCGACGATCGTCAAATAGGCCAGGTCGTGGATCAGGCGCAAATGCTTGGCGATTTCCTCGATCTCGGCCGTAGACATGCTCATCGACGTGTCAATCGCCATCAAAAGCCGCGGTTTGTTCATGTCGCGCGGCGACCAGGTTCGTCCTGGAATTTCCCCGATTCGTCCGGGAAATCGCCGGCTCGGACGCGCGAACGTACTCACGGGCGTGCGTCGATATGCTGCAAACATCGACAACGCCGTTTTCCAATCGACCTCGTATTCGGGAGGACCAAGCCATGCGTCGAGATCTTCAATGAGTTTGCCGGGATCGAGGCCGGCCAAAAGACCTCGCCGCGGATCATTCGAATGATCCGAATCACCGACCGTTTCAATGGCCGCCGCGACGAGCTGCCGAGTTTGCTCGATTGCGCCGGGTTCTCCCGTGGTCTTCTTGAATCGCCGATGGTCGTCCAGGACTTCTCCATCACCCACGTTCGCCCCGAGTTTTCCCGAGCGCATGGCTTCGAGGAGTTTTTCGTATCGTTCGAGCGAACTTTGTCCGGCACGTAAACCAAAGCGAGCGTATTTTTGCCACGTAATGGGGTTGGGCAGAGGTTCTTCGATGAATTCGTTAGCGCTCATTTCCAAAGCCAAATCGCATATTTCCGGCTCGGCGACGTCCGCGAATTTCGGGTGGCTCAAATGGCCCAGCACGACATGGTGAACCTCGTGCAAAAGCACGCCGCGGAGGTATTGCGGTTCGCGCAAAAAAGAATCCACGTTGATGTGCAGGTAAAACTTGCCTTCGTACAAAGATACGGCCATACGCTGGACCGAAGGGTCCGCCACCGGAAACATTTTTCCGAGCACCGCCGCATAATAGGGATAACGAACGGAAAAGTCGCTTTGAGCGATGAAATCATCCAGGAAGGCGCGTACGGCGTCGGCCATGGGGTTTTCTCACGACGGGCGAATCGGTGTAATGCCGAGGCGTTTGCAGGTCGCCACCAAATCGAGCGCCCAACGTTCGGGCAAATCGACGAGCAATCCGCCGAGGCTCACGCGGACCGGATTGCTGCGTTTGACGTCGGAGAGCTTGGGATGCCGCTCCAGGTGAGAGCACAATGCCGTCACGACGAAAGCAAGGCGATGCTGCTTGTGCGGTTCCGTCGCCAATTGCTTGATTTTACGCTGCGCGCTCGAACCGATGTACCTCTCGGTGAGTTCGTCCGGGCGAATTTCGGCGAGCGACGTCGCGGTGGGATTACGACCGAACGATTCGATCAATTTTTCGCGTTGATCTCCGGGCATGTCCGTCAGGAGCGATTCGAATGCGGAGAGCGTGATTCGGCCTTCGCCCAAAAGGACGCCCGCTTCGGGGCCTTCGAGCAAGCGACACAAACGCGTGGTGATTTCGTCGAGGCGATCCGTTTGTCCGGACGATGCATATCCACGCACGGTGTGGGCGAGATCCGCGCGGCGATCGTATTCGTGAAGTAAGGCGCGAACATCGAAAGGTAACGACGACGCCCAGCTCGCACGGCTCGAGACGACGATTTCCACCCACGAAGGAGGCAAATAACCGCCGAGCGTATCGCGCAAAAGCCCGACACTTTCGATTTCTTTCGGCTGCAAGGTGCTCAGAATTTGCGATACGTACGTCCACGTGCGCGGGGGTATGTCGTCGAGGATGCGTTCGTGCGCTTGCGCGACCGCAATGATTCCCGGATGAATACCATTCATTTGCGCCCAGGCCAGCCAGCTGGTCCGGTCGGCACGCACGGGTAAATTCAAGAATCGAGCGCGCAAGGCTTTGTCGAGCGGCGTGACATGATACCCTTCGCTCTCCGGGTTTATCGCGGCAAAACAAGCATATCCCGGCGGCAATTCATAACTGTGCAGGCGCCGGGCGCTGAGCAATTGCAGTGCGGGTTGCTGAATGTAGCGCTCGGCTCGATTGAGCTCTTCCAGCATCAAAATGCCCGCTCCATCGCGAGGTAAAATATCGGGCAATGCATAACGCGTTCGCCCCTGTTCAATCACGTGCAAACCCACGAGGTCCGGAGGCTCGAGCAATGACAGATCGAGCACGACATGCACGATTCCCAAACGATCCGCAAGTTTACGAACGATTTCGCTCTTGCCGATGCCTGTCGGACCTTCGAGCAGTACGGGACGACGTGCACGGTAAGCGAGTTCGAGCACGGCTTCGAGACGCGGACCTACCGGAATGTGCGGTGTACGAGCTTCGGGAAGAGGTGCGGATTTGGCCACGGGGACGAGGGCGTAGCACGGATCGGCGTTCGCGCCACGAGGACGCGTGAAGAAAAACAAATCCGCATCCGTGCTTGCCGGGCGAAAGATGATTCTTTATGCTGCGCAACGAGGTTTCTTCCATGACGACGAACACCCTATTGCAATCTCCATCGAACGCATCCGATACACCACCGTATTTGTCCGGTAATTATGCGCCGATCGACGTGGAATCTTCATTTCGCGATTTGCGCGTCATCGGCGAGATTCCGCGTGACATCGCCGGCACATTCGTCCGCAATGGAGCAAATCCACGATTTCGTCAAGAAGGTCGCCACCATTGGTTTGATGGCGACGGTATGTTGCACGCCGTCCGATTCGAAGACGGCCAAGCGTCCTACGTGAATCGATGGGTGCGCACGGCGGCGTTTGTCGCGGAAGAACAGGCGGGCAAGTCGCTTTGGCGCGGCGTCACCGAGCGCCCCGATTTCACCAATCCGCTCGGACCATTCAAAGATTCGTCGAATACCGACGTCGTCTATCACAACGGCCGATTGCTGTCGTTATGGTGGCTCGGAGGCACGCCGTACGAGGTTCGTTTGCCGGCGCTCGAAACGTGTGGCACCCAGACGTGGGGCGGGAAAATGCCGACCGTTTCGGCACATCCGAAGGTCGATGCAATCACCGGCGAACTGCTGCTCTTCGATTACAAACCGTATCCGCCGTATTTGACGTATGCCGTCATTTCCAAGGCGGGTGAATTGGTGCATCACACGACCATCGATTTGCCCGGCCCGCGATTGCAACACGATTTGGCCATCACCGAACACTACACGTTGTTCTTCGATATGACGATGATGTGGGATCCGGAATTGCTGAGCGTCGGGAAGACCCGCGTCAAGTATTTTCGTGACAAACCCGGCCGTATCGGGGTGCTGCCGCGTCATGCTCCCGGCAACGAAATTCGCTGGTTCGAGACGTCTTCGTTTTACATGTACCATACCATCAATGCCTGGGAAGAAGGGCGCAAGGTGGTGCTCATCGGCTGCAAGATCGACGCGCCCCTCGTCGGCGATCCATTGAATCCTCCGCGCCAAGTTCCTTCGATTGGGTTTCTCCGTTTGGAACCATTCTTGTACCGTTGGGAGCTCGACTTGGACACGGGCGCCGTCAAAGAATCGAAGCTCGACGATGCGGTTTCCGAATTTCCGCGCATGGACAATCGAGCGCTCGGGCGGAAAACTCGTTACAGCTACAATCAGCGTATTGCCGATATGCCCACGCTGCTGTTCGATGGAGTCATCAAATACGACTTGGAAGCGGATTCGTCTTCGGCCCACGCGTATCCCAAGGGATGGTTTGGCGGGGAAGTCGTTTTTGCGCCGCGCGTCGGTTCGACCGCTGAAGACGACGGGTATCTCGTGACGTTTGTCGTGGAAGAAGCGACGGGTTCGAGCGAAGCTTGGATCATGGACGCGAAAAATATGCAATCGCCGCCCATTGCCCGCGTGCTGATTCCGCAACGCGTGCCGACGGGATACCACGCCTGGTGGGTTCCCGCCTAGTCCGCTTCGTAAAACTACTTTCCAGCCATCTTCGCGAATTCCGAAGCAATGATGGGCGCCGTTTCGTGCCCCGAGGAATTCTCCTCGCCGTATTGCTGATCGCCGTAGGTCCAGGGCGCGACCAAATCCCATTGCGGCAGCGGAATGATGTAGCCGAGAAAGTCATTGGCGTTGTTGATGATCATCTTGACCGAACCTTGCGGCAACATCGACTGAATCGGCGTTTCCGCGACGGCGTCCGGATAATCCGCGCCTTCGGGTTTTTCGACGAACGATCCGCCACCCGGTTTTTCCAGCCATAGCTCGGTGTAAAATTCGCCCGGAATTCCCGCAATCGATGCCGGGCCGATGTTGAGCATGTTGATTTCAGTCGCCACGACGACTTCACCCGAAGAAATGAGCGATACGTTGATGCCCGGACGCTCCTCGTCCGTGACCTTGCGACCGTCCGCCCAATAAATATCCCGCACGATGAGTCCGGAAATCACCCCCAGCGCCAGCGTCACGTTCGTCGGCGGAACCAAAAACGGGCGGCGGCGAAATTCGAGTTTCGGAGCGGCTTCCTTGATGGCTTTGGCGCTTTCGAGGGCCGCGATGGCCGCTTCCGCAGCACCTTTTCCGACATATTCGGCGCGTTCGAAGGTTCCTTGCGGACAGGTTTCTTTGCCCATGGCATCGGGACATCCCAGGATGCCGATGGTCGTGGTCAAACCGCCCAAAGGACCATTGAAGAATACCGCCGGCGCCGCAGGCCATTTCGCTTCGAGGGTTTCGCGCAGGTAATGCGGATAATCCGACGTGAGCAATTGGTTGTCGCTTCCGAGCGCTTCCGGATGATTTCCCCAAATGACGACGTTCGCCAGCGGCGCCCCCGTATCGTCCTGGAATTGCATCATATTGATGTTTTGATCGAGGACCTCCGGCGGACGGTGGTCGCTGATGAGATCGGGACGCTGACCTTGGGCCACGACCATTTGCGCTTTTTTCTGTGCGCCTTTCGCCGCCTTCAGAGATTCCACCGCTTGCGCGATGATGTATTCCATATACGCGGGATTGACCCCGGAATTGCTCGCATTGGCTCCCCATTGACCCACGGTATCTTGCATTTCGTGCACGTGTGTCGACGAAACCAGGACGTGATCGAAATCGAGCCCCGCGGCTTTGGCCGCCTGACGAATATCGATGACCCATTGCTGGAAAAATCCCACGCAATCGAGCGACACCATACCCACGCTCACGTCACCCTGCTCGAACGTGACCGCGCGGGCCCACGCATCATCATGCACGCCCGTGGCCGCGCGACCCATGCCGAATCCGGCCAGCCATACGCCGTCCCATTTGCCATTTTTATTGGCATCTTCATACGGCTCGCCCATGTCCCATACGCCATTGGCGTTGGTATCCGTCCACGTCTCGATGGTCGGCGTGATCTTTTTGGCGGCCGCTCCGACCAAAAGATCTCCACCACCATTTTCACATCCGGCCGATCCCGGACAATTCAAGCTCGTCGACTTTCCTTCGGCATCGGCGATTTCCACCGGTTTCGCCGGAGCGGGCGCGGGTTCGGTATCGCCGCAACCCACCAGGGTTGGTCCAAACAAAACAGCGGAGAGAAAGACAAGCGAATTCGACACGCGGCGCATGGTGACCTGCTTTGGTTCGTTAGGTTCGGTAAGGTTGGCGCGAAAAACTCATTCGTAAGGCAGATTCGTGGACCACCGGTTCAAATATGGGGTGGGATCCATCAGATCCGCGCGACGTTGATAAGGAACTCCGTCGGCTCGCAAAGCGCCGCCGGTTCGTTGCGTCAATTCACCCGCCGCGGTGCCGCGGTACATTTCGAGGTGCAGCATATCGCTCGAAACATTCACGCCGACCAGATGTCCCACTTTCGCAATGGGTTGTCCCGCTTTGACGCGATCCCCCTCCCGAACCATCGTGCGTCGCTGGACTTCGCCGTACCTCACGATGTACGAACCGTGATGCACTTCGAGCGCATAGGTTTCGCAATAAAATGGATATGGACCGCGAATGACTTCACCGTCGGCAATCGCATAAATCCATGTCCCCAGCGGGGCATAAAGATCGCATCCCGCGTGAGCTCGATGGCCGCTGCTGCGCGTCGATCCGAATGCTCGGGGAGCATGCGTCCAATCCGCCGTCGGCAAACGCGAGAATGGGAAGTTCTCCGACCCTGTGATCACCGGTGCGTCGCGTACGGACGTGCCGATGTCCGTCGTGCGTTTGGCGAGAACAACCTCCCACGTCCGCGGTCCGACGATGCCGTCTTCGATGAGTCCTTGACGGCGTTGAAATGAACGCACGGCGCGTTCGGTGCCCGGCCCGAACAAACCATCGGGCGTCACGCCAAACCCCCAGTTGCCCAGTGCCCGCTGCAAGACTTTCACTTCTTCGCGCAGATGCGGAGAGACATCATGAAAACCGGACATGATCCGAAGGGTCGGGTGCATCGGGACATTCTAGACGAATGACGACCCATTTTGGCAAGAGGGAGCAAACGTCGACGACACCAAATCTCGAGAGCGACCGGCTGCATTGACGGAAGGCCCCACCGGCTCGACGGATGATTGCGCACGCGGCGCATCGAGTGTGCTCGCGACGCAAAACGGAAAATGGGAGGGGATGATGAAACACGTCCGAGGCGCAGGGGCGCTTATTCTAGGCTCGATCCTCAGTTCATCGGCGGCGCCGGCCGCTGCGCAGGAACCACCCTTGCGCCGCATTCTATTGTCCACCGGAGGCGTGGGATATTTCGAACACGAAGCCGAAGTCACAGGCAACGCGACGCTTTCCATCGACGTGCGTCTCGATCAAGTCAGCGATGTGCTGAAAAGCCTCGTTGTTTTCGATGGTCAAGGTCACTTGGGACGCGCAACGCTGCCCGGCCGCGAACCTCTCGCCGAAGTCTTTCGCGATCTGCCTTTTTCCATGGACGATCTTGCGTCCCCGGCGTCCCTGCTCCGGGCTTTGCGCGGAACAACGATTCGTTTGACGGTCAATGCGTCCGTTATGGAAGGACGCATCGTCTCCGTCACGGACGAGACCACTTCGCTCGCGGACGGTCGCACGACCCTCCTGCGCCATCGCCTGACGTTGATGGGAGCCACGGGATTGCGGCAAGCGCTGATCGAAGAGGCTTCGGCCATCGAGATTGTCGATCCAAACCTGCGGGCCCAAGTCGAACGCGCGCTCGGCGCCATTGCGTCGAACAATGAACGAGAACGTCGATCCATCGCGATCGATGTGGAAGGTAAAGGCAAACGCACGGTGAACGTCGGGTATGTCGTCGCCGTACCGCTGTGGAAAGCGACCTACAGGCTGGTTCTTCCGGACCAACAGAGAAAAGCCGAAATGGAAGGCTTCGCCGTGCTCGAAAACATGAGCGGTCAGGATTGGAACGGTGTGGACTTGACCGTGGCGTCGGGCAATCCGGTGACGTTCCGTCAAGCCCTTTACGATTCGTATTTCGTCACGCGTCCCGAAGTCCCCGTCGAAGTGTTCGGGCGTATTCTCCCGCCTATCGATCCGGGCATGATCGGCGCGGCGGAAAAGAAAGCGCGAGGTGGTTTGTCCTCATTCATGCTGCGCTCGCCTGCGCAACCTCCCATGGCGGAGAATTTGTCCGAGGACGTCGCCGTAACGCCTCCCGCCGAACCCACCGAGTCCGAAGAAGGGACGACTTCGGTGATGTTTCACTTTCCCGAGCCGATTGATTTGGCCCGGGGCGAAGTGATGCTCGCGCCGATTCTGCATCGTGAGCTGCCGGCCGAACGGGTTTCGGTGTTCCGGCGCGATGTAAACAAGACAAACCCGATGGCCTCGGTACGCATCGTCAACGATTCCGAGACCAGCTTGCCGCCCGGGGCGATCGCCCTGTACGAAATGCAGCAAAATCGAGAGCTTGCGTTTGTCGGGGATGCTCGCCTCGGGCCCTTGCCCATGGGTGAAGATCGGTTGCTCCAATACGCCGCCGACTTGGAGGTGCGTGTGGACGTCGAAGACAAGGCGGCGCAGGTGATCTCGGGAGCGGCCGTCGATCGTGGTGTGCTCGTGGTTCGTCGCGTGGATCGGAGACAAACCACGTATCGCGTTGTTGGACCTACCGACGAAGCTCGGTCGATGATCATCGAGCATCCGCGCATGGCTGGGTTTCGCCTGTTATCTCCCATGACGGGCCTCTTGGGGGATACTCCGACGCATCATCGTTTGGCGCTCGAGGTTCCAGCAGGAAAAACGGTTGCGTTCGACGTATTGCTCGAGCGTCCCATCGAAGAACGTATCTCGATCGTGGGCATGGGCGGACCGGAGTTGGGAACGTTTTTGCTGGCGACTGAAATTCCCCAAGCCGTGCGGGATGCATTAAAACAGGTCGCCACGTTGCAACGAACGATCGCGGGTCGCCAACAGGCGCTCGCGGCGCTCGAAAGTGAGCGCGCGACGGTTGTTGCGGATCAAGCTCGCTTGAGGGCAAACCTTGCGGCGGTAGGGGCGGACAACGACCTGCGTACGCGATATTTGACGGCGCTGGGAGACACCGAGGATCGCCTCGCGGCGCTCGATCAAGCGATCGGGGTGGCGAAAGAAGCGGTGAAGGTTGCTCGGGAAGAACTCGAGCAGTTCATTGCCACGTTGTCGATTTAGGAGAGGTTTGTCGGAGGGGTTTGGAGAAAAGGACCCCCGTGGCGATCCGAAGCTCCAAATGTTCAACCAGGGGCGCGCTCACGGGTTGAGCGCGCCCTGGGTTTGGCTCAGCGAACGATCGTGACGAGACGATAGTTGAACTGGTTGCCGGCGGTTGCGCCGGTCGTATCCGACGTCACGCGGATGAAGTACGTGCCGGCGGCGAGGTTGCCGGCGCCCGGGTTGGTCGGAGACGCGCCCGTGCCGTCGAGCTGCGAGCACCATCCGCGACCGGTATCGGTATCGGACACGAGCTGCACGCCGGCGGCATTAAACAACGTAATGGTCGAATCGATGCCGTTTACTTCACACGATTCGGAGGCATCGCCTTCGATGGTCTCGATGCGGAGCGAAGCGCCTTGCGGAACCGTGACCGAGTACCAATCCGTGTCGGTCGAGACTTGGTGATCGCCGAAG
>CAYSYX010000115.1:0-1667 GCA_964435055.1 uncultured Polyangium sp. | reverse complement strand
CGGGATCCGGATTGGCAGCAGCTTGCGTGTCATTGGGCTCCATCTCCGAGCCGTTGTTCGTATGGAACACGGTGCGGAGGAAGTAGTTTGTCACGGCAGCACCGGTGCTGTTGTCGACCTGGATGTAATATGTGCCCGGTTGCAACAGAACGGCGAGCTCGGAGCAGGTGCTGATGCCCGCCGTCGCGGTGTCTTGCTTGAGTTGCATGCCGACGCCGTCGAAGAGCGTCAACCGTGTGCTCGTCATGCCGACGCAATCGCGGCCGCTCGAGTCGAACGTCTCGAAGCTGACGACGGTATTGGGCGCGGTCACGGACACCTTGAAGATGTCCTTGTCCGAAGCCGTGAGGCCGCCGGTGATATTGCGCGTATTGCCGATCAAGAGTTGCGGGACGTTTGTCGCATTGGTATCGGCTTCGCCCGTCGTGCCATTGGCTTCGACTTCCGCGTTGGTCTCCCATTGACACGTAGAGCTGCACGAATCATTGGAGACCGTATTGCCGTCGTCGCATTGCTCGCCGGATTGCACGATGCCATTGCCACAGACGGGCGAAAGCATGCAATCGGTGCTGCAGCCTGCGCCGCCGTCACATTGCTCGGACCCTTCAATCGAGCCATTGCCGCAGAGCGCATCGAAGCCGACTTGGAGCCGATACGAGGCAACTGTTCCGGCGCCGAAGAGCTTGACGAAGGCGTAGTAGGTACCAGGCGGCACATGACGCGCTCCGGTATCGGTTGTGGCGCTGATGAGCGAACACGTGCTGAGGCCATCGTCGTCGTCGTTGACGAGCACCGACGTACAATCCGTTCCTCGCAGTTCAATGACTGTGTCCGCCGTGCATTGCCCGAGGTCGGGGGCAAAAGATTCCAATCGGAGATCGGCATAAGCCGGAACGGTGAACGCGACGAGATCCACGTCTCCGTTCGGCGTGAGGGCGCCGCTGTAGATGAAGGGCACGTTGAACGGACCGTTTGTCATGCCACATGCATTGTTGGGCTCGGTTTCTGGAGTGAGTTCCCAGAGACAAACGTTGCTGCAAAGATCTCCGTTGTTCGTGTTGCCGTCGTCGCATTGCTCGTTGCCGGTTACCGTTCCATTGCCGCACGTAAACGTGCAGGTGCTGGGCGCCGTGCCTGTGCATGCCCAACCTTGTTCAACGGTGCACGTCGCCGAACAGCCGTCTGCGGGGGTCGTGTTGTTGTCATCGCAGACTTCGCCCGGTTCGACGGTTCCATTTCCGCAAACCGCGGGCGGTGCGACGCAAAGACCCAGCGACCACGACGTCATCACGCCGACGTCCGATGCCGCGTCATCCGCGAGCTTGAGGTTCCACGTTCCCGCTGCGGTTTGTCCGTTGACACCGCTGAGCGCCGCTTCAGGACGGAAACGCCCGCGGAAGGGGGCGGTGCCCGCACCGATCGATGTTGCCGCTGCGTCATCGAGCACCGTCGACATGTAATGATCGCCGGTGCCACCATTGTCGGAGGTCAAATCCAGCGTCGTATTGCCCGGTGAAACGAGGCTGATGTCGAGGTCGGCGTCGAATGCATGACCGATGGCATTGATCACGACCACCGCTTTTCCGACCACGCCCGAGTTGCTGATGGTGATTGGGCTGAGCACACCGGTGAGGTTATTGTCCGGGATCAGCAAGGCCGATTGCGCC
>CAYSYX010000114.1:0-22514 GCA_964435055.1 uncultured Polyangium sp. | reverse complement strand
GCGCGTAGGTCACCTGAGACATCGCGGAAAGCCTTTGCACGTCGCGCGTAGGTCATCGGAAGCATCCACGACGCTTCACGCCTGTTGAATGAGGGAGGAATGGACGAAATCGCGTGGAATCGAAGCGTCGAGCGCCGTTCAGCCGTGCGCTTCGCTCATGATCTTGTGCAATTCGTTGATCGGAATGCCGAAGGCGCGAGCGAACGCTTGCAACGCCAATCCTTCTTTTTGCCCCACGCCGCCGTCTTTCCAGGCTGCGGCGGATGCCGCGAGCAATGACGTCCACCGTCTCGCAAGAGCACAACTCATCACGCGTCATTCCATTGCGGAGTTTTGTAAGCGTCCCCGTGGAATCGCACTCGTACAGCACGCTCATGTCGTACCATCCGGTAAAATGACGCGGCGTTGTTGCCCGAATGGCCCATATTCGTAATTCGTGTAGCCCAGTTTCGCATCACGCTCCGATAATACGCGTCCGAATGCATCCAAACTCGTCCCGGTCGACACCGTTGTTGTGACGCTGCCGGTATCGGTGTCGACCGTTTCCACTTGGCCAAACCCCAGAAAACCTCGACCGTGACGATGCGCTCGCTATGCGTGGGTGACGTTATGCTCGGGGTCGAGCGCCACGGATGGGACTCGCTGCTACGGGTACTTCTTTTCAAAATCCTCGAGGGTCATGAGGTTGTCGAGGAACTCTTGCAGGCTATTCGCCACGAGAAACACGGTGCAGTCGTTATATCGGAGGCAGCCATCCTCGTCGATTTCATCCTCGTGATCCCAGAAGTAGATCTTGCCTTGGCGCTCGCCTTCCCAGCCAATGCAGATCACATTCCCGTTCGCATCATAGGCAATAGGAAGGAGATCGGCAGGGATGCGCTCATCGTACACCTGACACGCCCGATCCAGGCGATCAACCTTCTCGCCCTCGTGGATGCCATAGAAGAACATCACCGTGTTCCCGTGGCCATGCCATTCCGGGACTTCGAACACGTCGGGGGTGGGCGATCCACCATTCGACGTCAGCAGAAACTGCTTGTATTCGAGCGGGAGCAACACGCCCTGGCGGGCCTCGAATTTGGTGATCTCCTCGGGAGATGTCGCGCCATACGGATTCGGTTCCTCGATTTGCATCGTCTCAATCTCCTTCTCATTTTCCAGCGCCGGACATGCCGCCGGTGTGGAAGAAGTCCTCATGCACGTCGCGCTTGATCAACTGCATGGTTTTTCCGTCCTGATGATGATGCCAGACGTACTTTTCTTTCTTTCTCAGTTCTTTTGTGATGCCCGCGGCTGCATCTGCGGCGCTGTTGTCCTTGTTGTAGTCCCCGGTAAACTCAATCTGCACGTCTCTTACCGTGGGGTGTCGATACCGCGTGAAATCCGGAAACCCGGCCTTGTCGTACGTTACGCTCACGCCATCGCTACGCGTAAACGTGGTTGTTCCGTCGGCCTTTTGATCAATCGAACCACCGGCGTCAAGCCACTTCTTTGCGACGGGTTGATGTGGTTTGCGCGCGGCGCGGGACGTTTTCGATGAACTGGCGCCCGCCGTATCGCGCGCTGCATGCAAGGCAACGCTCGCCGTAACCCCGATCCCAAGCGTGAGCAATACCTCTTCAATGACGATAACCTCGACATAAACGATCGTGACCACCGTAATCGTCACGGGGTCGGCCTGTCCGACAAACGCGCGACTCGGTGCCGCCTCCGCAGTCGATAATGGCAATCGCGTCGATCGAAGCGAGGCTTCCTGGATGACATCCGGGTCGACGTGCATGTTTCGCAATGTGTCGCGGATGCAGATGCCTACCTCAGGATTGGGCTCGCCCGTCGTGGTCGCCTCGATTACGCGGCCATCCTCGTCCACCTTGATCTTGGCATCCACCGAACGCCGCGCGAGATCGGCGTCTTTATGGACCAATGCGGCACATTCTTTGAAACGTTCCTCCGTTTCCCGAGGCAGGTACGGTTGTCCAAGCCGTGCGGTTGGATGCCGCAATTGAAACGAATTGCATCCAAGCGGCAGAAACGATAACAACATGCAGACCATGAGCCAAAAAGAAACCATGGCTCGAAATCGCGGGTGGTTCATGTCGCGAGCATATCCTGAATACGCGCATCCAGGTAACAAGAACGTCTGTCGAATGGTGGGGAATGCGGGGACGCGAGGCGGGAATCGCGTGGAATCGAAGCGTCGAGCGCCGTTCAGCCGTGCGCTTCGCTCATGATCTTGTGCAATTCGTTGATCGGAATGCCGAAGGCGCGAGCGAACGCTTGCAACGCCAATCCTTCTTTTTGCCCCACGCCGCCGTCTTTCCAGGCTGCGGCGGATGCCGCGAGCAGTGCCGAGCGACGCAAGTCCATGTCGGTCAACAATTCGGCAATGGCTTTGGCGCGGCATTCGAGGCCCTCGTGGGCGCGGCCTTGGGCTGCCGAACGCATCGTTTCGATTTCCGAAGCGCTGAACCGACCTTCCGTCAGTGCCGACACGTGCGCCGAGAGCTCTTCGCATTCCGCGTTGGAGAAATGGCCGTCCGCAGCGGACACCAAGTACACGGTTTCGACGAGCGCTCCGACCTGCGAATTGTTGTTGGCTGCATCGGCGGCTTGTCGAGCGAGGATCTCTTCTTTCATCGCCGCTTCGCGTTCCAACATTTCTTGGTAGGCTCCGGCATTCGACAATAGCGACATACGGTCACTTCCTTGCTGATTCGTCGTGGTTTGTCTTCATTCGGTCGTTTCGAGCGCGCACCATCGCACGAGGGCGGCACGCGTGTCGATGAAATTCGACGGAGCCGGCACATTTTCGGCGCCCGATGGACCAACGCTCAAGATTTCGTTTGCCCGTGCACCAGGATCTTGATGCCTTCCGGAAAGGTTATTTCGACTTTTCCTTTGTCGACGATCGACTTCACGATGCCCGTACCGAACTTCTTGTGGGTCACGTAGTCGCCTGGGACAAACGTTTCCGAGGGCGCATAAGGTTTGGCTTGTGCGGACGCGGGGACTTCTATTTCGGGCGACGTTTTCGATATTGTCGGCGGCGGCGTGTGATAATCGTAGTCGGGATCTCGGGATACATTGGCTCGGACCGCGACGATTTCTCCGTCATGTTCGACGCCGCGGACGTTGTACAGCCCGTCGCCGTCGAAGGTCAGCGAATAACAACCCACGTCATCCACAGGGCCTTCGTCCCAATCCGACGATTGCGTGAGTTTTTCGACGAGCTCGGCATTTTCGAGGACGCGTAGATCGACAATGACGGCGCAACCGGCATCGACGCCGAAGCAGCCCAATTCATTACCGGGCTCTTTGGCCTTGTCGAAATGGTCTTCGTGCACCACGAGCAACGCGACGGTTCGACCATCGAAGTCCGGGTGATAACGGCGAAAAATATGCCACGTACCCGACAAACACGGCGTTCGCACCGAGAGAAACTTCTCTTCGCGATGCACGTAACACCGATCGGCGACGATGAGTCCACGTTGCGCGACAAAGTGGCCCATGTATTCGAAGCCCGCGAAATGCCAAGGGCGCTCGGGAATGGGGACGGTGGGGTCTTTTTTGCGCAAGGCAATGCGGACCATGCGTTCGGATTTGTAAAGCGAGGCGGCTAATTCGGCAATGAGCACGTCGCGGTTTTCCCATACGTCGGCCCATACAGGCATATCCGAGCGATCGGGATTGTCGCGGCACAAGACGGCCATGATTTTTTCCGCGAACTCTCGCTGGATGACGGGGCGCATGGGGGCATGGATGGGAACGTCGACGAGGTCGCGGGGCGTGAGGATCGTGGCGGAGGTTCGGCCTTCGCGAATCAAAAGGCCCACGTGGGGATCACAAACCACGTTGTCGCCGCGCGTTACATCAGCCGAGGGGCGGAGGCGAATCATGGGGGCGTATGGTCCGGCAGAAGGACAGGCACGTCAAGAGAATTACTCGGCGATGACCAACGACCGCGGATCTCAGCCTCGGTCGAGCCCTCCTGTATTTCGGGGCGCCGGATCGTCATAACAAGAACGTCGCATCGGACTCGTGTTGACATGCGCTGCCATTTATGTTCTCGTTGGAATAGGAGACGCGCAGGACATGGCTGGGTATCGAGGTATTGGCGTTGTGTTTGCGCGCCGCGCGGCGCGAGCTGCGGGGGTTGAAGCGAAGGTTGCGCAGCGTCTTTCCTTGGCGGCCCGAGATACGTTTGTCGAAGCAAATCGGACGGGTTGGGTACCCATTGAACACGCGACGGAAATCTTTGAATGCGTGGCGCCCATGGTGCATTCGGTGGCCGAAAACCCTTTGCGCGAATTGGGCCGAGCCATGGCTAGAGACAACCTGGCCGGACCTTACAAGCATTTCGTGCGGATGATGTCGGTGTCGTTTTTGATGAAACAAACCGCGTTGATGTGGCGAGCTTATCACAATGCGGGAAAGCCATCGGTCGAATTTGTCGATCCGCGCACGATTGTCTTGCGCGTCTTCGATTATGCCGATCTTCCCGAACGATTTCGGGAATGTATGTGCGGCTGGATTGAGCAAGCCGTTGCGATGACGGGCGGCAAAAATGTTCTCGCGACGAAGTCCCACGAATGCGCAGTGCATACCTGGCGGGTGACGTGGGCATGAGACGGCTTTGACGACCCCGATTGGTATTACCGTCCCATTTTCGCTCGAATCGATGCCGGATTCGATTCCGGGTCCACCGAATACACTTCCTCCAAATCGCTTTCGTCCAGCCATTCCGGCTCGGGCGGCGCAGGCGATCGCTCCGAAGGCGCCGAAAGATCCACGTGATACGTGTCGAGCGTCGCCGCCAAATTCGAGAGGTCTTGCAGCGGCGGTATGTGAATGATGGGAACTTCAATCGGTTTGGCCAACGGCGACGGCTCCTGATCCAACGCCAATGTCCCCGTCGGCGTGATGGCGCGAAAAATATGTTTTTCATCGCGTAACGTCGGCACGTCCATCGAATCCAGCTGCTCGTCGCGTTTGTCCGCCGTCGCGTCCATGCGCATCGTCATTGCCGGTTGCTGAGGCATTCGCGCCGCGCCTCGTTTGGTGCCTCCGGGCGGCGTGAGTACCTGGGCAAACGACAGGTCTTCCGTCTCCATCGCTCCGGCCACGCGTAATGTCTTCAGCGCCCGTTCGTCCGCGATTTGCACGACGCCCCGAGCGATCACGTCGCAACGCAAGGCATCCGCATCGATGCTCAGCATATCGATTCGCAATTGCA
The DNA here is from genome assembly GCA_964435055.1 of uncultured Polyangium sp. GTDB lineage: Bacteria > Myxococcota_A > Polyangia > Polyangiales > Polyangiaceae > Polyangium. The sequence continues at coordinate 17,281 of CAYSYX010000114.1, read as the reverse complement.
AGGTTTGGGCTTCTTCGGGGTTTTCGGGGTTGACGCCGAAGATCGTGGCCAAGGGCCGAACACCGGGCAAGCGCGAAGAAATGCGCGTCATTGCGGGATTGACGCCCTCCAAGACGATCCACTCGTTGCCCACGAGCGACGGTAGTCGTTGGTCCAAGGGCGCCGCCTGGAAAAACGACCAATCGAAATCGTCGGGGAACTCCGGTATGGGTTGATGAATCGCGGACAAACTCATGCTTCCAAGGCGCGACGTTCGCAGGGGCAAGCGTTGCGCCAAGGGGCCGAATCCGGCGACGGCGCCGGGATCTTTGGGGGAAATCAGGTTCGGTAAAGGTGAACCCGGCAAAATTCCGGTTCCATAAGGGTTTTCATCGTGGCCGGGGCCGCCGAACGCGCGCTCGTATTCGAGCGGCATTCGTTCGAACACGCCAAACTCTTTGCCGTTGTGATCGCCGTACACTTGGACCGTTTTGTCCAAGAGCGTTATGCCGTGGAAAATCGCCAAGCGCACGTTCACGCGCGGGACCCATTTTCCCGTCGGCGCGCAAGCTCGACCGGTCATGAGCACGTCGACGCGCGGCTGGTACGGCGAAAGTTCGCTCGATGTTTCAACGCTCCAGCACGGGTTGTTGTAGTGCGTTTTTTCGTGACGAACCAATTCACGCGGCGTGATGAGCTTCATCGGTGCGCCCGAGACGAACTGGAAACTGCTTTTCAGCACGCACGTCAGGTGAAGTTTTCCCCCTTGTCGGAACAACAGGGTTCCGCCTTTGGCGGCTCCAAGCGCAGTGACGGGGACGGGAAAGTCGGCGACGGATGACATATTTGCTCGCGCAAGCTAACACGGCGAAGTCGTGGCGGGCCAAGTTTCGAGCAACGCGGATTTCCACGGCGCAAAAGTCATGCGGACGCTTTTTCCCATTGAAGAACAATTGCCCTCGGTGGTACAACCTCGGCCGCGTGACGAGCTACGTTCAACACTCCTGTCCCAATTGCGGCGCTCCCATGCCGCCGCCTCCGGCAACGCGCACCCAGCGATGCGGATATTGCTCGGTTTTGCTCGCGCCTGGACCCGGTGGTTGGGCTCCCGCCGCCGTACAAGCCAAACCTGAACCGCTGGTCGATCCGCACCTGACGCGCCTTTGGATCGGCGGACATCGCTACGCGCTGCTCGGACGTATCGCCCAAGGTGAATCCAGCGATGTATTTCTTGGCCGGCGCGACGGGCGCATCAGCGAACGCGTGATCGTCAAAATGCTTCGCGCCGATGTGGACGAAGACCTCTTGGAGAATGAGCGTCGGGTCCTCGAGACCTTGGAAAAAAGCCACGCCCAAGGGGCTCCGTTTTTCTCGACCATGATCCCGCAACGCGTCGATGCGGGGGTGGCTCGACTCGGACTGCACGGTCGGGAAGGGGCTCGCCGGGTGAGCGTGTTTCGGTGGCGCAGCGGGTTTGTCCACACCATGAACGACGTATTTTCCGTGCATTCGTCGGGGATTGTCCCGGAAGCCGCGGTTTGGATGTGGAAACGCATGCTCGAGACGCTGGGCTGGGTGCACAAAAGCGGCTTTGTTCACGGCTCGATTCTCCCGCAACATACGCTCGTGCATGCCCGCGATCACGGCGTCGTCTTCGTCGGTTGGTCGAGCGCTGTTCCCTTGGGCAAATCGCTCGTCGTGACGAATCCCGCGATGCGCGCATATTATCCGGATGCAGTTTGGCAGGGCGCACCCGCGACGGCCCGGACAGACCTGACCATGACCGCGCGGATGGTCTTGAAGGCGTTGGGAGGTTCCCTGGAACGAGCGACTTCACGCGTGCCGGAACCTTTGGCACGGCTGCTCGAAACGCATGCGCGCGGCGACGTTCGGGTCATGGACGACGCTTGGTCCGTACGCGATGAGCTCGACGCGACCGCGCGCCGCGTATTCGGCCCACCGAAATTCATTCCGTTCGATATGCCGGGTTGGAAATCTTGAAAGCGCCGGGGCGCAACGTGAAAGAAGGACATTGATATGGGATACGGCGGATATAGTTACGAAGCGCATCAAGCGATCACCACTGCAAGGTCGCAATTGCCTGCGCAACAAGTCTTTACGCAGCGCACGTGTCATCCTTTGATGAATCCGCTCGGCGTGAAATATCGAGAATCGCGGGACAGCGCCGAACATCCGCAAACGACGAGCATCATTTTCGCGCTCGACGTCAGCGGCTCGATGGGTTCGATTCCGGAACAAATCGCGCGCAAAGAATTGCCGACGTTCATGAAAGCTTTGATGGACGCGGGCGTGACGGATCCGCAAGTGCTCTTCATGGCTTTGCAAGATGCGCTCGGCGGGGTTTGTCCGCTGCAGGTGGGGCAATTCGAATCGACCGCGGAGCTGATGGATCAATGGCTCACGTGGTGCTGGATCATGGGCGGAGGAGCCGGGCCGTATGAATCGTACGACATGGCGTTTTACTTCGCGGCGCATCACACCAAGATCGATAGTTATGACAAACGGGGGCAAAAAGGGTATCTCTTCATGACGGGAGACGAACCCTGCTACGACAAACTCGATGCCAAATGGACGAAGCAATTTCTGGGGGATGAATTGCCGAAAGACATGCCGCTCGACCAAGTCATACGGGAATGCGGAGATTTGTATCATTCGTTTTTCTTGGTGCCGGATCCGGGTCGAGGCAAACAGGTGGCTCCGTTCTGGCGCAAGTACCTGGGTGAACAGACGATTGTCCTCGGCGATCCTTCGGATACGTGCGCGGTCGCGGCGGGCGTCGTGGCGTTGTCGGAAGGTCGAGCGGCGAACTTGGATGTGGTCGCGCGTAAATTGGCGGCCAACGGAATGGTGGCCGATCGCGTCAAGCGCGTCGTCGGGGCCATGAAACCGTGGGCTTCGTCGATTGGTCGGGGTTGATTGAGTAAGCAAAGGCGGATGCATGGGTTACGGTGGTTATAGCTTCGAGGCGCATCAGGCGATTACGACGGCGCGACGTGATGTCCCGACGCAAGAAGTTTTTCGCCAACGTGACGTGCATCCGCTCATGCGCCCGTTTGGAATCAAAGTGCGGGAAAGTCGCGACAGCGCCGGGCATCCCAATACGCTCGGGATTGTCCTGGCGCTCGACGTGACCGGCTCGATGGGCGAAATTCCCGAACGATTGGCCAAAGAAGAATTACCGGGCCTCATGCGCATGCTCGGCGATCACGGCATTACGGATCCGCAAGTGCTCTTCATGGCCGTCGGCGACGCATTTCATGATCACGCGCCATTGCAAATGGGCCAATTCGAGTCCACGGCCGAATTGATGGATCAATGGCTGACCTGGACGTGGCTCGAAGGCAAGGGCGGAACGCCGGGCAATGAATCGTACGAGCTGGCGCTGTATTTTGCGGCGCGGCACTTGGAGCTCGATTGTTTGCGTAATCGTAATCAACGCGGCTACATGTTTCTCACCGGCGACGAAAAACCTTATCCGCAATTGTCGCGAGCGGCCGTACGGACGGTTTTGGGAGACGAACTGGAAGAAGATCTGCCTTTGACCGTCGTCGTGGAAGAAGCTGCTCGGGCTGTCGAGCCGTTTTTCCTGATTCCGGATCTGGATCGACGCCGCAATTGTGAACGCGTTTGGCGGGACCTACTGGGTGACCGCGTGATTTGCATGGAAAGCCCCCGAGATACCGTGGCGTGTATTGCCGGCATCGTCGCCATGGATCAGGGCGCCGTGAAAGACCTCGATGCATTTGCTCGAAAACTCGGCGAGCTGCGGCATGATCGACAGCGTATCGGCGCGGTCGTTCGAGCGCTCATGCCTTGGGCGGCGTCGCTGGACAAAGACAATGCGCCGCTGCCGGCGCTCGAAGCGCGTGCGGATGTTCCCGACGGGATCGGCCCGTCGAAATGGCAGCGTGTGAGTTCTCGTTGAGCAACGCGTGGATCGTCGTTGACCTGGGGTTTGGCGACGCGGGCAAAGGCACCATCACCGACTTTCTCGTGCGCGAGAAGAACGCGGGCCTCGTCGTGCGCTTCAATGGCGGCGCGCAAGCGGGGCACAATGTCGTCACGCGCGATGGTCGTCATCATACCTTCGCACAGTTTGGCGCGGGCACGTTTGTCCCGGGAACTCGAACGCATCTGGCCGAAACCGTCGTGGTTCATCCGAGCGCCTTGGTCGTCGAAGCTCGGCACCTCGAACGCGAATCCTTGGTACGCCAACCATTGGATCGACTGACGGTCTCCGCTGATGCGCTCGTCATCACGCCGTTTCATCAAGCTGCGAACTGCGTGCGGGAATTGGCGCGAGCAAACGCGCGACATGGAACGTGCGGCGTCGGTGTCGGTGAAGCCGTGCGCGACGCGCTCGAACATCCCGAAGATGCGTATCGCGTGGGGGACTTGCGGCGAGCTCGCGGGCGCTGGGTCAAGCTGGAAGAGGCGCGGGAACGCCTATGGAAGAGCCTCGAGCATGAAGTGGCTGTTCTCGGAAAAACGCACCCCGACCTGGCGATCTTTTTTGATCGCGAACGCTGGACGCGATGGCTCGAGTTTGTCCAGCCGATGATGGGTTGCATCGTTTCCAGCGAATACTTGGGCGAGTGGTTCCGGGATAAACCCGGCGACGTCGTCTTCGAAGGCGCGCAAGGCGTCCTGCTCGATGAGAACTTCGGCTTTCATCCGCACACGACGTGGAGCGATTGCACGTGTCGCGGAGCCGATGCGCTCTTGCGCAAGCATGAATTCTCCGGACAGGTTGAACGTTTGGGCGTGCTTCGGAGTTACCTCACACGGCATGGCGAAGGGCCGTTTCCCACGGAAAACGAAGCATTGCGTGGGGTTTTGCCGGAAGAACACAATGCGAGCGCCGGGTGGCAAGGCGTGTTTCGCGTGGGCGAGATGGACCTCGTGCTCGCGCGATATGCGTTGCGGGTGAGTGGTGGAGTCAACGCGTTGGCGTTCACGCATGCGGACCGAATCGAAGCGGTGGGGCGTATCGCGACGGCGTATGAAATGCCGGAAAATGTAGCGATTTTTCAGCGTGACCAAGCGGGGCGGGTCGTGGATTTACGCGAAGGCGACTTGGCCCGGCAGGAGCTGCTTGGCCAAGCTTTACGCCGAGTCGAGCTTGTTTGGGCCGACGTTCCAGCGGGGTTGGAAGCGCGAATCGAGCAGCTTGAAGGGTGGTTGCGCGTGCCCGTGCGCCTGACTTCGTCGGGAAAAACCGCCGAGCACAAGGCGTGGCGGTTGTCCAGCGCCAGGTCGTCTTGACGCGATATTGACGCAATGCGTCCGAGGCGATGTTCCGGGTGAAGTTTGTCTTATTCGTGCAGCGGGAATGGTTTCACCTTGGTTTCGAGTATGGAACAGTGAGGATAGATTTTGTGCGTGAAAATGAATGTGTGTGACGGTGAACGAGGCGAAGTTTGTCCGATCGTTTTACTTGACCACGGAAAGTGTGTTCCTTAGTTTGCCCGCACTTCGAGCATTGTTTGTCCTCGAAGAACACCTTGGAAAGGGTTGGATGCACATGCACGGACAAGTTTCGCCTCGTCGTTCTTTGGGTTTTTCAGCTCGTTGGTCGGCGTCTTTGGTTATTGCGTTTGCCGCGGGCTGCGGCGGTGCGCCGGAGGGGGATGTCGACGCGATTGACAAGGGGAACGTGAACACGCCGGAAGCGGTGGCGAGTGAGGAGTTCACGGGGGGCGAGCGAGCGCCGAGGGCGACGGTGTTTACGCCGAGCAGCGACGCGGCGGAGCAGATCGCGCTGGCGACGGAGCTTTCGTGGCAGGTTTTGCAAGACAACCTCGAGTCGTTGGGACTGAACGGCATGGACGAGGTTCAGGTCCGGACGGTTTGGATTGACGATCTGGGGATGGCGCACGCCAAGTTTCAGCAGGTGTGGCAGGGCGTCGAGGTCTTTGCAGCTCAAATCATCGTGCACTTGGATGCGACGGGCACGGCGGTGAATCTGACGAACGGGCTTGTTCCGTGGGTGAACAAGGATCTTTCGGTGAAGCCGGATATCCATGAAGAAGAAGCGGTGCAAACCGTTCTTGGCGGGTACGATTGCGTGTCGTGTTTGACGGACCGACCGCTCGTCGACATGCAGGTCTTGCGGCACGAAGGCACGGATCACCTTGTTTATCGCGTTCAGATGCGGCGTCTCGACGGCACGGCGGAGACGGCGATGCCGGTGGTGTTCTTGGACGCGCAAACGGGCGAGCGGGTTTGGAGTTACGACAATTTGCAGACGACGGCGGCGACCGGATCGGGTACGTCCTGGTACAGCGGTTCGGTGTCGTTTGGTACGTCAAACTTCAGCTCGACGTATTACTCGGAGGACGTGACGAAGAAGCTCGGCACATTCACGTTCAACAACGGTTCGACGACGGTGTATCGCATTGCGGACACGGACAATGCGTGGGCGAAGGACGCAGCGGTGGACGCTCATTACGGTGCGTCGAAGACGTACGATTATTACAAAAACGTCCATGGTCGCAATGGTATCGATGGCAGTGGTGGGCCCGGGGCGTATACGGCGGCCGAGAATGCGGCGGTAGGCCTGATTTCCAGCGTCGTTCATTACAGCATGAACTACGCCAATGCGTTTTGGGATGGTTCCAAGATGACGTACGGTGACGGGGATGGTTCGACGTTTTCGACGCTCACCACGCTGGACATTGCCGGTCATGAAATCACCCACGGCGTGACGGAACGAACGGCGGGGCTCGTGTATTCGAATGAATCCGGCGCGCTCAATGAATCGATGTCCGACGTCTTCGGGGCGATGATCGAACGTTACGCAGCCGGGGGCGTGGAAAATACGAATACGTGGCATATCGGCGAGCTTTGTTATACCCCGGCAAACGGTACGAGCGACGCTTTGCGTTACATGGAGGATCCGCATTTGGCTGGAAACGGCGGTTATACCAGTAACGATGATCCAGATCATTACACGGAGCGGTACACGGGAACGACTGATAACGGCGGCGTGCACATCAATTCGGGTATCGCCAACAAAGCGTTTTACCTGGCCGCAAAGGGTGGAACCCACCACCTTGGGACGACCGTCACCGGCATGGGGGCCGATGACGCATCGAGGGTTTGGTATCGCGCGCTCACGACGTACATGACGTCGTCGACCAATTTCAGCGGAGCGCGTACGGCGACGATCAATGCGGCGACGGACTTGTTTACCGCGTCGTCAGCGCAAGTTACGGCCGTGACCAACGCTTGGTGTGCCGTCGGCGTGGGCACGTGTGCGGGCGGCGGAGGCGGCGGTGGTGGCGGTGGTGGCGGTGAGTTGCTCGTCAATGGCACCTTCGAAGGCAGCGTTTCCCCGTGGGTCATGTCGGGGACCGGAGCGCTGTATGTCAACAATGGCGTCGCGCCTCAAGGAGGCACGGGGTACATTTACTTCGGATCGGCCAACAGCGTTACCGGACAAACGTATCAACAATTCACCATTCCCGCGGCGGCATCGACGGCGAATCTGACGTTTTACTTGAACGTCACCTCCGCGGAGACGACGACCACCACCCAATACGACAAACTGTTCGTCGAAGTGCGAAACTCGGCCGGTACGCTTCTGGCCACTTTGGCGACGTACAGCAACTTGAACAAGGTCGCCGCGTCGACCACGTATTCGCTCAAGACGTTCAATTTGCTCGCGTACAAGGGACAAACCATTCGTTTGCAGTTCCGCACCTCGACCGATTCGTCGTCGATCACGACGTTCCGCGTCGATACCGCTTCCGTGAAGTAAGTCCGAGCCTGTATCGGGGTCGAGTCCATCCAATGGGAACGTTCGTTTCTCGGGCTCGGCCCCGCGTTTTTCTCTCCCATTTTCTTCCGCGAAAAAGTTGCTTCCCGTTCGCCCGTGCGCTATCGAGCCACGTTGTGGAACCGACGCTCACTTGTTTGCTCCGTGCCCAGGCCGTTCCGATGGAGGTATTGCACCAGCAATACGGCAAGCTCCTCGAGCTGGTGAAGAAGCTCATCGGAGTCGTTCCGAATTGCGATCCGTACATGGAGATTTGGCCGACGTCGTTCCGGACGTACAACGTCATCGTGCCGAATTTTTTGAACTTGCCGTTTGTCTTGTGGGGCGCGGGGGTTCCGGCGGATGTAATTGGTTTGGCGATGTATGTCGCCAGTCGTAATGCCGGGTGTGCGTATTGTTCGGCCCATACGTCGGCGTTCGCGTTGCGTCGAGGCGCGGATCCGGACAAGATCGCGCGGGCATTGAAGGGTGAAGAAACGGGCTACACGCCGCGCGAACGAGCGGCGATGCGGCTCGGGCAAGCATTGGCGCGGGTGCCGGTCGAAATCACCGACGTCGACCGCCAAGAGGCTCGGAAACATTTTCCGCCCGAGCAAGTGGAATGGATTGTCCTCAGCGTGGCAATGATGGGTTTTCTCAATAAGTTCATGGACGCGGTCGGTGTGGAGCTCGAACCGGAGACCGTCGCCGAAGTCGGGGGATTGATTGCGCCTTCCGGTTGGTCCGCCGGTAAACACGGCACACCGGCGACATCCAAAGCAAAATCAACACCGCCTCCACAGGGTGATACGTTCCTTGACAAACTTTCCGTCGTGCCGCTGATTCCGTCGGCATTGTCCAAAGATCGGCAATGGACGGCGGGGGTTCCGGATCATTGGCCGTCCGTTGGGAAATATCTACAGGAACACACGGGGAGCGAATTCAGGATATTGGCGAAACTCACGCATGAGCGAGCCATTCGGGCCATTGCGGTGATCTTGCGCGATAACTTGGATCGTGGGGCGAGCGTCATTGGATTACCGATCAAGGTGCAAGTGGGGCTCGTTTACGCGCAAATTGTGGGCAATCGCCATTTGATGGCGGAAATGCGGCAGCTTGGCGCGCGAAACGAAGTCTCGGTGGAAACCATGGATGCCGTGATCAAGTTTGCGGGCAGTCGGATGCGGCCGTGTCCGGCGACGGATCCCAAGGCGAAAGCAATTCTTCATTTGGCCCGAGCCGCATCGCCGAGTCCGGCCGTCGTGGACGACGCGATCATCGAAGAATGCCGGTCCGCTGAGGTAATCGCGGCGGCGTTGGTCGAGACCATCACGTGGATTAGCGTGCTTCAGCTCTTGCACCGCGTGACGAGTTTTTACGGATGAACGGTTACGGTGCTTTTTCGATTTTTTTCACGTCGAGGTAGCACGCTGCCACGTGGTTGCCTCCGGCGACCTCGTTGACATTTGTATGTTTCCTTCTTGCACCTGACGTGGTATGGTCTGCCCCGTCGACGAGCTTGACAATGGTTGACGTTCGTCGAGTGCGACAGGTCGTGTGGAGGGGCTGAGCAACGTGAACGAAATGGAATTGAGTCAACGACGATTGTTGGAAGCGCTTCGCGCGTCACCGGCCACGCTCCTCGAGCAGGATTTGGACCTTCGGTTTGTCGCGGTGGTGAACGCTCAGCCGCCATTGGATGAAGCGACAATGCTGGGAAAAACGACCTTCGACCTGCTGCCGCCGGATGAGGCTGAAGTCCTGACGCGAATCAAGAAGCAAGTCATCACGTCCGGTCAAGGTACGCGGACCAGCCTGCAATTTACATACGATAATCGGACGCGTGAATATTCTCTGGTTGTCGAGCCGCGGCGGGATGCCGAGGGAAATATCACCGGGGTCGTTTGCGTCGCTTGGGATGTGACGCGGGAACGCGCAATCGAGCGAGCGCTGGAGAACAGCCGGGCGCAGCTTTGTTCGTTTGTCTCGGAAGCCCCGACCGGCGTCGCGTTGCTCGATCGCGATTTGCGATATATGGCGGTGAGTCGCAGCTGGATTCGCGAAATGGGGCGAGGTGAAACGGAGTTTATCGGGCGACACCATTATGAATTATGGCCCGATGCGTTGCCGGAATGGATCGACAATCACAAGAAGGCGCTCGAAGGTCACTCTACTCATAGAGAAGAAGATTTGTGGGTTCGTCCGGATGGATCCAAATTGTGGACGCGTTGGGCCGTGTACCCGTGGCGAGATTTTTCCGGTGAAATCGGCGGCATCGTCTTGGCCATCGACGACATTTCGGAACGCAAACGGGCTGAAATCGCGCTCAAGGAAAGCGAAGAACGGTTTCGGATGATGGCGGAGACCGTCCCGGATTCGTTGTTCATTACGCGCGCGGATGGTTATTCCGAATATGTAAACGAAGAGTATTGCAAGATCACGGGACTCAAGCCGGGCACGACCGACGGAAACGGCTGGGCCGATGCGGTTCATCCGGACGATCGCGAGCGTATCATGCGCGCATGGATGACGGCCGTCGAAACGGAAGAGCCTTATGAAGAAAGGTTGCGGATCGTCAATCTGCAAACAGGTTTGGCGCGATGGTACCTGGCTCGGGCGATGCCCATGCGCGACGAACACGGGAAAATTGCTCGTTGGTTCGGGTGCACGACGGATATCGAGAATCAAGTGCGGGAAGCGGCGTTGCGCGAAACCGATCGCAAGAAAAACGAATTTTTGGCTATGCTCTCGCACGAATTGCGCAATCCGCTCGCGGCGATTCGCAGCGCCATTTATTTGATTCAGCACGTCCCTCCGGCGGATCCTTCCGCGCTGAATGCGCAGGCCGTCATCGATCGCCAAGTGACGCACTTGACGCGCATCGTGGATGATTTGCTCGACATTGCTCGCATTGCGCGAGGCAAATTTCAGGTCGAACGCAGGCGCTTGGATATCGGTGAGGCGTTGCGGCGAGCCGTCGAAGATCAGCGTCCCGAATTCGATAAACGCGGTCTCGAGCTCGATTGTTGGCTCGGGTCCAAAGAATTGTGGGTGGACGGGGACGAAACGCGCCTCGTGCAGGTGATCGACAATTTGCTTGGAAATGCGTTGAAGTTCACGCCTCGTGGCGGGCGTGTCGAAGTGTTCCTCAAAAATGAAAATGATTCCGCCACGTTGCGCGTGCGCGATTCAGGTATCGGTATTCCTCCGGAACGATTGACCGACTTGTTCGAGCCTTTCGTGCAATTGAATCCCGTACCCGGTCATTTGCACGGCGGTTTGGGCCTGGGTTTGGCGCTCATCAAAGGAATCGTCGAAATGCATGGAGGGAGCGTCTCCGTGCGCAGTGCAGGCGCGGGGCAGGGGACCGAGTTCGTCGTGCGATTGCCGATTGCGCCGAAGGGTCAGCCGGCGGCAGCCGTACGGCAAAATGGTTCCATGAAACGTCGTTGTGTCTTGCTCATTGAAGACAACATCGACATGGCCGAGCTTTTGCGGCAGTTGCTCGTGGTGCTCGGACAAAACGTGCACGTGGCCAACGACGGCATGACGGGGATCGAGCTGGCCCGAAGAATTCGTCCCGACCTGGTCATCTGTGACATTGGTTTGCCCGAATTGAGCGGTTTGGAGGTCGCGCGGAGGTTACGCACGGACGAACTCTTCCGCACGACGGAGATCGTTGCCTTGAGCGGGTATGGTTTGCCCGAGGATCGCCGCAAGTCCGCGGACGCCGGTTTTTCTCGGCACATCGTGAAACCCGTATCGATGGACGACATCGAGAGGCTTTTGTCCGAGGACATACCGTCATTGTCGTAAATCGGCGTCGGGCGTGATTTGTTTCCAAGGAATTGCGCGCCGAATTGTTCGTGCATGGTAAGGTGAACCGTGGTTTTTCTTCGACGTAGTGCATGGGTCCTTTCGTTGTTCGCGTCCGGGTGCCTGCATTTCAATGGTACGCCGGCGCCCACCCCCGTGGAGCTCACTCGGGTTTTGCCGCCCGCCGGCGCGCCCGAGCCGTGCACAGCGTGGCCGCAGCCCATTGTTCCACCAGGGCAAACGCCTCCTCCCACCACCGAAGGCGAAATCACCTTGCTGGACGTTCGCGGCGATGATCGCCTCGCGTTGCAAGGTCATGTGGCTTTTACCTGGTCACCCGACGGCGAAAAACTCATCAGTGGATCCCAGGACGGCGTTATGATTTGGAGCGCCGCGACGGGCGTTCTGGAAAAACGCATTCCGCTTCCGAGGCGCATCGAGAACCCTCTGCGTTTGGAAGTATCCCCGGATGGACAATGGATCGCGTTCGTCGCGTACATCGAACGGGAAAATTCGATGGCCGAAAACTTCACCGGTGTTTTCCTCATGCGGGCCGGCGGGGAAGGCGAGGTTCGTCTTTACGAAAGGACCGGTGATTCCGTTTCATTCACCGACGACAGCCGCCGCATGGCTTCGTATAACCACGTTTGGGACTTGACGACCGGGAACCACAAGGAGGTCAAGCCGGCGAAATTCGATTATGAAACGAAGTTTTTGCCGGGGCGCGTGCGGGCCATCGTGTTTGTCCGGAATGAACAGACGGCCAAGGAGTCCGTCGTTCCCGAATTGCGGGACATCGAGACGGGCAAGGTCTTGCATCGATTTCCGCCAATCGATACGTCGATAGGAGCGGCGGTTTCGGGGGACGGAAAACGCCTCGGTCTATTGCACAAGGGCGAGTTGTCCGTGTATTCGCTCGAGACATTTGAACGCGTCGCCGATATTGCCGACGTGGGTCGAGCGCAGATGCTTCATTTGTCGCATGATGGCCGGCGTGCGGTGACGGAGACATTGATGTGCGCGGTGGCTCTTTCGAGCGAAGCGAGGGACATGTCCTGGTGTCCGTCGCCTACGTTGACGCTTTGGGACCTCGACAAGAAAGAAAAACTCTTTCAGACACCCCGTGGGGCGGGTGATGCGTGGTTATTCACGCCGGATGGCGAATACTTGACCGGTCCCGACACGCGGCTCGTCGAATACATCATTCGGCTGCGCGATGGTAAAGAATTGCGATTTGGTTCGCGCATTCGTTCGATTTCGCCGGGGAGTCGACGCGTCCTTTACGATGGCAAACTGGGGTTTGAAATCGGGGCGCTCGATGGCAAAAGCCCGGTGCCGACATTTTCACGGGCTTCGAAAGTCATGGCGCGTAGCGCCGACGGACGATGGGTCGTTCAATCCGACGATACGGGCCGATTGCGTTTGGAAAATGGAACGCAATGCATCAAGCTGCCCATGGTCGTTCCGACATTGTGGGAACGGCAAACCTTGTACGAGTATTTTTCGACGGACGATCAAATGGTGTTTTCGCCCGATGCATCGTCGCTCTTCGTGATGACGTCGGCAAACAGCATGCATCGTCGATATCGCGCGTATGACACGAGCACGGGCAAAGAACGTTGGTCCATTCAAGTGGAAGGGCGAAATGGTGGCGTGGGGCAAATTCTACCTCTGGCCAATCAAGTGGTTTTTCAGGGCCACGAACATCCGGATTTGAGGCGATTCAATGCCACCACGGGCGAAGAATTGCCCAAAGGCGGCATTCCGCGGGTCATGTATTACGCGCCTCCGGGAACCGCGCTCGTGCACGACGTTCGTGCACCCGAAGGCATTCGATCCCCCTACGTCTACGGAGCTCTGGTCGGGCGCGATGGGGTACGTTACGCCATGTCGGTCGGGCTGGACGAAAAATGTGCGTTGTCGATTTGGGACGTGAGAAACCCGCGAAATGTCGAAGATCGGTTTCCGGGTTGCATGAGCATGTCGAAAGCCATGTCCCCGGACGAAAAGTGGGTCGCCGCAGGCACGGAAAACAATCGCGCAATGCTGATTGCCCTCGATCACGACGAAACGCGCTTCATCGACAATGTGCGCGAAGGAAAAACCAAAGCGGTGGCGTATTCGCCGCGAGGCGATCGATTCGTGCTCGCGGATGAGCGCGGAAACATCGCGTTGATCGATACGAACAAAGCCACGGTGGTTGGGCGGGCCAAACTGCTTTTCGATGTCGCCGAGCGACTCTTGATTTTGCCGGACGGCGAGACGCTGATCGTGGATACGGCGCGGGGAATGCGCGTGCGTTTTCGAATTCGAACGCCGGGCGCAAATTAGGTGGAGTATGGATCAGCCGGCGAGCGACGCGATCAATTGGTCGTACGAGACGCCTTTTTCCTTCAACAGGTTCAGCACCATATTGAACGAGGCTTCCATGCCGTCATTGCCGCCCACGCGCTTTTCTTCGTCGAGCAACGACTTGTAAAGCGGCTTGATGACGTTTTCAACGACGTCTTTCTTCGGCACCGTGCGTTCGGAACGATAACCCACGATAGCTCCCGACGCGTCTTTCTTCGGGTCGACATGGGCGAGAACCCAATAACCATCGCCATTCTTCGCGCGATTGAGCACGTACGCCGAAATGCTCTTGCCTGCACCGAGCGTGTCCCAAAGCAGCTTGAACACGCATCGCGGCATATCGGGGTGGCGAACGATGCTGTGCGCCGCGCCCATCAATTCTCCCTCGGAATACTGCGCCACGTGTTGAAACACATCATTGGCGTAAGTGATTTTTCCGGTGAGATCCGTCTCGCTGACGATGGTGCCGCTCCATTCGATTTCTTTGCCGGTGACGGTGGCGTTCTGATGCGTGGCCATGAGAATCTCCTCTTTGTATTGAGCGACCGGGGAACCTGTTCCGCTGCTCGTTTGCGCCTTCGCTGCCAGCAAACGATATGCCATTGCTGTACAATTTGACCGCACATCACCAAACGATACGTGAGCACATTCGTAAATTGCCTGATTTTGCGATTTGTTTCGAATGGTTATCGAATGAATCTCAGCATTGTTGTTCAACAGCCGACGGTGTCGCAATTCCAGTCCGGACACGACGTGCAATTCATTCGTTCAGGTGCGAAAATAAAGCGCATTTTGGTAACCGCCGTTGCGTTACGTGGTGTGGCCGTAGTGACGAACAAATCTCGCTTCCATACCCAACGCACCTGCCTCCAGGTTCATCGCATCCTCGCCCGTGTATGCGCGCACGGATGCTCGTAATTCACGGCGGCGGCCCTTGCGGCCGTCGACGTTACGCCTAGATCCAATCGCGATCCGCTTCTTTCGCGTAATCACGACATCTTTGGGTGAAGGTACAACCATGGTAAAAGTCGCTATTCTCGATGATCGATTGCCTTTGCAGCTTCGCGAGCGACCTGCGGCGCTTGGTGATGTCGATGTGGTTTGGGCCGGGCAGGACGTGCAAGAACTGATTCGCAAAGCGCGTGCATTGCAAGCTCAGGTGCTCGTCGCGAATATTGATCTGATACCCGGCGGTCTGCCCGATGGGCCACAGCAGTTGCTTCGGGATACGCAAGCGGAGCTTCTCATTGCCATTTACACGTTTGCTCGACGTGAGGAATTGGAGGCATTGACCGGCCCCAATATGCGTCCGCTTCGCGCGCCGATTCGTTTGGAGTTTCTCCGCGCGCAAATGATGAGCGTCATCGTGCGCGACGTACTTGGTCGCAATCCCAATACGATGCCGCCGCGTATTCCCACCGCGCCGTCTTCGCCGACGTCGGTGCGTTCGTCGAGTTCGAGCATGAATGCCGCATCGACGGTGGTGCCGCCGATGCGTTTTACGCCGCATCAATTGGGGAAACTCGCGGAAATCACGAGCAGCGTCGATTGCGAATGTCCGAACCACTTGTCGGACCTCGTCACGAGCCTGCAAGCGTTCGAGCGGTATTCGCAATCTTGCAAGAGTCGCGACAAAGCCGATGCCGAATTGCATCATCGCTTGTATGTGGCCACCGCGCAAGCGCGCAGCATCATGGAAGCGGCGCTCGAAGACCTCATCAAACAAGAACGAATCGTTTTGTAACGGCGACTTTCCTCAACGCATCAACGCGGCAATCCGTTCGGCACGATAAACCGACCAGCCGGCAAATCCTACGGGATGCGGCGCTTGGATCAGCAGCTCGAAGACCTTTCGCGGCTTGGCTTCCCGCGTGATTTCAAAGACCCGCGCCCATTTGTGCGCCACGAGGATCTCGTCGCTGGGAATGCCTTGGTTGTCCACCACGCGACCTCCGTCCGTCACGAGCACATTGCCGGTTTTCGGCAAAGCATCAGCATCTCCGAGAAACGGCGAATAAAACGTTTCCGTGTCGTCTCCGCCATAAGCCCACGTTTGCTCGACGGTTCGTTTGGCTTCATCGACGCGATATTCGACGACACGGCTGTGATTCTTTCGAGCCGCCAGCTTTTCATGCGGCGGCGAGGCGCGAAAGTTCCCATTGTCGAAGAGCAAAATGCGTCCATCGGGAAAAACCTTCGGCGCATGTTGATGATAAAACCAAGGCATGTCCGGCGGGGCTTGCAAAAGCGCTTCTTTCCACGGAGACGTCCAATTGTCCGGATTACCCAAGATCCACACGAGTTTGCCCGTAGCTCGATGGAACTTGACCAATGCATCTTGATTCCGCACCGAAATCACCACACTGTCGTCGCGCTCCGAATACACCAGCGCATTCGCGTGCGACCAGTCTTTCGTTCCGGTGATCACGTCTTTGTAGACGGTATCCCAAAATGGCGAAAGCGAATCATAACCCAGGCGATAACTATCCATGAAATCGTCCAGAAACCAGCTGTGCACGATGTGCCCGGCGCGATCGAATTCGTTGATCTTGTCGACCATGAGCATCGTATCGGCCCGCGGGGCTAGCGGATCCTTTTCGCTCGTGGGGTAATTCGGAGCCGGCATGACGGCGGTCGACAACGTCAAGAAGTGACCATTCGGCATTTCCTGCACGTCGTGGTGCATCGTATCGGTTGGGACAAACGTGGCATTGGGCATCGGCTGAGCCCCCAGATCCGCCGCATGCCAGGAAGCGACCACATTGCCCAAGACATCGATTTCGACAAACCCCGTTTGGTCGTATTCATAGAACAAATGGCCGTTGGCCAATTGTCGAACATCCCCCGGGACCGCTTCGGCGTGATGATACCAGACGACTTCTCCCGCGGCATTGACCGCGATGATCCACCCTCGAGGTACGACGACGCCGATCAAAAAGGGATTCCATTGAAACACATTAAAGAGCGTGAGCCCCGGCTCCATGGCCGTCGGGTCGCTGACCTTGAGCTTGATCGGCGGGAAATCCGGGGGCAGGGGTGCCGGTTGCCACGACAGCGTTTGCGATTCTTTCGTGTGGTTTTCGGTCTCCGCGGTCACCGTAATCGTATTGGTTTTTCCGGGAACAAATCCGACGACGGGTACGTCGTGTGTCGTCCGCAGCTCGCTGAATTCCTCACGCGTCGGTAAGGTTGCTCCGGTCACGTCGATCGTCAGCTTGACCGGCGAGGTCGTTTCGACGTGCAGGATGGCGGCGAGCGGCGTCGTGGGATTGGGATTGGCTTCGAGGGTCGCGTGGCGAAAGAGGTTCGACGTGGGTTTGTCGTGACTGCATCCGGGCCAAGCGAGGCCTATGG
>CAYSYX010000113.1:0-22542 GCA_964435055.1 uncultured Polyangium sp. | reverse complement strand
TTCGCAGACAGATTCAACGCATCACGAGCGCCGAATCGCGCATCTTGCGTCGCTTTCGCCGGAGCCAATGCCGTCAATGCATCCACCGCTTCGACATCGTCTTTCATTGCCGCCAACGTTTCGGCAATGCGATCTCCACGAGCTCGTGCCGAATCCAAGTCCTTGTCGGCGATGAGAATCACCCATTGGCCACGTTTGCCCCCGAACGTCTCGAATACCGATTGCTGCACTTGTAATGGTTCGAGCGCCTTGGGACGCACCGCGACAATCGATTCGGACAACCCCGGTGCCCATCCGAAAAGCAACGCCACAATGGGAAGAAATGCCAACAATGACATGATTGCAGCTCGACGGCGCGTACCGGTGAGCCACGTAATGCCTTCGGTCCAGCGCACGGGCGCCTCCGCGGGAGGCGGACCTTTTTCGAGCCACGCGCCGATTTCCGGCGTAACGAGCACGATCGCCACCGCGGTCAATAATTCGCCCGCCGCGCACAGAATACCAAGCTGCTGCATGGCTTTTATGCTGGACAAACCCAAGGCCCCGAATGCCGCAGCCGCCGTCGTCGCCGCAAGAAGAACGCTTCGTGCCGTCTTCGCCCGGGCCTGTCGAGCGGCTTCTCTCGGCGCCAAACCCGCTCGACGGGCTTCCAGTAAAGCCGCATAAACGTGCACGCCGGTATCGACGCCAACGCCCACGACGACGGACATGAAGGCAATGGCTAGTCCTGACAAACCACCGGAGAAAAAAGTCGCGACGCCTGCGGTCCATATCGTCCCGAGCGCCAATGGCGGCATGACGGCCACGAGCGCTCGAATACGGCGGAAGATCAGCGCGAACACGATCGACGCCAAAACCATTGCGACGGTGCTCGAAATGGTCAAGTCGCGTTTGAGCATCACTTCGGTGGCGGCGGCGATCGCATGTCCCCCGGTCAAACCCAATTTCATTTCGGGATGTGCAATGCGCTTCGGTCCGAGCACCGATTCGGCATCCCGCACGAATTGCTGGGCATCTTCACCGCGTAATGCCTGGCCTTTGGGCTCGGCCAAAACGAGGTATGCCGTGCCGTCGTCCGTTGCAAATGCGCCGTCGGGTTGAGTCCGTACACCGGCACCGATATCCGCACCGTCATACACGAGCTGCGCAAGTCGCAAGGGGTCCCGACCAATCACCTCCGCAGCCGCACCTCCACCGGGAGCGAGAAGCATGGCTCGGCTTTCCGTGAGGCGCGAACGCATTCCTTCGGGGGTCAAGGTTTGTCGTAATCGATCCATTGCCCGCGGGTCGGCGTGACGAAATGCGAGCATCGGATCGAGCGCTCGGGACGAATCCACGCGGGAAGAAGCACGAGCAATGCTGGGACGTCGGCCGAGCTCGTCGGCAATTTCATTCGCTACGGCGGCATTGGTGTCTTTATCGGGGCCTTGAATCAAGACCACAGCAAGATCGCCCCCGCCAAACCCTCGAACATAACGCCGCAATGCCGCAGCTTCACCTTGATCGGGAAGCAGTGCCGATACATTCGGATCGATACGCAAGCGCAACGTGACGGCGATGCAAGTCGTCAACGTGAGCAAAGCCAACGCGAACGTCACGATTTTTCGCGTATTGGAAGGGCGCGAAGGAGATTCGTTCGCGGTTTGCGACTCCTGCTTCATGGCGAGCAGTCGATACGCCGCCCAGAGTAAATTTGCAAGGAGACGTTGCGAAATCGGTGTCCGCAGCGAGTTGCCACCGCCGTACGTAGCCAGTCCCCGGCCGACTCGACCAGGCAAAATGCTCCGGATGCCCGCTCGCGGCTTCTCGATTCCGGCGTTATGGCAAGACGCGTAATAACGACGGCATCTGTGACGCGGGTTTTACAGGCAAAACGATACCGACTGCTCCCCGCTCGCCGCCTCGATCCCCAGTTCACCCAGTCCGTATTGATCCGCTCCCGCAAGAAACAAAAATGGCGGGAACCTTCGAGGACGATTCCTGTCGATGGTCCACCCATGAAGACACATCTTGGATCCGCCATTGTTTTAGCGACGCTCGCCGGCCTGACCTACGCCCCCGCAACGGCAGCGGCGGATCACGTGAGCGGCACACGGTCGGAAAAACTCGTCGAAAAGTCGCACAAGATCGACATTCAAATCGGTCACGGGTATGCGGATCTGCGTGTCCGTCGGACGGTGCACAATGGGGGATCGCGGCACGACCAGGCTATGTTTCATATTGACTTGCCGTACGGAGCCGTGGCTGTCGGGTTGCGGACGCTCGGCATGAAGGACGGAGCGCCGCATTGGTTTGACGGGGAACTGCTCGAAGCGGAAGCCGCGGCGGCTCGTTATCGAGAGCTCACGGGGATCGGCGGATATTACCCGAAGGATCCTGCACTTCTGTCGTGGCGTTCGCAGACGCACTTGGCATTGCAGGTTTTTCCCTGCCCTCCGAATCTGGACAAGACGGTGGAATACACGTTGCGCATTCCGACGGAATATCGAGAGGGTCGACATCATTTGAAATTGCCGCGAATCGGAACCGAGTCGCTGGCTGCGGAAGCAACCGTCACCCCGGTCGTATCTGGGGAGAGTATTTATGTCGACGACAAACCGATGGCCGCTCCGGGTTGGGTGAATCTGAAACAAGAAGTCGATATCGCCGTTGCCCCAAATACCAAGAGCCCGGTCGATGGAGCTCTCGCTTCGATTCCGGTGAATGCGCAGAAAAACATCATGCATTACCACATCGACGCGGCGCCACGGGTGGGCACTGTTCCTCCCGGCGCGTTTGTCGTGGTCCTCGTTGATGCATCGTTTTCGCTTTCCGAAAACGAAGTGCAAGCGGAATTGACCATGGCCCGATCCTTCGTGGGGCACTTTCCGGCGGGTCGAATCGCAATCATGCCTTTTAATCGCAAAGTAAATCAGCCTGCCGGCTTCGTTTCGGTGGGACAAGCGCTTTCGACGTTCAAAACCATGGTCATCGATCGCCGCAATGGGAGCGATGTGGACAGCGCATTGGCGCAGGCCGACGCGCTGCTCACGAAGGCGCCCACAGGCAGCGCCCGACGCATTCTGCTCCTGACAGATACGCGTACACGAGCAGAAATCACGCCGGAGTTCTTGAAACAGAAATTGGCGAAAAGCGGGGCGTTGTTGCACGTCGGAGTCGTTCGCAGCGCCGGCAAATCCTGGCTCGAACGCGATGATGAGCACCCATGGAATACCGTGACACGACCATCCGGAGGCCTCGTATGGAACGCCGGCACCGATGAATATGCTCCGAATGACGCGAATAACTTCACCCTATTCGAAGAATGGGCGCGACCGAAGCGCATTCATCATTTCGCTCTGCATGCTCCGAGTTTGAACAACAAGCGATTTTCGGCGCCGGATATTTTGGACGAGGGGCAAGGGATTGAAGAATTGGACTTGCCCGCCAATGCCGTCGATAAGCTCGAAGTGACCGGCGAACTTTGGGCGACGCCCATCCGCAAGGAGTTCGTGCGTAATGATGCGGAAAATCAACGGTGGGCGGGGTTGTTCTTCGGCACGACGTCGTATTCCGCGATCACCGAAGAAGAAATGATGCCCATTGCAATGCTGGGCAAAGCAGTCTCTCCGGTGACGAGTTACTTGGCGATCGAACCTGGCGTACGTCCGTCAACGGAAGGTTTGGAAGAATTCGAGGGCGTCGGAATTGGATTTGGTTCCGGGTTTGGCCGGGCCGGCGATCGACTCTTTGGAGCGCGTCGCGTGAAATATCCCGACGACAAAGAAACCTTCTTGCGACGCATGTTGGAAGCCGGTTTGGCCAAATGCAGCGGGGGCACGCACAAAGCGAATGTCGCCCTCGAAACCACTCGAGCCGAAATCGTCGCGGTCAAATCGAGCGTGGAAGGAGAACCGCCGACGAGTACACTGTCGACATGCTTCGAAGAATCGGTATGGGAGATCGCCTTGCGCGGCGACTTCATCTCCGAATACGAAGTCTTCACGATTACGCTTTGAAACAAGCTACATCAAATCCGCTCCGGCATATTCGCGCCAAAATTCCGGATACGTCCGCGCTACGCGTGAGGGCGCGTGATCGCATAACGCGCGAGCGGCCAAGTAAAACGCTGTTTGGGCCACCGACGTCGACGCTTCGATATGCCTCTGTCGCCTTCGGGATCGCACGGGAATCGACGGCGGGGGCGGGATCTTCACGCGCGGCGCCGACAAATTCAATACCGACGATACGCTGCCGATACCTTGCGCGGCTCGTTCGTCAACCGACGCCGAATACGGACGGCCGGCGTCGAACTTATCAGCCAAAAGCTGCAAAATCGACGTATGGTCGAGAACCCCATGGTACACGGTACCGCTTTCGACATGCGGCGACACGACAATGGCCGGAACACGAACGCCGGTGGTTTCAAATGCCAACCTATTTTTCGCCGACGCAACTTCCTGGCGAATGGAAAGAGGCGACACGTGATCGTAAAACCCGCCGTGCGACGCGTACGTCACGATGAACAATGTGCGCTGAAACCGAGCTGGATTCGCGCGTAAAGCTTCGTAAATCGAAAGCAGGAATTTCTCCCCCGCCGCCATGGACGAAGGATATCGATTGTCATTCGGCCCTTTGTCCGAACGAACCGGCCCGTCAAAATACGACGGCTCGACAAAAATGAATTGCGGAAATGTCGCGTCGGATTCAGCCGAGACATCCTCCGCCAAACGCCCGACGTCGCGAAACCGATCGCCCGCGACTTCATCGAGTAACCACGGGCACAGTGTAAAGAACGACAAACCATCGTGGTAGACTCGGTAGCGCAATCCACGCGCAGCGAGCCATTCGAACACGGTTGGATGATAGGCCAATAAACTGGACGGAGTGTCCACAATATTGGACACTCCACACGTCGCCATCAAACGATTGGGAATCGACCCCGTCGGCAACGGCGCAAACCATCGATCGCAAATCGCATAATTTCGCGCCAAAAAGTTCGTCACCGGCGCGTCGGCCGCCCGCAAAAATGCCATCGGCAATGGCCGTTGTGAACGATGCGCATCGACGTGCCGATAATACGAGCGAACGAATCCATCCATGGCAAAACGATGGATCGAATTCTTCCCGAGCGCCATTTTCACCGATTCGCGATCATCCGACAAACCACCGCGAAAAACTCCGTCGCACCATTCGAAGGGTTGGTATATTCGCCCCTGGTTGGTATTTCCGTATTCGGCTGCCAATAGAAAACCATCCACGGGCAAACCCGAAAAACCATCCAGCCGCCCCTCATGAGTCGCCCCCGCAAGACTCAGATGACCAAGTACGTGATCAAAAGAGCGACTTTCCATCATCAACACGACAATCGTCTCAATTTCACGCAAAACTTCAGACACCATGAATCTACCCCTCAATCCACTCGCCCGACCCTGTCTCGCGGCCACGCTGCAACACGATGCCTCAACTGCGCGTGCAGAATCTGCAAAGGTCGTACCGAGCGATCTTGGGTGTGAATGACTTCAAGCAAATTCATTGCAAACGGTCGAAGCGCCAACAAGTCGCCCATTGTCGTCATGAATCAGTGTATACCGTTGCAATGTATGCAAACAAATTGCTACAATCGCGCAATGTGTCACGTGCTCGAAAGTAACATGCGTCCTTCTCGCACGCCTGCCGCGTTCGCTCGTCACTGCAGCGCAATCCAGCTTGCCAAGGATTGTCACGCGGCTTGTCGAACCGTCAGGACGCGGCAAGCGGTTCCAAAGCGCGGCATCGTGAAGGGATACGCGACGCACAAGGATATCGCGTAACCAGGCCTTTCATGTTATGGCTCGAAGACTTGGATACTAGGCACCACGCCCCGAATGGATCCCGCAATGTTACGCCAAGCCAAACCCACTTTACGCGAATGGCTCTCCGAAAGCCCCTTCTCCATGACGATGTCGGCCGGCTTTTTTGGGTTTTTTGCCCATGCCGGGGTCATGACGGTTCTCGAAGATGCGGGGCTATTGCCCGTGCGCATTTCCGGGGCAAGCGCCGGAGCGCTCGTCGGAGGTATTTGGGCGAGCGGGGCGAATGCCCCTACAATTCGGGACGAACTCTTGCGATTACGTCGAGCTGATTTTTGGGATATGCGTCCCGGCTTGGGATTGCTTGCCGGACGGCTCTTTCGGCAAAAGCTCGAGAGTTTGTTGCCAAAACAATCATTCGAGGAATGCCGCGTGCCGGCAGGTTTGTCGGTGTACGATGTTTATTCGCGGTCGACGCGGGTGGTCGATCGGGGACCGCTGGCCTCCGCAATCGTTGCGTCGTGTTGTGTTCCGGGCCTTTTTCATCCGGTTTGGCTGGACGGACGGCCGCTGCTCGATGGGGGAATACTCGATCGGCACGGTTTGGCGGGGATGCCGGAGGGTTCGCGGGTATTTTATCACCACTTGAGCTCGCGTTCACCGTGGCGCCGAAAAGGCAGTTCGTCGCTGGAAGTGCCGGAACGGCCCGATATGACGGCGCTCGTGATCGGCGCATTACCGCGACTCGGACCTTTTCGATTGGAACAAGGCGCAAGGGCCTTCGAGATTGCGGCTCAGTCGGCGAAAGAAGCGCTCGAGCGACCCGTCGCCGACAACGTCGTGCATGTCGCCGGTGCGAATGCCTGAAAAGGTTACGGCCCGCCCGACCACGTCACGTAGACGACGGGAATGGCGATACCCAGTAAAACGAATATCCCGCCTCGACCAATCAATCCTTTTCGCCCGGGCAGCATGAACATGCCGGAAAACGCCAAGAGCAAGAGCGCTGCGGCATAACCGTCGGCGACGTAGGTCCATGCTTTTTTGCCGCGATTCAAATGCAGCCAATTGGCCATACGCAAAAAGAATCGCGGATTTTGCCCTTCGTCGAGCACCTTGCCCGTTTCCGTATTCACGTGCAAGGTGCGTTGTTTGAAACTAATTTCGAGCTCCGCCGGGGCTGCGCGGTAGACCTCGGTGGGTTTGTCACGAATATCCAATCGCGCGAGCACTCGATCGGTTACGGCCTGATCTTCTCCTTCGAGCGGTCCACCCAATTCATGGGTCCGCTGGTAATTCGTGAAATTCGGATCCCATCCATCCGTGGAGATGTGATTGACGGCGAGCCCCGACACCGCGTAGATGACCGTCAATCCAATCGCTAAATTCCCCGCATCCCGATGAACCGTCCGCAACAGGCCACGCCATTGAAACTTGCGCGGAGTGTTTTCAGCCATAACGTTCCTCGGTCCATGGGTCCGCATGATTGTGGTACCCGCGCGTCTCCCAATAACCGGGGATGTCTTTCTTGACAAACTTGATGCCCGTGATCCACTTGGCGCTCTTCCAGAAATACAAATCCGGCACGATCGCTCGCGCAGGCGGACCATGAGGTCGCGCCAGAGGTTGACCATTATGCTTGTGCGCAATGATCACGCTCGGCGCCGTGGCTTCCGCCAAGCGGACATTCGACGTGTATCCATTGGCCGCTTCGAAAATGACGTGCCGCGCGGAAGAAAGTACACGCGCTTTTTTGGCCAGCTCCGAAACCTTGACCCCGGTGAATTTTGCATCGAGCATGGTCCAGCCGGTCACGCAATGCACGTCGCAGGTCAATTCGGTTTGCGGCAATGCGAGTAACCCGGCAAAATCGACTTCGAAAGGATTCTCCACTTCGCCGTGCACGCGAAAACGAAATGCCGAAGGACTCGGATCCCCGGCGTCTCCGCCCATGGGCTTTAATGCGTCGAGAATACGTTGTCCCGGAGGCAATCGCGTACGACCGTCGGGTCGCAATTGTTTTCCCCGAGGATCATCGGGGGCAGCGAGCACGTAGGTACCTCCACCCAATGCAGTAAGCGCGGTACCCGTTGCGGCAAGCCGCAAAAACGTCCTGCGTTCCAAGGTCTTTTCAAGCTCGGGATATCGATGACGGTCCACGGAAACCTCCTCGAACAAGCAACCGGAGTGTGATCGTAGGGCTTTACGGAAGCACCTGCGAGTGGTTTCGAAAAGGTGTCGAGAATTTTTGGCCGCTCTATTCTTCTTCGGGCGTCGTATCTTCAGATCCTTCGTCGACCGAAGTGAATTTCTCGACACGTTGCCACAAATCATCGAGATCGAAGACGAGCCCTTCGCATCCCGGAATGTCATCGACGATTCCAGCGCTCGCCCCCCGTACGCGAACATATTTGCCTTGGGTATTCAGTTCATAAAACTCGACGAGTCTTGTCGCGGGTTCCACGATCCAATAATAATGTACTCCAAAAACCGCATATTCGGCGAATTTTTCGATTCGATCTCGTCGTGCATCACGCGGGCTTGGTGAAACGACCTCGATAACGACATCCGGAGGATGTCGCAAAACGCGCCGAGCCGCAGGCCATTTTCGACCTGGAAGTATCATCGAAACGTCGGGCTTCCGCCCACGACCTGGCCGCAGCAGATACTTGAGTTCAGAACCTCCCACCAAACCGCCACGTGGATCGGCCCAGTTACCCAACGTCCGGATCAACCAGCTTACAACAGACTCATGCACCCAATCCGGCACTTCTTCCTCCACGAGCAAACCATCGACGAGTTCCCCTTCCTCGTCCTCCGGAAGACTTGCCCACTGCTTGTCCGTCATCCGCGGCGGGCCGCCAAAACCGACTGGATCCACAGCAACCATGATGCCTACCTACCACGGTTTGTCCCCTGTGCCAAGCTGTTTATCTCCCGTACTTGACGAGATACTTTTTCATATCGATTTTCTTCAACGTATTCGTCGAGCTCATGTAACGAATGGAGCCGTAGACCGGACGAACGGGAGCCCAAGGTCGATCATAACGCCCCAGGATCCAGAAGATGCCCGAATACGAATTCGGATCCCGGCCATCGAGCGCGTATTTGTCATTCAATTCGATGAGCACATCGAGCGCTTCGCGCGGGGTCAGGGTCCATTCGAGAACTCGTTTTCCCCAAAGCATACGCAAATAATTGTGAATTCTGCCGTCACGCACGAGCTCCCGCTGCGCCGCATTCCATACGGCATCCCCCGTTCGCGCCTGTTCCATTTCTTGCCGAGTATACAGTTTGGCTCGACGATCCGCCGCATGTTCGTCCAGGGTTCGTTGAGCCCACAGCGGCAAACTTTCGTAACGCATGTAATCGTGCGGGAGGTGAAAACATAGATTGAATCCGACCTCGCGCCACGTAATGAGCTGCTCGAGGAATGCTTCCACCGGCGGACGCAAACCCCAAAATCCCTCCCGCTTGCCCCCGCGCGCCTGCAAGTTCGCATCGGAAAAACCTTCCGCCCGCGCAATGACATCGAAGACTTCATGCGCGCCCACGTGCCCGAAATGCAAATACGGAGACAAACCGCTCGTGGCATGAGCATCCGGGTCGTTACGATCCGAATCGTAACGCGATAGTTTGTCTCGTAAAAAACGCGCCAAGACGTTGCGCCCCTCGCGCTCGCCCCCCGGCATCCCCGACACCACGCCGACACCATGATCAATCGGCAACGGAGCCAGAGCCGATGATGCGCCCGTCAATAAATCCGGCGGCGCCGCAGGCCATTTTGATAAAATCTCCGGCGGCAACAGACCGAGCTTGGCCGGTAAAACTCCATCTTGCAATGGATCGGCCGACGGTCGATTCTTCAAATGCGTCGCGATATTCTTCTGCAACCACGCGCGAAACGAAAACGCCGTCGTAAACACCTGCTGCGTCGCCCGCATCGGAACCAAACCGTTCGAATCGACCAGCTCGAATCTCACCGAAATCTGCCGCGCGGCCGACGCAATCATCTTCGGCAGGAAAAACGACGGATAGTCGTCCGTAATCACCACTGCGGCATGATTGGCGAGCGACATCACAAGCCCCTTGCCTTCGCCCGGTGCCCTTTCGACATACGGGTGATATACGACGCCTCGCCCCGACAAACTTTGCTGATTCGATGCCATTCCCTGTAAAACAAAAGCGTGAAACCGGTCGCTCGCGTATTTGTACCCAACGCGCAATGCTTCGAGCACGACCAGCGGCAAACCCAACACGCGGGACCACTCGACCGCGCGCTGCAATCCAAAGTTGTACGATGTGCGACGCGCCGACGTCATCCAATACAAGACAAACGATCCGTCGGAACGAACGAGTCCGTCATTCGCTGTATTCACCCGCAAGTGGGGCACTTTACTGTTTCGCATGAATACATCCGGGTTCGTCATGGCAAGGGCACCCTGCGCCAAACCAAACCGATATGCAAGCGGTTTCGACAAACAAATATTATCGCGGGACCACTTTCAGGTCGACTCGCGCCACACCGAGATCAGATCGGACGAGCAACAATCCGGGATGCGACGTATCGACACAACCATTCGCGAATTCGACTCGATATCCGCTCGGATATGCTCGTTCAGATACGGCGATTTCCGCAATACCACCATCCCGTGTGACGTCGTAACCAACCGAGAAAGCTCGGGCCTCGACATCGAAATCATAATCGACGACATCACCCGGAATCGCTCGCGGATGAGGGCGAACGAGGTGCGTAATCATCACTTCCGCTTCCGCACCGTCTGTCCCGACAATCGACAGGTCTTCTTCATTCCATTCATCCTTGGCGTCGCTGTATTCCCAATACGTAAAATGCAGCCGATTGTCTTCGACCGCATCGATGAGCCCGAGGACAAATTCGCCATCCCCCACGAGCCTCCGGCGAACCCCCGATTCACCAAGCAATACCGGGACATCCCATTCACGACCTTGATCGGCCCATTTTGCCAAACCGGTTTGAGCATTCGCCGGCGAGGGCGTCCCGCCGAACAGAGCGGCCGGGTCATACCAATGCGGAGCAAACACCAAGCGATCGCCCACCGGCTTGTTCATGCTGGTCGTCGCGCCGATCGCATCGAGCCCCGAAGCGTCGAAAAACACGAGCGCCAACGGGGCTTTCTGATGAATACGTTCCGTCATTGAAGAATAAAAATCCGTGAGCACGGTCGATTCCCACGTCTTGGGCTCCGCATGACCCGGATGCGGTTCATTGATGACTTCGAACCCGATCACACCTGGTTTGTCCCAATATCGAGCGACCATCCGGTCCCATAAAGCTTCGAGCGCCGTGCGTGTTCCGTTCGAATCGGCCCACAAGCGATCAAATGCCGAGCGCACGTCTTCATTTTTGGAATAACGTACAAACCAATCCGCACAATTGCTCTCCGCCGCGGGTTTGGGTTCGGGAATCGTCCAATCGGGAAAGCCGTCGCCGCACATACGTTCCGAATAAATATCCTGGTGAAAGTCGATGATCGTATACATCCGACGCTGCCACGCAGCGTCCAATAAGGCGTCGTAACGACCCAGAAAAACCTCGTCATCCATCCCGGCAACAGGTTCGACCGCCGCCCAGGAAAAGGGGACGCGTAAAACGGAAAAACCTAGGGACTGCGCACGATCGAGATATCGCCCCAATGCGGCGTCAAAGTCTGCGGCTCCAAAATCGAACGGCATGTAAGGCGCAAGCTTACTGCGACCTCCCGCATTGATGCCGCGAAGAAAAACGGTTCGTCCGAGCACGTCTTTGATTCGAGTTCCTTCGGTGTCGAGCCGCCATTGACCAAGTTCGGGGATCGCGATTGCACAACGTGGAGCATCGGGGAGAGATTCCGATTCCGAACCGCTGCATCCCAAACCGACGACACCGACGAGCATGAGCCTGGCAAGATGTTTCACAAGGTGATGGTAGCCGGAGGAAAGCACATTTGTCACGGACGAAGAAATGAAACACTTCGACCCTTTTTCTGGTATGCTCGGCTGTATGAACACCAAACTCTCATTCTGTTTGCTGCTGCTCGTTGCGGCATGTTCGGGCGGCGGCAAACCCGCCGAAGGACCGGGTGACGGCGCTGCGCCTCCACCTTCCGCTACGGCAACGGCCACGGCAAACGCGACATCGACCGCACCGAACGCCACGGAAGGTAACCCCCCCGCAGCCGATTGCGGCGGTAAAACCTGCGGCACTGGGCAATCATGCGTTTCGTATTACGGGGTCGCCGGCCCACGAGGACCGCAATTTCACGATTGCGTGATCCCATGCAAACGCGGGAGCGCCAATGACGGCTGCCCCGAAGGAAAACGCTGCACGACCATCGCCGACGGCCCCGGCGACGTTTGTCAATGACCTACGGGTCTACCTTGCCAAACCATTTCTCAGCCAACATGATGGTTCGGGCATTCTCCGGCACCTGCTCCAAATAACTCTTCCGAAATGACTCGTCCGGGATTTCCGCCGCGATCCGCAAGAGCCGATCCCGAGCGTCCGCCAAGAATTCCCGAGCATCACCGTGATGCCCGGTCGCGTCGAAGACCTCGACACGCACCAGACGCATGAACGCCCCGCGATAACCAAACGCACGCAATGCAGCGTAA
The DNA here is from genome assembly GCA_964435055.1 of uncultured Polyangium sp. Taxonomy (GTDB): domain Bacteria; phylum Myxococcota_A; class Polyangia; order Polyangiales; family Polyangiaceae; genus Polyangium. Next base: position 10,138 of record CAYSYX010000113.1, on the reverse strand, counting down.
CGATCCGCCGCGTCGCGAATGGCCAGCATCGCTTCGGTGGGCCGTTTGTCCGCAAGTCGCGTCGCCGCGAGAATCGTCGAAGCCGCGGCTTCATCGAGCGGCGCAATACCTCGTAATCCCAACGCCAATCGAGCTTCACGCTCGGCCAAACCATATACACCTGCCCGCCGATACACTTCCGCAAGCGCCCAACGTCCCCGCCCCACGTCGGCATTCGTGCCTTTGCTTTGCGCCATCGCCAGCAGCTGTTCCGCTTCCGTGCGCGCCGTTCGAGCATCTCCACAATCGAGCAACGCCAAAACTCGAAATAGCGAACGCAACGAGGCGACAATGGCAAAGTCTTCTTCGTATCGGACATCCACTCGCAAGGTCTCGGCGGCCCGAACACTTTGACCCAAAAGCCATTCATTCATACCGATGAATGCTCGCGCAAGAAGTTGTCCTCGGCGCGATCCGGCTTCGGTAAATGCGTCATACGCCGCTCGCGCTCGAAGCAGGCTTTGCCAAGGATTCTCCAAGATCCAGGCTTCCCAACGAGGATACGCCAAATGCCAATAAGCACGAGCAATCGGATCCCGATCGGCCATTGGACGAACAATGGACTCGAGACGCTTTTGAATCGGTTCGACCAAGTCAACACGCCCGCCGGTCAATAAAATCACCGTCGCCATCGCCAACGCCAGCGAAACCGTCGCCAACACTTCAGGCGCGGGATCAATCGATCGAATCACATCGAGCAAACCAAGCGCTTCTTCGACGTGACCGTGATGCATTGCATACGTGAATTGCGCGAGCGCTCCGCGCACCCACGGAGCACTTCCGGGCGGAGCCACGCGCGTGAGCTTCGCTCCCGATAACGACGCTTCATCGAGCTGATTTCGCCACATGCGGGTTTCCGTGACAATCCCGAGCAACCCGCTGTAGGTCGCCGAATCGGGTTCGAGTGACAAACCTCGTTCGGCGCGTCGAATGGCGACATCATCGTCACCCGCGCGGTATGCGCGGTCTGCCGCGTGAAGATAATGCGTTGCGGCGCGCTCGTTTTTCCCGCCTAACTCAAAATGCCCGGCCAGCACGAGCGCGTCGGTTTCTCCTCGCCGTTCGAGCCACTCGCCGGCCAGCGCATGTCCGAGCGTCCGGTCTTCCGCAGTGAGTGTCGCAAATGCCCCCTCGCGCACGAGTGCATGCCGAAATGCATATTCGTCTTCCCCGGAAAAACGACTTTCCCGGCGCTGGGATAAAATCTCCCTTTCGACGAGTCCCTGCAATTTATCGCGAATCGTCGCCGCGGTCTCCGAGTGTCCGACGAGGGCATGCACGCCGTCCGCCCAAAAAATATCGCCGAATATACTGGCTGCGCGCAAAATTCGCCGTTCCATATCGTCGAGCGAATGCAGGCGCGACTGAACCATGGCCACGAGCGTCTCGGGAAATTCATCTCCTCGGCCTTCCGCAGCAGCTCGAATCAGTTCTTCCATGTAAAATGGATTTCCTTGCGCTCGCGTCACGATCCGTTCGACCAACGTCGGTTGTGCGTCTTCTCCGAGCGAATGTCGCACCAACCGTTCACTGGATTTTTTGGATAATTCCGGGAGCGCGACTTCATGAAATCTGCGGCCGACCCAAAGCTTGGGAAAACGCTCATGAATCTCGGGCCGACCCAGAGCCAAAATAAAAAATGGTTTGTCTTTGATTTCGCGCAACGCCGCATCGAGCAATCGAATCGACGGCAAGTCGCCCCATTGAAGGTCTTCGATGACCAACAGGACGGGCGCGAGACGACATTGAGCGGACAAAAAATCCACGAATGCCGAGCGTAATTGGTCGAGCATCAGCTGCACGGATGCTCGAGCGGATCGGAGCGGAAGGTCGTCCTTGTCCGGAAATGGTGCCCCAATGATTTCCCCCAAAAATCGGCTCACACGATGCGCTTCGCCTTCCCCGAAATGCGCCGCAACATGCGCCTCCAATTTCTGCCGACGCACGTCGATGGAATCCGTCACGGCTATGCCCAATGGAACCGCGAGGATACGCGAGGCCAAATCGAGCGCCGAGCCGGCTCGCGAAACATCCGCCGCGACAATCCACAATGACAATCCTGAATTCCGTTCGCTCGCTACATGAACAAATTCCTGCGCAAGCCTCGATTTGCCCATTCCCGGCATCGATGTCACGAGCGCCGCAAGGGACACACTCTCGTCGACGCATTGCACGAAAAGCTCTTCGAGCAATCGTAATTCACGTTCGCGCCCCACGCACAACGTCGGCTTTCCCAATAACGTTCGCGCGCCCGTCAACGTCGATCGTTCGCCAAGCAAAACATAGACGTCGCGCGCAATCTCGCGCACGTCGAAGCGGCCGTCGAGCAGTCCGGAGGTCAGTTCGTCCAGAACAACGGGGCCGGCAGGATCGTCTTTTGTCGCGGACAATGCGGCCAAGTTCCGAGCCGCTCGATCGATTGCATCTTCCAAATGGTTTTTCTCGGATAACGCCCCCCAACCCACGGTCAACGCCAAAGGTCGATCGGGCGCGTAACTTCGAAATACGAGCGCCAAACGCGCGGCACGCGCGGCAAGATCCGTGGCCACGGACGTGCCGGAAATCGATAATGCCCACGAACCATCGGGCAAACGTTCACACGGAATCCCAACGGCCGCCGCTCGTAATTGAATCGCTCGATCTACTTCCGCGCTCGTCACCGCCCCCGCGTTTGGGTCCGCAACATTCGACTTCGCCGAAGCCCCAATCAATAAAATACCCACGGGTCGACGTTCGGTGGTCGTCAACGAAGCCATGTATCGCTCGGACGATGATGGCGCCGTCCGCGCAACTTCCTCGAGCTCATCGAACAACGCGGCAACCGCAGCCCCGTCCTTGGGCCGCGCAGACGGATCTTTCGCCAACAAACTCAAAATGAAATCGTTCAACGCCGGCGATACATCCGGAAGATATTCACGTAACGGCAATGGTTCGGCAAAAAGAACCTTCGCCAAAACCGCCTGAATTCCATCGCCTGGAAATGGTGATTTTCCGCTTAGGCATCGATAGAGGAGGCAACCGAGGGCAAACACGTCCGCACGAGCATCGACGTCGGCTTCGCTCCGGATTTGCTCGGGCGCCATGTATCCGGGAGTGCCCATGAGCGCCCCGGCGGACGTAATACGGCTGCGTGACGTTAATTTCGCAATGCCGAAATCAACGATTTTAGGTTGGTCGGGAAAACCTCCAATGAGGAATATATTGGCCGGCTTGAGGTCCCGGTGCACCACGCCATGGGCATGCGCAGCGCCAAGCGCTTCGGCAATGCGCCGCCCAAGAACCAAGGTTTGATCGATCGACAAGCGCCCACGCATCAACGTGTGCTCGAGATCCTCACCTTCGAGCCATTCCATCGCGAAATATCGCGCGCCGAACGACAACGATCCATGGTCCAGAATGCGCACGATGCCGGGATGTTCGAGCGATTCGAGCGCAGCGATCTCGCGTTCGAATCGCACGTCATCGTCCGATTGACCGTCGAGCAAAATCTTCAAGGCAACGCGACGCCGATCACGCAGATCTTGCCCGCAATACACCTCGGCCATGCCCCCAAGACCGGCGAGCTGCACGATTTCATACCGATCCGCGATGATCGTTCCCGGCCTCATGCCTGCACGGCTACAGCGTATCTGCAAAGAAATTGCAAGATAAAGACTCTGGCATGAAATCCGCGCCGCGGTCAATCATCGACGACGCCGAGTAATGCCCGGAGCACATCGGCTTGAACTCCCAATGCCGAGTCACCGGTTTCACGAGAAAGACGTGCCAGCGAATCCGCTTGCAACGTGACGATCGGACGAAGCCCGCCGAGATGATCGCTACGAACGCCCTGAAAAATACGTCCCAAACGACGAACCATCGACAAAGCCGACGCATACGCAATGACGTCGCCATGACGTGCCCCGGCAATACGCTCGACATCGTCGTCGTATCGTCCGCCAAACGTGCTGTCCGCCGAATGCCACTTCCCCGTCGCGGAATCTCGATAACGCGCAGTCACCGTCAGATCGAGCGATTCACCGGGAACCCATACCGGCATCGCAATACGCGCGACCTCGGTCCGTGCTTCACCCGCGTACAAATCACCGAGGTGCAGCCGATCGTGATCCAAGGACAACGCCGCAAGTCCTCCCGACACTTCGAGCACGCGCACGGGCGCAGGCACCGAACTGAACGTCAACTCGACATCCTCGAGAACCACATCACCGGGCGGTGGCAATAAACTGCCCAGCAATTCGTCGCGTTTGTCTGCCGTAGCGTAGACAAACCCTTCGTTCCCAAACGAACTCAGGTGCTCGGGTCGCAGCAAGTTGCTCACGCCCAAGCCCGACACGCGGACGTCGTGCTGACGCAACCAAGAGATCTCCGAGGCCAAACGCAGCTGATCCCGCGCCACGCCGATGCCGTCCGTCAACACGATGACCTGACCCACGGCCGACGTCGGAACCCCGGCACCTTGGTAGCCCGTGACAAACTTTCGGGCCAACACCATCGCCGCCGCAAGGTCCCGCTCGCCACGTTCTTTGGTGGTCAAAGGACGGGCGACGACCCGCGAGATCGCGCCGTCGAGCAGCGTGTGATCCGATCCGGGAAGCGGCGGCACGACGATACGCGCATCTTGCGCGTCGATGATGACGAGACGATCGTCCGCGCCGAGATTGTCGAGCATGGTTCGAGCATGACGAACCGTGTCTGGTGCGTACCCGTCGATGACCAGCGCAATTTTTCGAGGTTCACGCACGGAAAGTCGAGCTGCTGGGAATGCCTCGCGCGGCGCAAGAACATCGATCCGCACGAGAACCTCGCCTCCCCAGCTTGGAACGAGCGAGTCGCTCGAACGCAGGACGACGCGCAGCCCGGGGCTGGAGATCGCTACGGGGCGAGATGTTTCGCGCCAAACTCCATCCTTTGGCAGGAGAAACCCGGTCGCGGGGACCCACGGATCGTAGGGACTACGGCGAACATTGGGCTTCGGCAGGTCGGCCGAGTCGATGAATTCGACGCCGTTGGCCGTGAGAACCGCAGCTCCATTGCGTCCACCCGACGGCGTGAAGACGAGTTGCCCGTCGCGCGTGAGGTACGGCTTGGAGCACGCGGACAAACAGCCGGCAAGGGCAAACCAGATGCCGGTTCGGGCGATGGCACGGATCGATCGACGCGAGCTCGCCATAAGGATGTAGAGGATACGCGAAGTTGAGAAATCCGCTCGCGAGAAGTCGATGACGTGCGGCGACGGTCGTGCAAAGGTGCGCGCGATGGGTGCGCGACGGAATTTTCGGATTGGCGTAGACGAAAACGGTTTGGGGCCGCGGCTTGGGCCGATGATCGTAACGGCGGTGATGGCGCGCGTGACCGACGACGGCGCCGGCGTCGTCGAGCGCAAGCCGCGCGGTGGTCTTGCCAAACGCTTGGGCGACTCGAAAGAAATGGTCGCGTACGGCGACATCGCGCTGGCGGAGGCGTGGGCGCGAGCGCTCGCGGAACGAGGCGCGGGGCGATCCGGTTCGTCGTATGGAACCATCGATGAGCTCGTGCATGCGATCGCATTCGAAGACCGAGCGAAGCTGCGCGCGTTGTGTCCCGAGCACATTGGTGGTCAGTGTTGGAACACCATCGACGAAAAGTTTGTCGCGCCAGACGACCTGGTCGGCACCATCGGAGACGACCTGGACAAACTGGCGAAGAAGGGCGTGACGATCGTGGCGGTGCGGTCGTCGATTGTCTGTGCGAAACGATTGAATGATGGTCTCGATGCGGGCCGAAGTCGTTTTACGATGGACCTGCACGCCATGGAGGACTTGGTCATTGCAATGCAACGCATGGCGGGGGAGGAAGTCGAAGCGATTTGCGGAAAAGTGGGTGGGTTCGGTAAATACAGCAGCGCATTTGGGCCGCTGGGCGGGTTGATGCATTCTATTTTGGAAGAATCGCGTCCGAAAAGCGTCTATCGATTTCCAGGTTTGGGGGACATCGCTTTCGTCCAAGACGGCGACGCATCGGATTTATTGGTTTCGCTCGCATCCATGGTCGGCAAATGGGTGCGCGAAGTGCTGATGGAGCGAATCGTGCGGCACTATCAGGAATGGGTGCCGGGTTTGGCCGGGGCGAGCGGGTATCACGATCCGGTGACGACGAAATTCGTGAAGGCCACCGAATTGGTGCGGCACGACAAACGAATTGATGACGATTGTTTTGAAAGACGGGGAAAAGGCGGCTGAGTTCGTCCGTCTACAACGACAACTTCGCAAATCGACCTTGTTTTGCTGAATGTCCGTGATAAAGTCGAAGGCATGAGCACTGAAACGTTGCCCCTGCTGATCGACGCCAACATTCAAGCGCGGCTCGAGCGCGTTGCGCGGGAAACCGGACACAACGCTTCCGCGCTCGCTCAAGCGGTTTTGCGCGATTTTCTCGATGAAAGCGATGCCTACGACGCTGCGATTCAAGAAGGCATCGATGACTGCGAAGCCGGGCGGGTCGTCCCGTACGAGGATGTAAAAAGAGATATCGAAGCGCGACTTGCGGAGTTGATGGCGAAGAAATGAAGTTTCGAGTCACCTTCTCGCGAATCGCGAACATCGAATTGGATCAGATCGTTGTCTACATCGGCGCGGAAAGCCCCGCCGCCGCGGTTCAGGTTTCCAAACGAATCTTCGCGAAGATCGATCTGTTGCAAGATCACCCGTGGCTCGGGCGCCCAGGAAAACGTTCGGGCACCCGCGAGCTCATCGTCGAACACACGCCGTACATCGTCGCCTATCGAGTCAATACGGACGAGCGACGTATCCTTGTTTTGCGGATCGTGCACCACGCGCAGCGATGGCCGGAAAAACTTTGAACGATCGGGCCGAAATCGATCCCTCGTCACGCCGACAAAACAGTTTGCCCACCAACGATGTTCATTGGTGGGCAAAACATCTCGTGAGCGACCGGGGCTTGGGGCGTAAGACGGCGAAGCCGATACGAAGCCCCAAATGTCGAAGTCAACGATTCACGATGTGGATCGCCGCCCCAAGCGCATGCGCGCCCGCTTCCATGAACGCTTCGCCCAGCGTCGGGTGCGGGTGAATCGTCAGCGCCAAGTCCTCCGCAAACGCCGACATCTCGAGCGCCAGCGCGCCTTCGCTGATCATCGTGCTCGCTTCGGGTCCGACGATGTGCACGCCAAGCACCTGCTTCGTGTTCTTGTCCGTGACGACTTTGACAAACCCGTCCGTCTCCAGCATCGCCATGGCTTTGCCGAGCGCCGCGAAGGGGAACTTGCCCACCTTCACTTCAATGCCCTTCGCCTTGGCTTCGTCCTCGGTCAAACCCGCCGTGGCAATCTCCGGATCGGTGAAAATCGCGCCCGGAATACACGCCCAATCCTTTGCGGCATGATGCCCCGCAATGACCTCGGCAATGATTTCGCCTTCTTTTGACGCCTTGTGCGCCAACATTGGAGGTCCGGACAAATCCCCGATCGAATAGATGTTGGGAATGTTGGTACGACCAAATTGGTCCGCCGGGACAAACCCGCGTTTGTCGATGTGAACGCCCACGTTCTCGAGGCCCAAGTTGCGGGAATTCGGACGCATACCGACCGCGACGAGCACCACGTCCGTGTTGATCGTCTCCGTCTTGCCCTCGATGTCGATCTTCACCGCCAACGATCCATCGGGGAGTTTGTCGTAACCCATGGCCTTGGCGTTTTTGTAAATCTTGCCGCCACGCTTCGTAATCTTGCGCTCGACGACCTTCACGCAGTCTTGATCGACGCCGTTCAACAAGTTCGGGAGGAATTCGACGACCACGAGCTCCGCACCGAACGCCTGGTACACCATGCCCAGTTCGAGGCCGATGACGCCTCCGCCGATGACCAGCAAACGCTTGGGCACCTCACGCAAGCTGACCGCTTCTTTCGCCCCGATGACCTGCTTGCCGTCGAACTTGAACGTCGGGATCTCGATCGTGGTCGACCCGGTCGCGAGCACGATGTTCTTCACTTCGATCTGCTCGACCGTGCCGTCGGCCTTCGTCACGTCGACGCGGTTTTTCCCGACAACCGTCGCGGTGCCCATGATGAGGTCCGCGCCGTTCGACTTGAGGAGCCCACGCACGCCGCCCGTGAGTTTCTTGACGATGCCCTCTTTCCAATCCTGCATCGCATTCGCGTCGTGCTCGATCTTGCCGACTTTGATGCCCATCGTGGCAAAGCTGGAATGCGCTTTTTCGTACGTGTGCGCCGCGTTGATCAGCGCTTTGGAAGGAATGCAGCCCCAATTGAGGCACACGCCGCCGACTTCTTCCTTCTCGACACAGACGGTCTTTACGCCCAGCTGTCCGAGCCGGATCGCACAGACATAGCCGCCGGGGCCGCCGCCGATGACGATTGCGTCGTAGGTCTTCATCGATCCTCGATGCAGGAGGGGAAAAGCGGCCCGAGCCTGGACCTGTGGCCCTCCAACGCGCGCGGATTACCACACAATGGGCTCGTGGGCGGGAAAAAACGTCACGAGACGTAAAGTCGAGCCAAATGTCCGACACTCGAACCAGCTCGTGAAGGAGCGGTTTTACCTCCGAAACCGGCTGTTTGACACTCGGCGCTTCGAATCGCCTGCGGCGCTCGGCGCACCATACCCCGCTTGAAACTTTGGAGTGAGTTCGTCCGGGAAGTGATTGTCAGAACGAACTTTGGGTCTCGATCCGATGATCAGTGTCCGCCATGACCGCCGGTTTGAGGCGGATACGTGAGCATCTCGGCCCGTTGCTCGACGAGATGCCAAGGAAGATTCGCATACACGTCATCGAACAACGTCTCGCGAGCGGGAGGCCCGTGCTGCTCGATCTCTTGCACGGCGGCGCTGATGTCGGCCATGAGTCCCTCTTCGAGCGCCGCATCTCGAGCATCGTCGAGCAGCCCGCGAAGGATGAGATGCCGGCGCAGACGCATGATCGGATCACGTTGCGCCCAGGTGTCGACCTCGGTTTGCGAACGATATCGCGTCGGATCGTCGCTCGAAGAATGCGCACCCATACGATACGTGAGTGCCTCGACAAACGTCGGCCCCTGACCGCTGCGTGCGCGCGTGATCGCATCACGCATCACGCGATACACGGCGAGCACATCGTTGCCGTCGACGCGAACGCTGGGAATTCCGTACGCACGGCCTTTGACGGCAAACGTCTCGGCGGCGGTTTGTCTCTGCGCGGGAACGCTGATCGCCCAGTGGTTGTTTTGACAAACCAACACGCAAGGGACCTTGAACACGCCGGCAAAGTTCAGCGCATTGTGAAAGTCCGGCTCGCTCGTGCCGCCGTCCCCGACAAACCCAATCGTGACCGTCCGTTCGCGACGCATCTTCGCCGCCCAGGCTGCTCCCACCGCATGCGGCATCTGCGTCGCCATGCAGCTCGACCAAGCCACCTGGTTCACCGCTCGACCGCTCATGTGCGACGGCATCTGTCGGCCCTTGAGGACGTCGGCCGAATTGCCGAAATACTGTGCCAGATAGGTTTGGAGAGGAAAACCGCGCACGAGCATGATGGAGCTCTCGCGCAGGGCGGGAAAAACCCAATCGGAAGGCTCGAGCAACAATCCCGTGGCAATCGGCGTGGCTTCCTGGCCGCGACATTCACCGGCGAAATGAATGCGCCCCTGACGCTGCAAGAGCATCATGCGTGTGTCGATGAGACGCACGCGTTTCATCTCGCGGTACGCGCGCAAAAGAACGTCGGCAGGAATGCCGGGATCCGTTGTCGGATCGGCGGAATCGTCGTCGCGAAGGACACGAAAAAGGCCCAAGTCCGAGGCATCACCGGCGACGTGTGTTTCGAGCATGGGCGGGAAGCTAGTACATCGTCCTCGAAGTGCGTAGTGGCTTGTTTAGACAAACGCGCGGAACGATGGACCCGAGGCGTTTCGATGACCGCGCAAGCATCGGCGCATCAAAGGGGCTGGCAGTTGCCGAACTGCACCGAATTCATCGAGCCCGGTACGCAGGTTTGCATGGCCGGACATCCGCCTTCCCCCGGAGCTTTGGATTGCCAATCTGCGAGCAGGCAGCTGTAGCGACAATGGTCGGCCGTGCAGACTTGGTTTGCGCCGCAATCGTTGAGG
>CAYSYX010000112.1:0-22707 GCA_964435055.1 uncultured Polyangium sp. | reverse complement strand
GGTGATGGGCGACCGTCGGCTCGAACCGTGATTGTCGGAGGATCGCAAGGTGGTCATGCCGCGCTTTGGGTCGATCGATTGGCGCCTTATTACGCCCGAGAAATCGAGATTGCGGGGATTGCGGCGACTGTGCCTCCGTCGGATCTCGTGGGGCAATCGAAGCTGGCATTGACGACGTTCCGCGATTCGAGCGCCAACGTTCTGGCATTCTTGAGCGCAACGTCGTCCTGGTATGGCCACGCCGATGAGCTGGGCAAGGCGCTCGTTTCACCGCTGGATGTTACCGTTCCCGAGGCCATGGCCATGAGTTGTGATCCGGGCGCGGCGTTCAGCGATAAAAGTACGTTGGAATCGGTATTTCAGCCGGAATTGCTTTCGGCTGCGGTTGCGGGCACGTTCGACAAACTCGAGCCGTGGGGTTGCATGACGGTCGAAAATGGGCTCACGACGACGTCGATTCCACGCATCCAAAAGGATGCCTCGAGTTATGGACTCTTGTTCATCACGGGTGAGGCCGATACGCTCGTGGACACGCCGACGGAACGAGCCGCATTCCAAACGCTGTGTAATGACGGAATGCCGATGCGGTACCTCGAATGCACGGGCGCTTCGCACACGAAAGCCACGTTGTGGGCCTTGCCGGAGATTCTCGGGTTTTTCGATGACCGTCTTGCGGGCAAACCATTCGAGAAGCAATGTACCGCGGGCGCAGCGGTGGTTTGTCAAGGAACTCCGGCGCCTTGACGAGCGATTGACGTAACCCTCCATTGCTTCGGTTCCCGACATTTCGTTTGTCCAAACCTACCGCGCAGGTCGACGTCGATGAGGATTGCTATTCATTCGTCGCCGTGATACGCCGCCTTTTGTCATGGCGACCAAGCGTTCGACAGCGTCCACGAAAAAAACGCCGGCGGTTCGAGCAACGAAGGCCAAAGCCGCTCCCGCGGAACCTTCCGAGAAGAAGGCGCGCCCGGCCAAACCCGCCAAAGAATCCAGCGGCTCATTGACGCCCGTTCGTCAGTGGCCGTTTGTCGATGACATTTCCGTCGAAGAAGATATTCTCTTCAATGCTTGGTGGGACGAACTTCCCCCGCACGTGACGGGAAACCATCCCGATTGGTTGGCCCGCGTGGGGGCGGCGGCATTTCGTCGCGGTGATTTTGCGCAAGCGGTCGAATCCTGGTCGCGGATCCCCGATTCCTACAAGCTCGCCGAACCGATCAAAATGTGGCGCGCATTGGCGCTCGTTCGAGGTATCGATAACGCCGACGATCCGAAGGATCGAGACATTCTCGAACAAGCATTGGCGCTCGTGCCTGCATCGAGTCACCTGGCGGGTGAGATTCTTTGTGCATTGGGCCGGGTGGCCGAGGGGTTGGCGGCGATTGAGGCATTACGCAAGGACTATCCGCAAACCGAATGGCGATTGTTGCGGCAAGTTTTGTGGCTCGTGCGTACGGGCAAACCCGCCGATGCCGGGCGACGCATTGACAAGCGGCTCGAACTGATCGCGCGCTTCGAGGAGGAATTACGCGTCGAGGCGGCATTGGCTTGGACTGCCGCGGGAAAACCCAAGTCGGCAATGCCGCATATCGAAGCGTTGAAGGTTTCATTGCCCGGGTTGGTCCGGTACATTCAAGGCCACAAGGCGGTCGGACCGTGGCCGCATGATTTCGAATCGCTTGCCAATGATCCGCGGCTCGCCGAGCTGAATGTTTGGTTTTTGGACGCGGACGCCGCAGAGGAAGCTCATAAAGCTTTGGAGACGGGTCCGACGGCGCCGATGGGCGTGCTTCCCGGACCGGCGATGTGGGACGCTCTGCGCGATGGAGCCGATTACAAAGTCGTGGCCGAGGTTCTGCTGCGATGTTCGCGCACGGCGTACATGGGAGCGTCGCGCGGGTGGTTGCTTGTGCATCCCGACAAACCGGGGCGTATTCGGCTCTGCTTGAATGGCAAAATCCCGGCGTATTTGTGGCCGGAAGCCAATGCGGATTTCGACGGCATCGTTTCGCTCGTGGCTCCATATCGGCGCAGATTGGCCAACGATGAGGCGCGTGGGTATCACTTGTCGCGTTCCGTTCGGCGTTACGTCGGGTATGGCGCGGGTGTACCCAGTCCGTATTCGGGTGAATTGGAAGAGCTGGGATTTCATACGTTCAGCCGCGTCGCGACGATGTCGCCATTTCTCGAGAGTTACGGGTGGGGCAGCGCGCACGTGGAAGATCCGCACCGAAACTTTGTCGATCGCGGGCGAATGGATGGATTGCTCGCGCTGCGTCGGACATCGGGCATGGACGACCAACGCGTATTGTCCGAATCGTATCGAACGATGCACAGCCGGTCGATTTTCACGTTGGAACACCATCACTCGGGGTTTTTGATCGATATCAAATACCGCCCGAATCCTCATCCGGGTTCCGTGGCGGCGATCAATGCGCGGTTCAAGACGTCGTTTCCGGAAGACCTGCCGCTCGATTGCGTCGGTCTGTTGATGCATTTCGAGGGGGCTCCTTCCGCGGACGAGCTGATGAAATCGATCGGGCCCGATTTGCCGCAGGACCAATGGTGGAAATTGCACGCGATTGCGGCGTTGATCCATGAGAGCCTGCAATTCGATGAATGGTTGACCTCGTTGCCGGATGTTTTTGCGCAGGAGGTCATTGCGCTTGCGTGGAATTACGGTCGTATGGGGTTTTTGCTTCCACGGGCGCTCGGTAAGCCTGATTTACGCCAACCTCTTCAAGGCGGCCCGTTTGTCTCGGCGCTCGTGCCCGAAGGGGTGGAGACTGGCGACGAAGACGACGACGAAGGCGACGAAGACGAGGACGAGGACGAATCATGATGAACGCATGGGTTGCCTTGGGGGCTTGGTCGAGCGGCAAGAAGCTCGAATCGTTGGCCGTGGAACGCGGATGGTTGCCGCTCGGGCCCTGGCCTTGGCGATTTCAAGCCGGAAAATCGCGTGGATTTACGACGCCGGACGGGGTCGAGGTGCATTGCATCGAGCAAACGGTGCTTGGGGCGTGGGTTCTTTTCGTGCAAGCGGAAAACGATGCATTGTTTCAGGACCTCGTGCGGCGGCTCGAATTGACCACCGTGGACGAACTCGAAAAGGCGTGGTCGGCGGCGACGGAACCGGCGGCAAAGATTCGCGCGCTCTTGGATCTCGCCGCAGCGCAATCGATGAATGGCGGTACGGTCATTAGGGCGTACGAAGCGGCGGTGCGCAAGGCGCTCGATGACGCGGATCCTGTCGTGCGTCTCGCGGCGATTCGGTCGTTGGCGATTGCGCCGATGAGTCTTGGAAAAACCGTGCTCGAAGGGCGGGATGACCCGGACAATCCCAAGATTCACGATTGGTATGCGCTGTTTGCGAATGCGTCGGCGCAGGAGTGAGAGCGAGCGGAGTTATTTGGCGAATTCGCCCGTGAAGGTACCGGAAACGGGCTCGCCGTCTTTGGTCCCCGCGGCATCAAAGCGGATCTTGCCGTGAATGAGCCCTCCGAGCGGCGCGAGATCATTGGTTTGCGGGTTGACGATATCGAGAAAATAGCCAAACCCTTGTTGCCAATCGAAGGGGATATCGACACCCGTCTTGTACACTTCGGTGTCCACGAACAGGACGAGCGTACGGAGTTTTCCATCCGGGAATGCGGCGACCAATTGCACCCAAGGTCCCACCCCCATTTTGCCTTCCGTCGTTAGGCCCGCCGCCGAACCCACCATTGCCGCGGCAGTCGGCATCGCCCCGAGAGGCGCAACGAAGTCCATGGTCCCTTGACCGGTGGCAAAAGGATTCATTTGGCTTGTCGAGCCCCATGTCGTGGAGAACGTCCCGCTAACGGAGCCTTCCGTCGTTTGGCAGGGCGAACCGCTCAGCGGGTAAGGCCAATCCTTGGACATGGCGAGTTCTTTTTCGACGACGGCCCGACGACCCATGATGAAATCACGCACCGACATATACCCGGTATCGATGAAGGCCGCTTGTTCGGCGGATACGAGCGGCTTCATTTGCGCGATCATTTGATCGGCGCGAGCCGTCAGTTTGTCTTCTTTCCAGGCGTTGGCCAAAACATCTTTCATGGCGGCGATGTATTTCGCGCGGGTTGCGGGCACTTCGTACAGGCGATGCGGAACGGCGCCGTTGGCCGATACCGATTGCGGTCGATCGGAAGGACTAAACGGATCGCTTGCGTCGAAGGTCATGTCTTGGCCCCACGGGATGAAAACCATTTTTCCCGAGGTTGGATCATGATAAACCAAATGGTTGTTATGGCCGTTGGTGTATCCGTCCCATGATCCAATCAATGATTCTACGGCCCAATAATGGTAGAAATGCTCGAGGTCGAGCACGGCGCCGAGTTTCGCCTCGAGCTCCGCGTCGGTGGCGGTCAAGGCGTTCGTGACGGCGTCGAGGTCGCTGCGATCGGGATCGGTGATATTCGACTTTTTCTCGTACGTAGCCATCCAACCCGGGCGAAAATCGCTCAATTGCCCCTCGTAGAGATTGCCCGTGTCGTCTTGGAAAAACCTGCGCAGCATCGGATCTCCGATACCCTCGACGTTCACATAAATGCCCAGGTCTTTTCCGTTGACGGTGACATGCGCGAGATTGCATCGTGGCGCGGCCACGCCGGCTTCGCGAAAAACTTGATAAGCCAAACATTGCTTGACCGTCGATACGTCTTGCACCGCATTGTTCAGCGTCAGTTTCTCCACGCCCGAGAATGCTTGGTTGGGGACGTATTGATCGAAATCGATCTTGATCGACGGTTTTGAGAGGCTTGCCGAGCCCAAGAAGCCCTTCTTTCGCACGCCGACGTTGGAAAACGTTTGTCCGTTGACCGTCACATTTGCCGAGACATACTCGTACACGCTCGTGATGGGCCCGTCTTGACAATTGGCCCCGACGAGCTCGTCGACGGCATTCATTTGATAACGCAGTTTGTCCCAATCCGCCGCGGGTAATTCAATCGATACTTCGAGCACCTTTGATTCGTCGTAGACGGCATTCGATAGATCGGGCGTCGGAGCGGGCGGTGTGGGCGTCGTTTCGCCACAACCCGCCAAGGCGAGCGCGGTCAGGAGCTGGATACTCAATGAAGTTGCACGATGCATGAAGTTTCCTCCGAAATGACAAGGTGGAAGCGTCATCGTCGACCATCGCCGGGAAACGACCGAGTGTCAATTCTCTTTTCGGGACCGGAGGCGTCATTCGATTTTCTTTGCTCTTCCAATGAAAACTCGTCCCGTGGTATCGTGGTTCCCATGAAGCTTCGTCGATGGTTCTGCGTGGGGATGTTGGGCTTCTTCTCCGCGTTATCCATGCCTGTGCGGGCGGATGTCGCGCCCATACCCGAGCGGCCGGTCGATTGGGACGAGCATCCTTCGCCCATGCCGCAGGAACCTCCGGACGACGCGCTCGCACGACGTTTGGTCCCGCTCGCGGCGCTTGGTCTTTCGGCCCTGACATTGTTATGGTCGGCCAAACGGTCGCGTACGAATCGACTGAATCGACGGAGGGCCTCGTGAGTCATCTGTTTGGCAATGGGCGCTTCGAGACGCTGGGGGAACCCAAGCACGTTTGCATGGAGCGCTCGGTTTTGTGGAAAATGACGCATTGGTGGCCCGAGCGCATTCCAACGACGTTCGGGCCGCGAAATGATTATTGGTTGTCCGGTTTTGAACGAACGACGGGACGCCCGGCTCTGATTTCACCGCGAGGTTATGGTTTTCAGTGGAAATACGACCTCGAGCTGGAAGCTGTGGCGCGCCGAATACAACGTTTGGCGCTACCTGGAATCCTGCCCATTTTGCATGTCGGTGGAGGAATCGTTTTTGCCGATCCTCCTCCGGCGCAACCAAGGCCGACGCTTCCATTCCAACAGGCTGCGCGACTTGCGTTCGACATCGCCGAAAAAGCCGCGCGTTTGCACGCCGAAGGTTGTCGGGACTTGGCCTTCGGACCGTCGAACTTGCGCCTCGTTCACGCGCAAGGGGTTTGGCAGGTACAGTGGATCGTTCCCGGCGTCGTTGCTTTGGATGCGTATGACCGCCTCGAAGCGCTGCCGCGGGAAGCTCGGAAACCAGAAATAAACAGCCCGCGCTGGCATTATGGTCTGGATGCGATTTCTCGCGACATTTGGCGCATCGCGGATTTTTTCTTGGACGTGTTGCCGCCCCACGAACGAATGACTCCTCCAACGAATGCCGGAAAGTCGTTTGGCGCGGAGTATTCGTCGGCTGAGGTTGCCTCGGCATTGACCACGTTGCTGCGGGTATCCGCCGGCGGACCTCGAGAAGCAGGCCTCGAAGACGTCGCGACGCTCGCTCGGGCGCTGGCGGTCATGGCGAATTTGCCTCGGTATGCCGCGAATGCATTGCCGGTTGTCCGAGCGTTGCCGAAGGTTTTTCCCGATTGGGATGAAGTCATTGCGGAAGGCGAAGCGTGGCTCGCGTCCGAGCCGCATTACAAGGAATCGATTCAGCTTACGCTCGCGGGCGCATACCATCAGCGGGCGAGTCGTTCGTGGGCGCGAGGCGCTTTGCTTCACGCTTTGGAAGACGTGGACAAAGCCATAACGCACGATCCGTTTTTCACGTATCAAACGACGCGAGCGGTTTTGCTGGACGCACTGCGGCGTCATGAGGAAGCTTTGGCGATTTTGGAGACGATACTCCTGGAGCCACCGCCGGTCGGGGACAATCCGTCGCGCTGGGGAGCTCGCACCGATGCTGTTTCCAGCGAAGAAATGAGTCGCGCGTATCTGGCGCGCGGATTCTTGTCATGGCGCGCCCGGCGATTTCCGGAGGCATTGGCGGATGTGCGCAAGGCGCATGAACTCCACGCTTCGAAGCAAACGCAACATGCGCTCGAACGATTGCAACGTCGTATCGGGGCGTGAGGATAGCAGAGAGGCGTCGTTCGGGTGGATCAGCCCTCAGCGAGCTTGATGGGCGCGGCGAGCCTCGAGATCCCGGCCGTCGCCATGGCAGGTCTCGCAAGCTTCATAACCCGACGCCGACGTCATCGTTTCCGCATGCGCTTTGGACGACGACGAGGAATGGCAACCCGTGCAAGCAACGCCCCAATCGAGCGCCGGTTTTCCCTGGGCCGTCGGATGCGAACGGTTCGTCGGGTGAAACACATCCGATGCCGTATGGCACTTGGCGCATTCTCCGGCACCATTGGGCATTGCGGGGAATGTCTCCGCGTGAATCTCGTGCAGCACCGTCCGGAAATTCACCGCCGGGCCGGGCGTCGTATGACACATCAAGCACGTGTCCGCCGACAATCGGCCGCCTCCGTGAAAGCTGATATAGTCGTGGCACGTATTGCAGCTCTGCGTATCGGATAGCTTCGAATACGGCTCGAGCGTCGTCGACGAAGCGCCATACAAGAAGTCCGTCAATGTCGACGACGTCGTATCGCGATACGTTTGCCATTCGTATGCCATCGCCGAACCACTCTTGTATTCCACCGAGCGATAACCCCAAAGCGCCACGGTGTAGGTTCCATCGACGAGCGGTTTGCCGCGCCAATCGCCCCAAGTCTCGTCGAGCCCCGGAGCTTCGGCGAGCGGCGCGTAATACCACGCTTGCAAGGAATCGCCGAGTTTTCGTTTCCAGCCGAATCGACCGTCGGTTCGATACGACAACACATACGCATTGCCCATCGTTCCCGAGCCGCTCAACGTGAGCGTTCCGGCTGCGGCATTGAGCGTGTAATGGTTTGTCAGGCCTTCTTGACGATAAGCCATGGTGGCTTCTTGCACCGACGCGCCCGCATTGTGGGCATAACGCAAAGGCGTCGATAACGTGAGGCGTTTCAACGTCGTATCGATGGCGCTGACCCGGGCGTATTCTTCGTTGGCCGTTCCATCTTCCAGCACGATGTAATCGTTCGCCGCCAGTCCTGCGTCCAGCGCATTCACGAATACGTAGCGAGCCAATGGCGTGTTGGCCGTGTTCGTCGTCGTCGCAGCTCCCACGAGCGCCGTACGTTCGAGCAGCGTTTGGCGACCGTAATACACGGGGAGGTTTGCCGCGGTAAACACCTGATTGGCGGATCCATCAGCATCGCCGAGGTATTCCAATTGCAGGTCCATCGGGACTTTCACGGTGTAGCTCGCCGCCGGGGCAATCATATCGAAGTAGAATCGATCCGTCGCCGCAAAGGCCGTTCTTCCCGCAACAATCGCGAAAAGCGCCGGATTCGGCGCCGGGGTTTTCACGACCGTCATGTAGAAGTTATTGCCTGCCGCCGCCGCCGTCGTTCCAATGGCGATATTGAAGGCCACCGTTCCATCCAGGCTCGTAAAGCGTTGCGTATTGCTCGTGCTCGCCGGAAGAGCCCCGGAACCCATCGCCCCGCTGGACGATCCGGTCACGGTATACGTCAAGGGCCCCGTGAATGCGATCGTAATGGTCTGCGCGACCGCCGTGGGGCTCAAGACGATGTTACTGATTGACGAACCCGAGGGATTCGTGCCGACACCCGCGGAGAGCGCTCCGGTGCCCAATGCGCCCGAGGCTACGCCGCTGATGTTGAATGCGGTCGACGACGTGAAATCCACGACAAACGTATCGCTCACGGCATTGGCGAGCGGATAGATTTTGCTCATGGTGCCTTTGTTTGTCGTCGCCGCGGCTGCCAATCGACCGGAGACATCGAATGGCGTTGCCGTGAGGGCACCCGGAATGACCACTTGTCGATTTTGTGTCGGTCCGCTCAGCGCCAAACTGAACGAATCGAAATACGTAATCGGCACGGGCATGTTGGCCGCGTCTTTGATGGTGAACGAAACGCTCGGCGCATCCCCCGCGAGGAATCGACCGCCCATACCGGTCGCTCCGGACACGCCGGAGAGGGCAATCGTCATCGTGGGCGTCGTGACGGGATCGAGCACCGGATGGATATGCGAGTCACGCACCGAGAACATCGTACCTTGCTCGACGTGACAAACCTTGCATTGGTTTTCCGGCGCATTGGCGGGCATGGAGAAACCATTGACGACGTAGGGCTTGGCATAATCCAAGTCGTCATGGCACGAGCCGCACGAGCCTTTGCCGGGTTCGGCGAATGCGTTATTGCCTTGAGCCGGCGCTGCCAGAGGTCCCATGCCGTCGGGATCGCCGTGGCAATTGAAACACGACGTGACGCCTTTGCGGACGTTGTCGTCTTTTGTCTTATTGGCGGCGGACAACGCCGAATACCCCGTATCTTTGGGCATTGCGATGCGTGCATTCGGGAACGAAGGGAAATTCACGCCCGAAAAATCCTTCGTGCCGACGACGTACGGCGTACCGGTGCCATAAACGCGCGATCCATCGGCGGCAGTGGTCAAACCCTGCACCGAAGGCAGATGCGCACCATTGTGCAGTTTATGGACCATCACCTTGAAATCGATGGTTTGCGGCGTTGGATCGGCCATATCCGTGCTGTTCATGTCTTCGGCGCCGGACGTATGACACGTAATGCAAATGTCCGGCGTGCGGAACTTGCCTTCGTGCATGCGAAAATCGATATGGCAGGCATTGCAATTGCCCACGCCGACGACTTCGCGCTTCGATAACGTGGTCGTATTGAGGCCGAAGTCGTACGTGGCGCTATTGGCATCGGGATAGGTTTGTCCCTTGATGAAGTAGTTCCTGGAAAACGCCATCGCGACGGTGTAGGTGCCTTTGTCGAGCGGTCCCGTGAGCTCGCCGTCGGTGAACTTGGTCGTGTCGTTGATGGGCACGCCGTAATCGGTGGGAATGGGCGAATCGAACGTGTAGGTGTAGCTGCCGTCGTCGTTGAGCTTCGATTTCGTGGCGACGTCCGACAAAACCAACGCATCCCGTGTCGAGGGAATGATGTGCTGGTAATTCGACGAAGGTCCCGCCACCCAAATATCGGCGCTGTCGAGGTCTTTCAATGGCAGAATGCGCCCCGATTTCGTCGTTACTTTGAACGTGACGCTGATCTTATCGCCGGGAGCAAAGCTGCCATCGCCATTGCTCGCGCCACCCGCCGAGATGATGTTTACCACAACGCCGGGCAGATTTTCCCAGACGTCGAGATTCGCATCCATCGGCGGATCGAGCAATTGTCGCGTTCCGTCGGAGCAGCTCAATACGGACGAACCGCCGCCCGCATCCACGATCGAGCAATTCGTGCCGTCATTGACCGTGACGGGCATTCCGTTGGGGCACGTAATCGTTTTCGTGCCGTCGCCATTATCGACCACGGAACAAGACGTTCCATTTTTGACGGTCGTCGTGGTGTTGTCGGTGCATGTAATGGTGCTCGTGCCATCGCCGTTGTCTTTGACGGTGCACGAAGAACCGGGCGAGCCATTGGCAATCGTAACCGGAGCAGTATCGGGGCAAGTGATGGTTTTCGTGCCGTCGTTGTTATCGACGACGGTACACGAAGTTCCGTCCTCTCCTTTGGGCCCCGCCGGTCCGGCGGTGCCGCAGCCCAACCCCACGACAAAGGGCGATAGGGCAAGAAGAAGTCGCAATCTCATGATTAACCTCCAAGGTTTGACGCGATGTCAATACCTGTATCCGTGACAATGATGCAACCCGATTACGTCATGAACCCGAATTGTTCATCCATCCATAAGTGATGTAACGGTTCGTCACTTGTAACGTGACGACATACCAACGGATTGACGTGATGGGCATTGGGGAAAAAATAACCATTCCGGCGTGAATGTCCCATCCGGTTGGCGGATGGCCAAGAGCACCACGTCGAGCGCAGTCATTTGTCCCGGCACCACTGAGGATGATCCCCGGACGAATTTACTTGAGTTCGTCGCGTTCGTACGATTATCTTCGCGCTCGTTCCCATGACGTCTTCCGATGGTGCGGCACGAATCGATGATGGGTGCACAAACGGTCTTTCGGACCTCGCTCTCGGGCGATCGTGCCCTTGCGTGTCGGTTCGTAACCAGCTCTTCGCGGCGCACCAGGGTGACGCGATTGCGTTTCCGGCATGGCAACGTCGGGGATGTTTGCCGCCGTTGCGATCGGACATGAGGAACGACACACGGAGAAGATGATGTCTCGGCAGGCTTTTGGACGGTGGGGAGCAGAGCTTTCGGACGACGATTTTGCCTGCGCCTTGGCATTGCGGGGCGTTATCGAAGGCCGCCTGCGCTTGCATCCGTACCGCGGCGATATCGAGCGACAACAGATCGACGTCGACCACGAGCTGGAATGGGTGCTGATCCAGCCATTGGATCAATTTCCTGTCGAGGCAGCCCAATTGGCCGGCCAATGGAAGAACATCGTCGGTCAGCTCGGACATGAACGGCTCCCGCGATTGCAGATGACGCCACAACAGAGATACTTCGAAGCGCTCGACCCGGTTTGGCTCAGCCAAACCCTCGCGCGTGGCGCCACGCATGTCGCTGCTATTTCGTGGGGGTTTGTTCCGCCGCAACATGATTTCACGTGGGTTTGGCCCATTGATATCGCCTTGTTCCCGAATCCGGCGTCGACTCGTTTGCGCGAGCAATTACGGCCGGGCCGGTGGTCGACCGATTTCGTCTCGGTTGTCGACGCGACGAAGGATTCTTCCGCGGCATGCGAAATGCTCCTGATTCCCGGGAGTGCAAAACGAGCATTGGCCGATATTTTGGCGGCGACCCGTTTGGCTCGAATTCATACCGTCGTCGTTCTTGGAGGTTTCGAGGGAGCGCCCGAACCTCTGGTTCTTCTCGACGCACTGCGCGCCCAAGCACGCGCCGAAGCAGCCATTGCGGTGCATGTTCCGGAGGACGAACGAGGCGCGTGGGTCGAGAATTTGATTATTGAACTGTCGCACAATCGGCCTCTCGATGCTGCGGTATTTGCGGCATCTCGGCGGGGTGCGCAGGCGACGATTCCCATGATCGTCTGTGCTCGCGGCGCCATGGGGGAGGCTCGCCTTTCCCAATACGCCGACCGATTGATTCGCGATTTGCGCGCCGCGCCGAACGACGCGGGGGTCACGATTCCGCCGGAAACGTCGGCATGGTTCAATCTGCCGCAAACGAAATCATTGCGTGTGTTGGGTGATGCCTTGGCGAAGGGAGCCGAAAGCTTTCGGTGGGATCGCGAAAGCGAAGGAGCGACCCATTTGGCCAAATTGCGGGTCATTGTCGAACCGGCCCTTCGTTCCACGCCGCGTGATTCGTCCGGAAGGCGAATTCAGGCACGTGTTTTCGATAACGAAGCCATGGACGCGACGGTTCCGATCACGACCACCTTGCGCCCGCGAAGACGCTACGCGATCGACCTGCGTATCGGCGCGGATGGCGAAGGCTGGGTGACCGCAACCGAAGTGTTTCCGGAGGAAAAACGTCCCCTGGGCAAACGCGTGCTCACGGTTGTCTTTACCGAACCGCGACTATGTCGGGATCCCCAAGTGGCGACGCTCATTCTGCCGCCGGAAGGCCAGAGCGATCCTTGTCGGTTTTTCCTGTACACCGGTGACGCTTACGGCGCCGTTGATGCACGAATCACCGTCCTGTATCGAAATCGCGTCCTGCAAACAGCTCGATTACACGCTTCCGTCGTTGCCGACGATGCTCAAATCGAGAACGTTGCCGAGCCGGCCATTCGGCTCGACGTCGAAGCCGTCGTTCGCCCGGATTTGCATTCGCTCGAACGGCGCTCGACCTTCGATGCCGCCCTGCTGTTGAATCACGACGAACAGGGAACGCCTCGATTGAGTAAATTCGTCGACGGGCGGGCGTCGTACGTGGAAATCGGCCAACTACGCGATGTCGTGGATAAACTTGGACGCCGACTTGGAAAAATCGCCGTCGATGAAGACGTGTATGAAGGCCTCGATTCCGACCCGACGAAGCAATTGCTGCGCGATCTGGCGATTGATGGCAAAGCCCTCTACGACGGACTCGTCGGCAATGACGTCGTGGACCAAAGCGTCGCATGCGCTCGGCGCATTCAGATCATCTCGGCCCGTGCCGATGAAATTCTCCCTTTGGAATTCTGTTATTCGAGACCGGTTTCGCTCGGGGCGATGCCATGCAAAAAAGCCGCCGAAGGTCTTCGCAATGGGACGTGTTGTGGCGAGCATTCGGACGACGACGACACGGTGGTTTGTCCTTTGGCATTTTGGAACCTGAGCAAAGTCATCGAGCGCCACGCGCACAACGGTGAATATCGAAAACAAATACCGCGCGGCACCGATTATGCGCTCCAAATCGAGCCGGTGGACGGCCGGGATAAGTTGTCGCTCTTTTCGGCGGGCGTATTTGCAGCCTCGGAAAAGGCTCGGGACGTCGAGGCGGCCCCGGTGGACCGGCTTTTCAAGACCATTTCTCGCTTGACCGAAGGAAATGCCGAAGAAGTGGTGACATGGCCCGATTGGGTCAATGTCATTGATCAACGAAAACCCACGCTCCTCGTCTTGTTGTCGCATACCGAAATGGTGGACAAACACCCCAGCATTGAAATCGGTGCCGCCGATCTTCTTTCGCCTGCGCAAATCATGCCCAAGCATGTGCGCATTCCACCTGCGCCTCCGCCCTTGGTGCTCTTGATGGGGTGCAAGACCGTGCAGGAAGAAGTGCGGTTCGAGAATTTCGTCGCCTCATTTCGACAAAAAGGAGCCGCTATCGTCGTCGGAACGCTCTCCGCCGTACTTGGCCGACACGCGGCGGCAACAACCGATGCACTGCTCCATGCATTGGCCGAAGCGAGTGCCTCGGCCGCGCCCATGACGTTTGGCGACGCATTGCTCGATATTCGTCGACGTCTCGTGGCGGCTCAAACCCCCATGGCCTTGACCATCATCGCATTTGGCGATGCCGATTGGCGACTCTAACACGTTTCATTGGAGAAAACATGCTTTCGATCGAAATGCTCCCGGCCAACTTTGGTGACTGCTTGTGGATCGAATACGGTGACGCGAAAGCGCCCAACCGAATCCTCATCGACGGCGGTACCTCGGATACCGAAGCGAGGTTACGCAAACGAATCGAGGCCGTCGAGGGTCCGTGTCATATCGAGCTTTTCGTCATTACGCACATCGATATCGACCATATCGACGGCGCGCTCAAACTTCTCAAGAAAATGCCGAAGAACCTCACGATTGGCGAAGTGTGGTTCAACGCTTATCGGCATTTGCCCATACCCGACGACACACTGGGTCCAATACAAGGCGAAGACGTCTCCAAATTGCTCGACAAATTGAAAATACCTTGGAACTCGTCTTTTGGAGGCGAAGCCGTGGTCGTTCCGGAGGATGGTGATTTGCCGGTCATCACCACGCCCGGTGGCGCGAAGTTGACCTTGTTGTCGCCTTATCCCGCGCAACTCGCCACCCTTCGTGACGAATGGGAAAAGGTTTTGCCGCAGGAAGGATTCGTTGTCGGCGGTGGGCTCGTCGATAAACCGGCAAGCGACGAACCCGATGATTTGCTCGGTGAATTGGATGTCGACGCGCTGGTCGACGCCAAATCCAAGGCGGACGGGACCGCACCCAATGGGAGCAGCATTGCGATGCTGCTGGCCGTCGGAAAAAAGAAGATTCTGCTCGGTGCCGACGCCTTCGCCCCGACGTTGGAAAAATCGATCAAACGCCTTCGCGGCCGATCGAATAAGCCCTTGGCCGTCGATGCATTCAAGGTGCCGCACCACGGGAGCAAGGGCAATTTGAGCTCGTCCCTGCTCGAAACACTTCAATGCAAGCAATACCTCATCTCCACCAATGGAAAGAAGCACAAACACCCGGACAAGGAAGCGATTGCGCGCATTTTGGTGCATGGCGGGGACGAAAAGGTGATTTGCTTCAACTATCGCACCCAATTCAATGAAATCTGGGAGGACGACGAGCTGTACGAAAAACACGGCTACTCGACCGTTTATCCGGAGGATGGCAAAGACGGATTGACGTGTTTGCTTTAGCCCTTCCCATGCGTACGACGAATCTCCGCTTCGTTTTTCCGGCGGCCGTCATGCTTGCGGCTTGCTCGCGTCATGAGCCGTCGCCGGTGCAATCCACGCCCCCGCCCGGGGCGAGCTCGGCGCCATCGGTTGCGACAAACGCGCCTCGACCGACCGAATCGGCAGCCCCGGTCGCGTCGAACGAATTCTTCATCGCCCCGCCGTCGGATGGTTCGAATCTTTTGCCGCCGAGTCCCGCTCCGTCCGCTCAGCCCCCGACGCTCGATCCCAAGAACACCGACACGACGGCGCGCGAGCCTGGGACGAGTGAAGATGGAATGTGCGACCCGGAAAAACCTTATGTCCCTTCGCCGGATCGCCGCATGTATGCCGTTTGGCAAACCTTTTCCATGCCGCTCGGGAAAAACTTGGGAATGGGCACCCTGCGGGCGCTCGAAGATTCCCGCGTGACCAAGATCGAGCGCCGTGGAACGCATCCTGTCTTGCCGCCGTGTGACCTCTTGCCGACGCGCATCGAGCTCAGCGATGCCGCCGGTAAAACCTTACAAGTCGAAAAAAAGTGGCCTCAAACCGATATCATCCACCACGAAATGGGTCCGGGAGCCACGATCATCGAAATCGTCGAAAAGGTACAATGCCTCGCGAGCTGCTGGTGCGGCGATGGCCATGGGTTTTGGCGGATCGAAGATGGCAAGATGGTCCGGCACACGGGTCGGGTTGTCGAAAAAAACGTCAAAGGCACGAAACCCGAAGTGGGAGCGATCATCACGGCGCGCGGCGTGACGCACGGTTGTTATGAGAGCAGCGTTTTTGAAAAGGACAAACAGGGCCGTCCGACGCTCGTCATTCAACGTCGGGCGATGGGCACGACGATTACCGCGACCGAGCGGCATTATTTCGATCAGGGCGAGTGGAAGGTGAGCATTTCGGAGTTCAAGGGTCCGAGCGATTGAGGGGCCGATTCAGACGACGTTGGGCATGATGATCATTCCCAGCGACGCCGAACGATTCATTTTCACCGAAACGTTTCCTCCGACCTCCGTCGCGTCATTTCGCGACAAACAACGTTCCGGCTTCTTTGTTCGCGCCTCCCGCCAAACTTGCGTGGGTAAGCACGAAAAGCTGCGGCCCTGCGACGTGCAGATCCGCCGGCTCGTAGGCGTCTTTGGCCGGCGTGAGGATCTCTTTGATTGCCAAGGTTGCCGCATCGAGGCGATAGATTTTGCCCGGTTGTGTGGCCGCGACAATCTCCTCACCCGCGTTTTGCAATACGTACACGAGCTCTCCGAGCATGGCCTTGTGCGTAACTTGCCCCGATGTGGGATCAATTCGCTCGACCGATCCGCCATCGGTGATATACACCGCATTCGTGCCTATCGCCAAATGCATTGAATCCGTTACGGTTATCGCGAGGTCGGCAAGAGGAGCCAACGTTTTTTGATCCACGACGGAGATCTGTTTGCCGTGCGCGACCCAAACTCGACCAAAACCAACGCCCAAGTCCCAAGCATTGGCGCCAAGCGCTGCGGATTGCGTCAGTTTGCCGCTTGGAAGCTCGATACGCACGATCGACGAGTCCGCGGATGAATTCCCTTTCCACGCCAAAACCCATAATGCTCCATCGGCGAAAACCATGCCGTGCGGAGAATCGGCGACGCGCGCAAACGCCTTGGCGGCGTAAGTCGAACGATGGATGCTCCAAATGGTTTGATCGGTTTCACACACGGTGTAAAGAATCTCGTCGGGGCCGGATACGATTTGCACCGGGAGACGGCCCACCGCGACGCGTTTCTTCACGGTATTCGTCTCGAGATCCACGTGAGCGACGCTGCGCGCCCCGCTCTCGGTAATCCAGGCGGATCCATCGGCCACGTAAAGCGCTTCGGGCCATTTGCCCAATTGAATCGATTTGTCTACGGTCAATGCGCGGGATGGCGGAGCCGGCGGAACTGCCGGCCTATCAGGAGCGCTCGGCCCTGACGAATCCGCGGGGGTTTGTGGGTTTGTCGGCGGTGCTCCGACGGAACTGCTCGCGGACGGCGTGGGCTTCGGCGGGTCTGCGGGAGTCTCGGGCGGAGGCTTCGGAACCTCAGCGCCGCCACAAGCAGCAAGAAACAGCGTGAAAATCGTTGGGATCAATGTCGTGCGTAATGCTTGGATCATAATTCGTCGGACATACCTCGACGAGCACGGGGGATCAAGGACAATTCGGGGGAGTTGCCATCCGCTCGCGAGCTTTCGTGCCCGAGCGAAATGAGAGCTTGCCTTTCGACTCGAAGCCGTATGTAATGATGCTGGAGAAAAATTCCTGTGGTCTCGAACAGTTCCCCCGGCTTTGGAGGTGTGCGTTTGAAGCTTGCTTCATGGATGGCATTGATTGGCGTGATGCTGGCGTTGCCCGGCGTCGCTCGAGCGGATAACGACGAGGCGATTAAAATCGTTCGTTTTCCCAAACCCACGCTCGCTCTTTATGGGCTCATCGGTTACGGCGGCGTTCGTTACCGAGGTGAACAAGTCGAACCGGCGGCGGAAGCGCCCGACGAGTCGGCCTTTACGATGGGTGTGTCCGGGCAGATCGGGTTGATTGCCACGCAGAACTTCGGCGTGCAATTCTCCGGCGTGTACCGACCTTTTCATCCGAATACTCGCCCGGGACCGGAGACGATTCACGCGTTTTCGCCTGAAATATCGTTCCATTTCAGGGCATTGGGTGAGCGGAGGGAAGCTGGAGACGCCACCTTTTTGGTGGGTACCTCCTTCGTTGTTCCGGTGGGCCGTAACGATCTTCCGACCGGCATCGCGCCTTTCATCGGGCTCGATGGTATGGCCGTCATTCGCAAATTGTCGAGCATGGCGCCGGGACTCGGCCTTGATCTACGCGTGGGATACCGTTTCAACACCGGACCCGAATTCGTTCGATTCGTCGATGGCTTCTACGGCGAGCTGCGCTCGGGATTGAGGCTGGATATCTTATGAACCCCAAAATGGTGGGCGCATGCATCGGAGCGGCGGCGGGCTTGCTTTGGTGCAATGAGGCGCATGCGCAAGCAAAAGCGACGCAAGGGATCGTGGCATATCAATCCGACGAGGACGTGAACAATTACGACCCGTATTGGCGGCGCTTCAACAAGTCCGACGAACCCAAAGAGCCGGAATCGAATCCCGATGCGATTCGCTTCGAAATCGGTATGGGGATCATGGGCATGTCGACGCTGTCGGGATCGGGAGACTCCAGGTTGATGTCGTTCCCGGTCTTTTATCTGCGTTTTCGCCTGAACAAGACGATCGCTCTGGTGCTCGAACCGGCGTATGCCCGCGTGGATTTCGACGTTTTTTCCCATGGCATGGCAGGTGTACGTCCCGCGGCGTATTGGACGTTGGTCCAAGGCGGTCGTCGATGGCCCGGAGCTGCGTTTTATGGCATCACGGGCCTGGACGTTTGGTTTCCGACCAGCGAGGCGACTCGAACGCCGACGATGTTCCTGGGCGGTGATCTGGGCTTGGGGGCGATGTTGGCGTCACGCCGTTTCAGCGTTGGATTCGGGGCCGAGGTTCGAGCCTTGATGCGCGGAGGCATAGGCAATCAGGAGTCACTTCCGGCGCAAGACATGTCCTCGTTCCGGTTCGGCGTCGAAGTGCGCCCGATGATCGTCCACATGTGTTTTTGAGCGTAGGCTCGAGCAAAGGTGCCGGGTACTTTTGGGACGCGCTGCTCCTCGAGCCTCGATTCCCTCCCAAAAAAATTCGTCGGCGCCTGTCACAATCGCCGCCCGTTCGGCCATGTACCCACCGATGTCCTCAAGCGAAGCCTCGGCCGCTCTCTTGCAACCCGAACTGCGCGAACACCTTGCGCGCTATCTCCGTCGACGTCTGCCCAAAGCCGAAGCCGACGACGCCTTGCAAGCCGTCTATTGCGCCGCCCTCGAAGCTCGCAACATCCCCCAAGACCAAACCCACCTTCGTCGCTGGATGACCGTCATTGCCCGACGTCAAGTCGCCGCGTATTACGAACGCGTTTCCGCCGAACAGCTCAACGAACCCGTCGACATCCCCGAAGTCCCATGGCGTTCCGAAGCCGCTGAAGCCCGTTCGCTCTGGCGTTGGGCCGAGCGACAAGCCGCCGATTCGCACCTTGAATCCGTCGATGAAACGCTCGATTGGATGGCCCGCGAAAGCGACGGTGAAAAACTCGAAGCCATCGCCGCCGATGCGCGGATTCCCTCCGCCCGTATTCGCCAACGCGTCTTCCGTTTGCGCCGCTTCATGAAAGCCCGCTGGGCCCTCGAAATCTCCGCCGCCGTCGTTCTCGTGGCCATAACCTCGTGGGTCCTTTCCCGCCGCTCCGAACCCGTCACGGTTCGTCGCGTCGTACCGAGGCCGCCTGTGTCCATTACGTTGCCCATGAATACGCCTTGGTTCCGAGCCGCCGAATTGCGCAAATCCGCCTTCGAACAATGCAATCGCGAGCGTTACGAGGAATGCTTGCGCCTCTTCGACGAAGCCGCCGTCCTCGATCCGGCCGGAGATCAAGAGTTTGGCGTCCAGGCCATGCGCTACAAGGCCATGGAAAAACTCACGCCTCCGCCGCCTCCTTCCGCCATTCCGATACCGCGGACACGTTCCACTTCCAGACCGCCGTCGACGCCATTCGACTCGTCGGGGACACCGTGAAAAACATCTTTCCCAAGGTGTCACAAATTCTCGTGATCGGCCCTTGTGCACTTCGCTATGGCCATCACGAAATACCACCGAATTGCCGGATTGCTCCTTTTGTCTTGCGCCGCGGCATGCGCTCCTCGCCGCACGTCTCCCGAGATCGACGCAAAATCGCCCAACGTCGAACCGGGCAAAGAATCCTCCGCCAAACCCATTGCCGCGGTCGAAGCGCCAACACCATTGCCGGATTCCGCTTCGCCTGCTTCTCGCGCGGGAGGCGATAAAACAAAGACTGCTTCGGAGACACCCGACGTCGTCGTGCCCGACAAACCCACCGAGCGATTTGCGCTCGTCGATGATTATGGTCGACGCATTGAAGTGTATCCGCCGACGATGAATGCCCAACGAGCGCCCTTCGTCGTGCTCTTGCACGCCACGTGCATGCAGCCCGCGTGGGTGTGTGATTGGTTTGGCCAGGCGGGACGCGATACGGGGTGGCTGGTTTGTCCTTCCGGTAATTCCACGTGTTATGGCGAGCCTGATTGGCATGGTCCCGGTCCCGAGAAAGCCGCATTTCTCGCGAGCGCCTTGGAAATCGTCGAGACGACCATTCCCGCCTTCGTGGACGACCAACCCGGCGTCTTGATCGGTTGGTCTCGAGGCGCTTTTGCCGCGCGCGATATTCTGTATTCGTCGCTCGAAGACCCGCAGTTGGCTCATTTGGCCAAACGATTTCGGGGCTTGGTGCTCTTGGCTGCGGCTGTGAAACCGGACGTGGCCAAGCTCAAACGAGCGGGCATCAAGCGCGTGGTCATGGCTGCGGGCGATTACGATGGATCCAAGTCGACGATGACGTCCGCCGTTGCGGTATTAAAGGCCGGCGGCATTGATGCGCGGTACGTCTCGCTGGGGAAAATCGGTCACAAATGGCCGGACGATTTTGAAACGCGTATGCGTGGGCCCATTGCATGGGCGGGGAAGGGCGATCCTTGACGGTCGGGGAAAAGCCCGTCAGTCGTAGCGCGCGAAGATGTAATAATGCGCTGCGGGATCGTTGCAGAGCTCGACGCGTTTTTGGTGCGCCTCGTCGCTCATGTCGAGCGGTTCGGATTCGGGGCTTTCATATTGCACATACGCCACGCGCACGCCCCACACGCCTTGTTCATGCGGTTCTTGCTCCATGTTTTGCCCATAATGGAGTTTGCAGCCGTCGGCTGATTCCTCTTCGTCCTGGTCCGCATCATCGTCATCGACATCGTCCTCGTCATCGTTTTTGCGATTGCGGAGCACACCGTAAGCGAGCGTTGCGGCGGTCAAGGGGCCCACGCACGTCAAATGCAGACCGATTTCGGCATCGTTGTAGGCGTTGATTTCATTTTCGCTGAGTTTTTCACCGATTTCGGCCCACACTTCGGCGGGCACGTTTTGCGCCTTTTCCAGGGCCGCGAGCACTTGGGCGCGGATGATCACCTCGGGGGCGTAACTTCCGCCGCAATCCGCGAGGAACCCGACGTGCACAACGGAGTAAACGGCGTCATCCGGTCCGGGGCCGGTGTCCGTCAGGTCTCCGGAAGGCACCACCATGAGCTTCAGATCGTGTTTTTTGGCGATCTCGTCGACGGCGGCCGCGAATGTGCCGAGGTCTTTCCGCAACATGGCGCCGACATCGAAAGCTTTGCCGGCGACGATTGCGCCTTCGGTATCTTCGAAAAAGGAATAGGCGTGTTCGGATTCGCCGTCGCCGTCGTCGTCGTACCCGCCGTCGTCGTCGCCATCGCCATCGCCGTCTTCGTCCTCGAGATCCTCGTCCTCATTCTCGATATCGTCTTCGTCGTCGCTCATGAAGGGCTCCTTTGGGATCGCGCACGGTAGTACAAGCCTGCTGGGCGCATCAAGAAAAATTGCCGAGGGCGAACTTTGTCCCGCGTCGGGCTCGATGCCTGGAGTTGACGACCCTGCACCGTCGTCGCTCGGGGTCGACCCCCGGATTTGGGGATGCAGGGAGTGTTCGGCTGAGGGTCGAGGGCCGGAAAGTGGGATGGCGTATCTTGTTCGCTCGGGGTGAACCTGCGAAATCGGCTATGGAGTATCTCGTTGGCTGGGGGTCGAGGGCGGGAAAGTGGGATGGCATATCTTGTTCGCTCGGGGTGAACCTGCGAAATCGGCTATGGAGTATCTCGTTGGCTGGGGGTCGAGGGCCGGCGTTGGCTGTGCTGCATGGCTTTCACTTCGGGTCACTCGGCTGGGGCGCAATGTTCATGCCGGCATCTTTGCGATCCAATCACCATGATGGGTGACGGCTCGTGGCATTTGCGCATGGTGCCAGGATGGAGATGATGATTTGCTCCCATCAAATCTCTTGCGATCGAATCCCATCACGCGTATTGGAGAATGGTTGCAATTTGGCCGAGCTCGGTCGCGCAGCAAGAAACCCAAAAGGAGAACCGGATCATGAGAGTGAAGACGTATCTGATGCAATTCGATTTCACGGGAATCAGTGCTGGAACCAACATCCAGATCTATTTCGACGACTTGGATATGTTTTGGGCGATGAGTGAAAAAGCCGGTATTTCGATTACCCCTGGTACGCCTGGCACGCCTTTTCAATGCAGCGGCTTTACGGTGAACGCGACGAAGATATCGGTGACGCCTGCCGCGGCGGATCCGTTTACGTTTCGGTTGTCGTTTTCGGCCCCGGACGGCGCGGAAGCGGTGACGGTGATGATGAATTTGCTCGCTGGATCGGCGATCGTCAGCTTGCCGGAATTCGGTCAACGAGGGGAATACACGGCGGGCGATACGGACGGTGTGACTCTGCGCATGCGCAACAATATTTGAGATTCGGGGAGTGAATCGCGGGCAAGTCCGTTGAATTGCGGGCAAGCGGGATTGAAAACGCACGCGGTGATTTCCACGGTCGCTCCGCGCGCTAGCAGCCCGTTGAATTATCGTCGCGAGCGCCCGAAAGCTAGGGCGACTGAGCGAGGAATACGCAGGTATTTCGAGCGATGTCGACCGACGATTTCGGGTGCGAGTAGATAAATCAACGGGCTGCTAACAAGCGCGCTACGCGACGAGCCGGTTTGCGATGGGGGGGCTCCGCCGGCGGCTTCACAATCTCTTGGGCTTTCAGCCCAAGAG
>CAYSYX010000111.1:11180-22843 GCA_964435055.1 uncultured Polyangium sp. | reverse complement strand
GCCCAGCGGAATGCCGTGTGTGAAGGTGCTCGACTTCGGCATCTCCAAACTCGCGAAAGAGTCGACAGAAGACGTCGACATGACCAAGACGCACACGGTTCTTGGATCACCGCACTACATGTCGCCCGAGCAGATGCGCGCGTCGCGTGATGTGGATGAGCGAACCGACATTTGGTCGTTGGGCGTGATTCTCTATCAACTGTCGACGGGCAAACTTCCGTTTCGCGGACGAAGTTCGACGGACATCATCGCGAACATGTTCTCGATGCGACCGGAGCCGCCGTCGCGCATCGTGCCGACGTTGCCCGGCGCATTCGACGAGATCGTGATGAAGTGTTTGCGTCTGGATCCAGGGGATCGGTTTGCATCGATCACCGAGCTGGCCAAGGCGCTCGCGCCCTTGGCGCCGCCGAGCGCATCGTTCACGCTCGAACGAATTTCACGCTACCTGTCCGAAAAGGAGCAGCGACAAACGGGATCGATCACGGTCCCGGATCCCAGCTTCAGCGGAATCGAAGACATTTACACCCCGAGTCCGCAGACGCCAAACCCGACACTCGACAAGCCTGGTGCCGAGACAAACGAGACGATTTCTTCGGCCCCGACCCGAGTCATGTTGGGAGCGGCGATCCCGCACATCAAACTGACCGAAGGACGAACGGAAGTGATGCCCGGAGCGGCACCTCGACCCCCCGAAGAACCGGGAGCATCGACGGGGGTGACGAAGCTGATGCCTACGACGCCGCTCAAGACACCGTCCGAGTTTTCTGCGGCCCGGACAAACGTACTTGGTGGACCGACTCAACGACAACAACTCAATTCGACGACGGATGTGATGCCTCCGGAGCCGGCGCGAAGCGCACAACCCCACGGTCCTTCGATACCGGGTACGAGCATGCCGTCGACATCGCAAGCAGGCGCATGGAACGGAGCGCGAACGGTCGTGCCGTCGAGCGACGCATCGGCGCAGCGTCGTCTTCGGTACCTCGTGGCGGCGGCTATCTCCGCAATCGTTCTGGTGATTGTCTTGATCGGTGTCGTGTTGTCGGGTGGCCGTGAAACATCGGGCAACGCAGCGGCGTCCGGTGGTTTGGCTGGAACAACCTCTTCACCGGCTCCGAAGACATCGCCATCCGCGGCATCGACGACATCACGACCCCCAACCTCGCGTTGATGGCGCGCGAGTGAAGAAACTAGCCGCGAATGCGGCCCTCGTGGTAGCTTTGGGAAAAGGTCGAGCGTGAGCGATTCCGAAGCGAAGCAGCAGGCAAGCGCGTCTGCGCGGCTGGGTGCGAGTGATGCCCCTGCGAGCGCGACGGACGTCGTTGCGGTCGGCGACGTCATTGCCGGCAAGTTTCGTGTCGACCGCGTGCTTGGTGCTGGGGGCATGGGTGTGGTCGTCGAGGCGCGGGACATCGATCTCGACGAACGGGTGGCGATCAAGTTGCTCTTGCCGGCGGCGCTCGAACGTCCCGATCTTGTGGCGCGATTTCGTCGCGAAGCACGCGCGGCGGTGAAGATCAAGAGCGAACACATCGCGCAGGTGATCGACGTCGGCTCGCGTGAAGACGGCTCGCCGTTCATCGTGATGGAGTACCTCGAAGGGTACGATCTTTCCAAACCCATTCGGAAAAACGCCCGTTTGCCCATTCGAACCGCGGTCGATTACATCATGCAAGCGTGTGAAGCGTTGGCCGAAGCGCACGCGCTGGGAATCGTGCATCGCGACATCAAGCCGCCGAATCTTTTTCTGACGTTGCGCGCCGATGGAAGCCCCTGCATCAAGGTGCTCGATTTTGGCATTTCGAAGGTGATCGGCGGGATCGACACGCCGGAAGGTGTCGAAGTGACCGAAGCGACACTCACGCAAACGAGCGTCGTATTGGGTTCGCCCAGGTACATGGCGCCCGAGCAAATATCGAAGCCGAAGTCCGTGGATGCGCGGGCGGATATTTGGGGCATCGGCACGACGTTTTACCGCATCGTGACCGGCACGGCGCCTTATGACGGCAGTACATTGCCCGAGATTTTCGCCGCGATATTGATGAATCCGAACGGACCTGCGCCGATTCATCAGCATTGTCCGGACGCACCCCCGGAGCTCGATGGGGTCATTCGGCGTTGCATGCGCATCCAGCCGGCGGAACGGTGGGCGAACATCGGCGATTTGGCGGCCGCGCTCGCGCCATTTGGTTCCCAATCGGCCGGAGAATCGGCATTGCGAATTCGTGGCACCTTGGACAAAGCCGGGATATTGCCGAGCTCCACGCCGCCCCTCGCGACGAACGTATCTTTGTCGTCGAGTTCGTCGCTCCCATCGCCGGCGTCGACCTCCGGAGCAGCCATCGCCAATTCGATTGAAACAAGTTTGTCCGGAAGTTACGCCGTGCCCAAACGAAGCCCGGCGGGATACATCATTGGAGCGATCGGGATCGCCGCTTTGGCCGCCGCGATCATCCTGTTTTTCCTGTCCGAACCGCGTACGCCCACGCAGGCTGCGGAAGCATTGTCGTCCGCGCAAGCTCCTGCGACGGTATCGGCGACGTCATCGGCCCCGACCGTATCGGTGGTCGAGGTGGTCCCGCAAGCATCATCAGCGCCTACGGCATCCGCGACGACCAAGTCGAAAACAACGCCGCGACGAACCACCGGCCCGGTCAAAACAAAGGCGACCCAAGGCAATGGCGACGG
The DNA here is from genome assembly GCA_964435055.1 of uncultured Polyangium sp. Lineage (GTDB taxonomy): Bacteria > Myxococcota_A > Polyangia > Polyangiales > Polyangiaceae > Polyangium. The sequence continues at coordinate 20,152 of CAYSYX010000111.1, read as the reverse complement.
CGAAGAATTGTTTGATGAGCGAAACTGATTGTCAGTACGAACAAATGAAACGTTGTCCGCGAACGGTCAATGTCCCGAGGTTTTCTTCGCGCCAAACGGCGACGCGATACAATGCACCGAGCGGCACGAATGAGACGCGGGGAATGATCGTGTTGTCTCCAGCCGGAACGACGTACGCCGATTGCCCGGCGATGAGCGTTTCGCCCGTTTTCGACAACCAATAGATATCCGCACTCTTTTGGCTCAACGGAGAGACACCCACATAGAAGCTCTCGGCGTCTTCGCCGGGTTGTCCGTACGTACCGAGTTTGGCGACCTCGGCTCCGGTAAAATGACCGACTTCTTTGACTCCCGTCGGCGGTACGGTTGCAAATTGCGCCATATCGCTGAGAACGCCGCCGAGCAATCTGGCATCGAATTGGGGCGGCAACAGGCCCGAGCCCGCCAGCATGAACACGGATTGGCCGGAAACGAAGGGCACCATGGCCAGAATGGCCTCTTGTCGTGCAGGATCGACATCCAGATCGAATTCCTCGAGCGCGTACGCTTTGGATTCTCGGCGAAAACCGATTTTGCCGTACAAGTCTGGCGCGACAAACACGACGCGTTCATTGTTGATAAACGAAATAGCCGACGCCCGAACTTCGAAGCCATTGGCCGGCCCTGTGCCGATGTCGGTATACGATGCTTCGTCCGAACCACCCGTGACCAAATGCCACGTATTCGGATCGGCCGGATCTTCACACGTCACGGCATATTTCGTTGCATTGCCCACGCGGGTGAATTTGGACACGACCGTGCTGCTCATGCATGCGGACCACGATGGCAACGGCTGAAATTGGCATCCCGTCTTGAGGTCGCCGGTCATTGCATCCAGCGGAATGGACGCTTCGGCGACGACGACGTTCGGCGCGACGTGGCCCTGAACGACGAATTCGGTGTCGGACGTGCGCGTCGAATTCATGTAGACCAGGGGATACGGAACCGTGCAATCGGTGATGTTCGAGACGTTGTTCGATATGGCATCGATGGAACGCGTCCGAAACTTGGCGTTGGGTCCGCCTTCGTCGGCAATGGAAACGTAGACGGCTTTGTTGTTGTAACCGACGAGCAATTTGCCGGCCGGATCGACGAAGTCCGTCGGCAGAAAAATAGGAAATGGCGGACCTTGCGGTGAACACTTCGCGTTCACGGGTACGCACGCACCTTGAGCGCATTGTTTACTGAGGCAATTCGATGGATCGCAATTGCCTCCACCTCCGCCTCCGCCTCCGCCGGCCATCCCGCCCATTCCGCCGGCCGCGACCATGCCCCCCATTCCGCCTTGACCGGCCATTCCGCTGCTCGACGATGACTTTCCTTCATCGAGGATGGCGTCGGTGCGAACGTCCGCAATGGTGTGACAACCATACACGAGCGGCAAACCGGCCGCCGTGAGCATCAACAATAGACCTTTCCATTGCATGTCAAAACTCCCCGGAAAGCGAAGTGCCCAAAGTGCCCGGACCAACCCAAGGGGCAAAATGAATCGATGTTTTCTCTTCCTTCTTTTTGGCGGGAGCCGTCCCCCAGACGATGATCCCCGTGAGGAGCAACACGCCGCCCGCACCGAATGCGATATCGGAAATATTCGCTGTCAAATCGGCAATGCGATACGCGTCGAGGCCTTGTTGAGAGCATAACGGAGGGTTGTCGCCGCGGCATTGACCCTGAGCGGTTTTTACGTTCATGAAGGTCAAACCTCCGGCAACGCCGCCTCCCGCAACGCCGATGATTCCAATCGTGGTGAAAGCGATTCCCAAATTTCTCTGCGTATTGGATTGAACGGGCGGCGGGGGTTTGGGTTTGGCGACGTCGGGTTTGTCCTCGGACTTCTCGATTTTCGGCGGCTCGGGGAGCTTGGTGAGGACGGGAATCGTGACGGTCGTCGCGCCGGGTTCCGTTTTGATCTCCACGGACGTCGTCCACGGCTCGCGTCCGGGCGCGGACGCCGAGATGACTTGTTGCCCGGGATCGACGGGCACGGCGGAACCAAAAATCGAAGATTCCACGACTTGATCGTTGCGTTTTACGACCAGGCCTTCGACGCGCGAGTCGCCGGAGACGTCGATTTGCAATTTGGGCAGCTTGGGTTCGAGGGCCTTGGCTCGTTTTTCAGCGGTTTCCAGGCGCCGTTTGTCATTGCGTTGTCGAGCCAGCACGACGGCGTCGTTCCAAGTCGACCAAGCGCTCGCAATACGCCCGTCTTTTTCGAAACAATCGGCAAGGGCCAGCAGAGTGCCCGGCGCGGGATCGAGGTTTTGGCTGGCTTCGAGTTTCCCGCAACCTTCGGCAAATTTACCTTGTTTGACGAGCGTACGGCCTTCGCGAAAAAGCGCGTCGGCGGCGGCGCGAGTTTCCGCAGGACCTGCCGAAGCGGTCTGCGAAGCGAAAAATGCGGCTGAAAAAACAGCTGCAAACGAGAGCGATAGCCGGCGCATGGGTCCTTTTCGCGACCATACCGGAAAGTTCACCGGGTTGTCACGTGATTACGTGCAGACTTTGCGCTGACCCATTCGTAGTGCACGCAACGTTACTCGTGCGCACGCGAAATACGCTACGCGTCCGGGCGAAAAGAAGAACGGCCGGGCGATCTTGCTTTACATGGCGCTATCGACAGCGATAACCTGCTCGTCTTAGGACAAATCGCAAATATGCTCCAATTCGATCTTGAATTCGAGTCGAAAGAGGCTTCGCTCTCGGTCCGGCGCATTGTCATTTCAGAAGCGATATCCGCACCGTTCAAGGTGACGGTTTTTGCGCGTTCGCCGAGAGAGGATCTCGATTTCGAGGCCATTGTCGGCAAAAAAGCGTCGCTCACCGTGCGGGCAGCGGGCGGAATGTCGGTGGGGGGCATTTCGGTGGGAGGCGATGCGTGGCGAGCCGCACTGACCGACGGATCACGTCAATGGACGGGCCTCGTCACGCAAATGGAACATGTCGAAACGGCAGGTTCTTTGGCGCTCAGTTTGGGCAACGCGAACGCCGATAAGCTGAAAGACGCGGCCATGAGCCTGCTCGGAATGAATGATTCTTCGAGCTTGGCTTTGTATCGGCTCGAATTGATGCCCACGTTATGGCTCCTTGGGCAACGGTTGAATCATCGCGTGTTTCAGCATTTGTCGGTGCCGGATATCGTCGATGTTTTGCTTGGCGAATGGCAGGTCGAGCACGAATGGAAGATTGATCGCGCGGCATTTCCGAAGCTCGAAATGCGCATCCAATATGGCGAAACGGATCTGGCCTTCGCGACGCGACTGCTCGAAGAAGCGGGCATTTCGTATTTCTTCGTCGACGATCCGAAAAAAGGATCGGTGGTGGTTTTTACCGACGCACCAGAGCGGGCCGAGTTACGCCCGGAAGCGAAGCTGACCGCATCGTCTCCGTTTGCCCAGGCCATTGACAATACGCGCCGCGTATCGAATTTGCGCCTCACGCGGATCATGCGCACGGGCAAGGTCACGCTGCGCGATCATGATTTTCGTCGAAAACTCGATTATAAGTTGATGGCTTCGAGCCCGCCGCTCACGCCGGAAGGACCGGAATCACCGCTCGAACATTTTGAATATCGCCCGGGCACGTCGTTGATTGAAACGGGAGGAGCAGCGCAGGATCCGGTTGCGGATGATCAAAGCGTGGCGCGATACGACGACAAAGACCTGCAAACGGATGCGACGCGCGATTTGGAAGGACGTCGCGGTCCGCAATACGAATTGCAATTCGATTCGAATACCATCGACCTTCGGCCGGGAACGGTGATGATGGTGATGGATCACGCGAGCGCGCACATCACGGGAAAACCATTGCTCGTGACCGAATCGAGTTTGTCGGGAGATCACGATGGCGAATTGACATCGACGGGTGCGGGCATCCTTGCCGACAAACCTTATCGCCCGCGTTTGAAGACGCCGCGCCCGCGCCTCGAAGGTGTCCAAAGCGCAGTCGTGGTTGGTCCGGAAAAAGAGGAGATCTACACGGACGAGTTTGGCCGGGTACGGGTGCAATTTGCGTGGGACCGCGACGGAAAATACAACGAAAAGACGTCGGCGTGGGTGCGCGTGGCGCACGATTGGGCGGGTACGGGATATGGCACGATGGACATCCCGCGCGTAGGTCACGAAGTTTTGATCTCGTTCCTCGAAGGAAACCCCGACCTGCCGGTGATCATGGGTTGTCTCTACAATACGCTCGCGCCGGTGCCGTACAAGCTCCCCGACAACAAGAGTCGAAGTGTTTGGCGCACCAATACATATCCGGGAGGCGGAGGGGCGAACGAGATTTATTTCGAGGACGCCAAAGGTAAAGAAGTCGTATCCGTCCTGGCGGAGCGGGACATGCACGAGCTCATCAAGCACGATCGGTCGGTGGTGGTGGGGCGAAATGATACGGCCGTGATTGGGCAATTGTTCAAGGCCGGCATCGACAAGAGCGCGACGGGAATGGAAATGGTCGCGGGGCGCATTACGCTGTCGACGGGAGAAGCCACCATCGAGCTGAATGGGGCAAACGTATTGATTTTCGCGAATGCCCTGAATGAAGTGCATTCGTCGGGAGCGGACGTGACGGTGATTGGTTCGCCCGATGTTTTGCTGAATTGCAGTGCAGCCGCCGCAACGCCGAAAAAACAAGGTGTCGGAGGAAGCGGCGGAGGCGGTGGTCAGCCCGCACCGGCAAAGAAAACCGCTCAACCGGCGCCCAAGCCGGCACCGGAGAAAAAGGCGGCCCCGGCGCCCGCAAAAGAAGCGCCGGCCGCAAGCGGCGACGCCGAAGCGCGAAAAAAGAAGCTCAAAGATACCGCCGATCAAGCTCGGGCGAACAATCCCAAACATTGCAATGAATCCACAGCGGAAGTGGCCAATGCGATGGGACATCCCGAGCTCAATGGCAAACTCGCCAATCAGCAAGTCGATTACATGGACAAGAATTGGGAAGCCGTCGACGCGAAAACCGCGCAGGAACGAGCCAACAACGGCGATCTGGTGGTCGCGGGGCTCTCCGACAATCCGCACGGGCATACGTCGATCGTCGTACCCGGGGATGGTGCGGTCAAACCCGATGGTCGATTCTATCCGAACGTCGAAGGCGGGGCGATGAACAAATGGGCGCGCGATCATGGCACGGGCGACTATACGGCCGGTGACGTTTGGTCGACGACGGATCGCAAAAACGTCAAATACTACGTTCCGAAATGACGGGGAAGACGACCATGGCGATGCTCGAGCTCTTGTTCGAATCGAAAGAAGTTGCGTTCTCCCCGCGGCGTTTTCAGGTCGCGGAGAGCATTTCGGATTTGTTCAGCGTCTCGGTCTGGGCGCGTTGCGAGAATCCGGACGTGGACATGGAGACGCTGATCGGCAAGAAAGCCGAATTCACCGTGCAGGATGGGTTGGCGTTCGTCCAAGGAGATCAGTCGCGCAAGTTCACGGGGATTTGCGAGAACATCGAACAGGTCGAGACGGAATCGACGGGTTTGTCGATGTATTACGTGCACATCGTGCCGACTTTGTGGCTCTTGACGAAGCGGACGAACCACCGACTGTTTCAGCATCTGAGCATTCCGGATATCGTGACGAAGTTGCTGAAGGAATGGCAGGTCGAGCATGAATGGCGCATCGACAAGGCCCAGCATCCGCAGCTCGAGTTGCGGATTCAATACGGGGAGACCGATTTTGCCTTCGTCAGCCGATTGCTCGAAGAAACGGGCATTTGTTATTACTTCATCACGGATCCGAAAAAAGGTTCGGTGCTGGTGCTTTCGGACGCACCGGAAACCGCCGAAGCGCGATCGGCGGCGTTACCTTTCGTGGACAATCCGAGCATTGCGGCGCAGCAGCATTACGTGACCGAAGTTCGTGTCGCGCGGAGCGTTCGTCCGGGAAAAGTGAGCGTACGCGATTACGATTTACGTCGCGGCCCCGGGTATGCGCTGTGGGGCGTTACGGAGCCTAAAAAGAAGCCCGAAGAGAAATCCGGCAATGCCAAGGAAGGCGGAGGTTCACAGCCGGGCATTGAAGAGAAACTCGAGCGGGCGAGATTTGCACCGAATGTCGCGAAGGTGGAGCAACCGGTGGCGAGCAAAACCGCATCGCCGGCTCCGGCGGCTCCCAAAGACGGCGACAAACCTCCGGCGGGCGCATTGGATCGTTTTTCGGGACAAGCGGGAACGGGAGCCGCGCCGGGCGTCGGCGGGAAGATTGCCTCCCAAGTCGCGACGGGGAAAAACCCCGAAGGCGGTACTCCGGTCGCGGATGATCAAGGCATTGCACGTTACGAAGATGCCCACGCCAAACATAAGGCCACGGTGGAACTCGAGAGTCGCCGGTCGTTGGCTTACGAGATTCAGTGTGCCACGAATGCGATCGATGTTCGCGCGGGTATGGTGCTTTCGGTGGTCAATCATCCGATGGCCGAAGTGGGTAAGAAGCTTTTGGTGCTCGGGGTTCGGCACGAATGCAAGTTTGACGGAGGGTTTCACCACACATTGCAATTGGTTCCAGGCGACCAACCCTACCGTCCGGCGAGAAAAACCGCGCGGCCTGTGGTTTCGGGGATGCAAAGCGCCGTCGTCGTAGGCCCTGCGGGAGAAGAGATCTACACGGACGAGTTTGGCCGGGTACGCGTACAGTTTCATTGGGATCGCGAAGGCAAATACGACGAGAAGACGTCGTGTTGGCTGCGCGTATCGCAACGTTGGGCGGGCCCCGGGTATGGCATGATGACGACGCCGCGTATAGGTCACGAGGTGCTGGTGGGGTTTGCTGACGGAAATCCGGACGAACCCATCGTGCTCGGCAGCATGTACAGCACGACGATGCCCGTTCCGCATACGCTCGCGCAGCACAAGGCGCGCAGCACGTGGCGCACGAATTCGAGCCCCGGTCGCGACGGAACGACTGAATTCATGATGGATGATTCCAAAGGAAAAGAGCTCGTCTATGTGCAAGGAGAGCGAGACTTCCAAGGGGTCATCAAAAATGATCGCGCAGCGAAAACAGGTCGCAATGATCAATCGGTGATTGGCGAAAAATACGTCGCCCACATGGCTCGTTCGGCGACCGGCGTTGAAATGGTGAAGGGCCGTATCACATTTTTCACGCCCGGTGCAAGCATGACGCTCGAGGGTGGCAATGCGTATTTACACGCCAAGGGCGGCATTTCGATCGCTTCATCGGGCGACAATGTGATTCTGAACGGCGGGCCCAACATCAAGATCAATTGCGGCGGCCATGATCTGAAATTGCCTCCTCCGATGAAAGGCGGAGGAGGTCCTCCCGCGCCCGGCGCCAAACCTGCGCACGCCCCCGCGCCTGCGCCTGCGAAAAAACCGGCAAAGGCTGAACCGGACAAACCCGATGCCTCCCCTGCCCCAACGACGCCGGCGGGCAAAGCAACGGCAGGGACGTTGCCCAATGGAAAGAAATACGTGGCTTACGACAATCAAGTGAAGGTCGGCGGATCGCGAGCGTGGCGCAACAACAATCCGGGCAATATCGAATACGGAAAATTCGCCAAAGCCCACGGCGCCATTGGATCGGATGGTCGATTTGCGATTTTCCCCGATGAAGCGACGGGAAAAGAAGCCATCAAAGACTTGATGCAAACGAAGAATTACAAAGACCTATCCGTCACGGATGCCGTGCATCGTTATGCTCCCTCGTTCGAGAATGATACGGGCGCGTATATCAATGCGGTGACGAAGGACGCGAACATCGACGCTTCGAGCACCATCGGGTCGCTGAGTGACGGGCAGCTCGACGCCGTGGCCAATGCGATTCAACGGCACGAAGGATGGATCAAAGGCTCGAGTTATTTGCCGGGTGATCAAGCGGCGCCGGATGCGGTCAAGGCGCTCTTCGGAGGCGGATAGCCATGTCCCAGATGGAATTGACAGTCGAATCGGGTGATGCCTTTTCGGTGCGCAACATCGAAGTGAACGAAGGCATTTCGGAGTTGTTTTACATCTCCATTTGGGCACGCTCGGAATTGTCGGCGCTCGATTTCGAGACGCTGATCGGCAAAAGCGCGACGCTGAGTTTGACGAGTGGTCTCGTGTATAGCATTTCGCCCATGCGACGCTGGAAAGGCGTTTGCGAACGCATCGAGCAAGTGGAATGCGAGGCGGGCGATTCATTGTATCACGTGACGCTCGTGCCGAAATTATGGCTACTCACGCAACGGACAAACCATCGCGTCTTCCAGCACAAGACGGTGCAGGACATCGTCAAGCAGTTGCTCGACGAATGGGGCGTCGAACACGAATGGAAAATCGATGCGGCGGCATATCCGAAATTGGAAATTCGCATTCAATACGGGGAAAGCGATTTCGATTTTCTGAGTTATTTGCTCGAAGAAGCAGGCATTGCCTATCTCTTCAAAGACGATCCGAAAAAAGGTACGATCGTTTGGCTCACGGATGCGCTTTCGGCGGCCGAAGAACGCAAGCTACCTCTGCCCTTCGTGCACAATGCGAATGAATCGTCGGAGCTCGAGCACGTCACGGAAGTGCGCATGACGCGTACGTTGCGCGCGGGAAAAGTCACGCTGCGCGATGTGGATTTTCGGCGCGGTCCGCGAACACCGGTCGTCGGCGTGACGGAGCCGATTCCGCAGAAGAAATCGGAATCGAATGAGGGACAAAAGGAAGGCCAAGCGCAAAAAGAGGACAAACGAGGCATCGAAGGTCGATTCGAACGTTATCACTTTGCGCCGGGTTCGTCGCTATTGGAAGTGGACGCGAACAAAGCAGGGTTGTCCTATCCGGTCGGGGACAAACAGGGGATAGCTCGATACCAGGACGAATACGAAAAGCGCATGGCGACGGTGGAGTTGGAGAGCCGCCGAGCGATTGCGACGGACATTCGTTTCGATACGAATGCGGTGGATATTGCGCCGGGGTCGATTTTCCGCGTGCTGAATCATCCGCGTCTGCATTT
>CAYSYX010000111.1:0-11170 GCA_964435055.1 uncultured Polyangium sp. | reverse complement strand
TGATATCAGACCTGAAGCTCTTGGTGTTGGAATCGACGCTCGAGCATACGGTGAACGAAGAAATCGAAATGCGGTGCCGGGCGATCGATGCCCAAGTGCATTATCGTCCGGATAGAAAAACATCGCGGCCCGTGATTCGAGGTGTGCAGAGCGCGGTGGTGGTTGGTCCGGAAAAAGAGGAAATTTTCACCGACGAATTTGGTCGGGTGAAGGTGCAGTTTTTCTGGGACCGCGAAGGAAAGTTCAATGAGAATAGTTCGTGCTGGTTACGCGTAGCGTTTGGCGCGGCGGGACCCGGTTTCGGGCGCATGGCGATTCCGCGCGTCGGGCACGAAGTTTTTGTGGCGTTTTTCGAGGGGAACCCGGACGAACCCGTGATCGTGGGAAGTGCCTACAATGGAACGGCGCCGGTGCCTCATCAGCAGCCGGGACACAAGACGCGGTCGACGTGGCGCACGCAATCGTATCCGGGTGGTGGCGGGGCCAATGAATGGATGATGGACGACGCCAAGGGGCAGGAGCTCGTGTATTTGTTGGCGGAGCGGGATCATACGCGCACGGTCAAACAGGATCACGCGACGGCGATTGGACGCATCGATTCGACCTTGGTCGGCGACAAACTGCACTGGCATATCGACGGGTCGGCGACCGGCATTGAAATGGTCGACAATCGCATCACGTTGACGACGGGTGACGCGAGCATCGTGCTGAACGGCTCGGAGATTGCGGTTTCGGCGAAAGGGACGATCACGCTGAAGTCCGCGGGTAATGATGTGGTGTTGCAAGGTGGGCCGATGGTGAAAATCAACGTCGGCAATTCCGCGGGCGTATCGAAATTGAAAGCGGACGCGACTGCGCCCAAAGCAACGCCGGCGCCGGCTCCCGAACGTAAACGTTTGCCGCTATTGCCGGGACAAAAGCCTTGCGTGAAACTCGGCGTGAACAAGAAATACAAAGATGCGATTCTGCTGGCGAGTCAGAGAACTGGAATGCCGCCGGAATCCATCGCCGCCATCATGAACGCCGAGGCGGAGAAGAACAAACAAGGCGAGTGGAATCCGAATTCATACAATACCGATTCTCATGCGCAGGGGTTGACGCAATTCATTCCGGGCACGTGGAATCAAATGGCCAAACAAAAAGGCACGCTGCTCAATGAACGCGCTCAGGAGCTCGGGTATGTCAAAGAGGTGACGACCAAACGCGGCACATCGTATCAAGTGGTTCCGGGCAAAGAACAAGAATTGCTCGATTTGCGGACGGATCCCGAATTGTCGATTGTCAGCGCGGCCGAATACGATTCCGACAATATGAAAGCGCTGGACGATGCGGGCCTTTTGCCGGCGGGACTCACGGACGACGAACGAGCGCAGTATTCGTACTTGACGCACCATGAAGGATCCGGCGGAGCAAAACAAATCCTCAATGGCAAATTGACGGACGCTCGGGCTCGAAAACTGTTCCCCGGACAGGTTGGCAAGAAAAAAGCCGATGAATTGATTGCCGCGGAAGGTGGTGACGCCGCCGGGGCTTATAAGAAATGGCTCTGGGGATATACGCAGCAAAAGGTTACTCCAGACAAATACCGTTGCAGCGATGAAGCGGTGGATGGCGATGAATCACCGGAGGCCAAAGCAGCCGCGGCAAATCCTCCGCCGAAAAAGTCGAAGAAGAAGTGAGAGAGTTTGACCGGGTGAGGTGGGAAAACATTCGAGGGAGATGGTCATGCCGGAGCTTGGAAGATTAGGCGATAACGCGAATATCCCTGCCGATTCTCACGGAAACCCGTGCTGTCCGCACAATTGTACGGGTCCCGCGGTCAATGGATCCCCCAATGTATTCGTCAATGGCAAACCGGCCTTGCGCGTGACCGATCCGGGCGTGCATTCCAGCTGTTGCGGGCCCAATCAATGGAAAGCGCTGGCGGGGTCGCCGACGGTCAAAATCAATGATTTGCTCGCGCATCGCAAAGAAGACGCGACGGAGCATTGCGGAGGCATCGGAAAACTCATCGAAGGCAGCCCCGATGTCATCGTCGGCGACGCGGCGAGTGCCGGTGCGGTGGCGAAAGCAAGCGCGACGCCATTGGCCGATGCTTCGCCTTTGGGCAAAACCACCAAACCGAAAAAAGCGGCGCCCGCGAAATCGTCGGCATTGCCGGGAGACGATGAAGGCCCGCCGTGGATGAAAATCGCCAAAGGCGAGCTTGGACAACACGAAATCAAGGGCAAAGGCGCCAATTCCCGCATTATCGAATACCACGCGTCGACGGCGCTCAAAGCCAAGAGCGATGAAACGGCGTGGTGTTCGTCCTTCACAAACTGGAGCATGGAACAATCGGGCGTCAAAGGGACCGACAGCGCGGCAGCTGCGAGCTGGAAGAATTGGGGCGAACCCACGGAAGCTCGATATGGGGCGGTGACGGTGCTGCATAACTCCAAAGCGGCCGGTTCGAGCCTCACGACGAGCGGTAATCACGTGGGATTTTTGGTCGAAGAAACGCCCACGCATTACGGATTGCTCGGCGGTAACCAGAGCGATTCGGTGAAGGTTACGTATTTCCCGAAATCCAAATGGAAACTCGAGGGTTATCGTTGGCCGCCTGGGCAATGAGGTCGTATGCGAATCTTGCATTATGAAGGCCCTGATGAGCCGAATGAAGTGGACCCGCATTGGCATTTCGAGCATGCTCCCGGCGAGCTGTTTGTCCGGGATGCGTTACGCTTGTGGCGAACGCGACTGATTCTCGGAGGCACCGACACGCTCGAGGTTCGGCCGCGGTTGCTGCGTTTGGCCGGGCAACATACGACCGAAATCGCGACCAAAGACCATATCTTTCAATATACCGGCTGGGAACCTTTTGACGAGAGCGCGTACGAGGTCATTGGGGCCGGGATCATCGAAGCCACTCCGCCCGTGGTGGTGCTGGCCATTGAATTGACGGATTTGCCGCCGGGGGATTATCGCGTCGAAGCGGACGTCGCCGGAATCGACGATCCGATTGAAGCGCTGGCGTTTACGATTGAACGCCGGCCCATTTTCACATTTGCGAGCGGTCGGGCAGCGGCGAAATCCGCGACGGGATTGCGAGAAGTGGAGATTGGTCGCTGCAAATTCGCCACGGCGCACAGCTGGCGCGTGATCCCGCATCTGTGGCCCGATAACGAGCCGCCGGGAAAAGCATACGAACCCGAAGGCGCTCTCACCGTGACCGCAGTGACGCTTTTTCGTGAAAACATGAAACCGGTGATGACGCGATACCGCCTGATGGATCCGGGCGAATTGGAGGACGGATTTCCTTTGGATTTGACCGAATGGAACGAACCTCGCGAACATGCGCTGCCGCCTCGAGGCCCGCATGAAGAGACGCGATTCGGTTTGCCATTTCCGAACTTGATTGGTTTGCCCCGACAACCCGAAGCCGATGGCAGCTACCGAAGCGCGCCCGTATCTTCCGACGCTCAACCTTGAATGAGGCAATTCCATGGCCACGAACCCGTTGCAAGAACCGCTCAAGAGCCTCGCCGATCAAGCCATCGACGCCGCGAAAAACGAAGCGACGCAAGCTTTGGCCAATACGTTGGCGCCGCATCTGCAAGTCACGGCGGCCAAATTGCGGACGATGTGTCCGACGTCGAAAAAATCGCTGCTCGAACCACTGGCTCAAGCGATGCAGGAACTATTTCCCAAATATGGGATAACATCATACTTGCGCATTTGTCATTTTTTGGCGCAAGCGGCGCATGAAACGGACAGCTTTCGCACATTGACGGAATATGCGAGCGGCAAACGATACGAAGGTCGCAAGGACTTGGGGAACATACACAAAGGCGACGGCGTGCGCTACAAGGGACGAGGGATTTTTCAGCTGACGGGTCGGGCGAATTATCGCCGTTTCGGGAAACTCGTGCAAACGCCGCTGGAGGAGCAACCCGAGCTTGCCGCAACGCCGCATCTCTCAACGCAAATTGCCTGCATCTATTGGACGGACAAAAAGTTGAGTGGTTACGCCGACAAAGACGACGTCAAGAAAATCACCAAACGTATCAATGGCGGCTACAACGGCCTGCAAGATCGCAAGAATAAGCTCGCCATTGCCAAGCGCTTGTTCGCGCCTGCCGCCAACAAATAGTTTTCACGAAACTACGGTTTGACTTCGCCGAAGACAAACCATTTCATGTGCGCTCGTTCTTCGTCGCGGCCAGGGTCAAGACACGACCGATGGCGACGACGCGCAACGCGAGGCCGTGCGTTTCGAATTGATCCTGCTGCGGTTCGACCTCGGCGAGAACACGCGTGCGCATACGCTGCACCATGGGCAATTCGCGCGCGAGTTCTTTGGGCAAATACGTGGGAATCGGTTCGGTATTGGATCCCAGCGAAAGCAGGCTACGCAAACAATCTTTGCCAAACACCGAGCGTTGCTGATAACAACGACGCTGGAGCAAAATTCGTTCGGTATGGGACGAGAGGTAATCGGGCGGCAGCATCCGTTTGCCCTGACCAAACGCTTCGCGGACCTTCTCCGTCAAACCATCGGCAATCGCGCCGGAGCCCTCGAGCCACGGGGTGCGAAGAAGATCATTGACGGTATCGACGACCTCTTTGAGACGTTTGTCCCCGGCAATGAGGGGACTCACCGCCGCCACCGTTGCTTTTAATGTTTCAAGCTCGTCGAAGGGGAAAAACATTTCTCCCGCGCATAATACCAAGGGAGGATCCAGCCTGCGTTCGACATTGGCCGTGACGAGAGCTCGTTGTAATGCGGCCGAATCGGTGCTCGACGCTTTGGTCAAAACCTCGAATACATACCGACGAGGTTTGTCCTCCGGATTGTCTTGGCTCGGCGGAATTTCGTCATCCTCGTCTTCGTCCTCCTTTTCCTCGTCGTCGTCGTCCGGTCCCAAATCGACGGCGAGCACCAAACGCCGAAAGGAGGGATGTTTTCGCAGTCGAGCGGGCAATGTGGAATCGAACCACAACATGCGCAGCGCATCGGATTTGCCGGGCGTTTTGGGTTCGACGACCGGTTCAATTCGAATGGGCTCGACGGGGCGAGAAGCTTCGGCAACGATTGCTTCATTTCCCGCGGCGGCATTGGAAGCATCGAGAACTCCGGCATTGGACGATCCACCGGATCGAAATGGCGCGCCCGCGGAAGGAACGACGCCGGCGCGAACTTGACCAATGGAAGGACGAATCGGGGGAAGCGGCGGCGCGTCGGAAACACCGATAATGGGAACGCCCGGCGCATGTCGTAATGGCGGACGAGGCACTGCTATTTGAGGAGGGGCCGCGGAGGTCACGGGCGCCGGAGCGTGCACAGGTGGCGCGGGCGGGGTGGGAACGATTTGCGGCACGGCAACGGCCGGTATGATTGCGGGAGCCGGAACCGGGGCCGGCATTGGCTGGGTCGCGGCGGCGATGGGTTGCGGTGCGTGGGGATGAGCCATGGCCGGCGCGACCGCGGCGGGAGCCAACGGAGTCGATGCCGGCACGGATACGGCGGGCAAGTCCGTACTGGTTTGTCGAAATGGAAGCGGCGCGGGCACGCCTTGCGTGAGGCCCGCGGTGGACATGTTGCGCGTCGTTTCATTGAGTTCGTCACTACCAACGGAGCGCGGCGCGGATTCGCGTACGGCGGACCCGGGTCGAGCGTCCGGACGCGCCAAGTGACTGTTTGCCTCTACAAACGGCAATGCGGACGCGGATGGACCGAACGCCGGCATGAAACCGGTTTGTTCGTGCGGGTCCACGGGAGGCGTGGTTTCGCGAATGATTTTCTTGAATGGTTTTTCCTCGACCAATGAAAGCACGATTCGGCCTTGTTCGTAGGGGCTCGTCAAAGCAATGGCCGAACGGTAGGTCACGGTGCAGACGCCGCGATCGGTATCGATCCACAAAGTATCCGCGCGTAAATCGAGTTTTTCCGCGGTGCCGCGTCGTTCAATGGCGGCTCGAGCGTGCAGGCCGGGCAATGCGGTGACGAGACGCGGATGTTCGGGGTGCAGATTTTCCAAAATGATTCGTTCATTGTAGCGCAGCCGTTGAATTTGCTGATCATGCGGCGCGCAATTGAAATAACGCGGATCGATGTCTTCGGGCAGAGGTTGTTGCTGGAGCGATTGATGCGTAAACGTGTCGCGATGTCGACCCAGTTTGTCTCGACGCTCGGGCCAAAAAGAAGCGATAGGCCCAAAACCGACGGGAGCAATGGTCTCGTGCGTGTCGACGATATGTTTTCCTGGCGGCAGGATATTCGGCAAATGTACCGCACCATAAGCTTCCGCCCCGGGATCGATGCGAATACCGACGGGATTGATTGTCTCCGGACCTCCCGCAGCCCGTTCCCAACGCAAGGGCGTACGCAGAAAACGCGCGCCTTCTTGGATACTCCCATCGGGACCAATCACGCGGTCATTAAATACTTCCGCAGACTTGTCGAATTCGCCGATGATGATGCGAACCGTTACGGAACGTGCGGGTTCTTTTCGAGGAGCGTAGGCGCTTCCGACGAGCAAGATATCCACATTTGTCTTGAATGGCGCCAAATCCGACGGAGTGCGCACGCTGCGGGCGTGATTTCCATCCCAATGGCCGTCTTCGTCGTGAATGACGTCTTGTTGCGGACCGAGGGTGCACGTGCCCGGTTGCAACAGAAACGTGGCTTTGGCAATGATGGTCAGCGAATAGATCTGGGGACGCGGTTGCCAAAGCAACGACGTCGTCGCCAGCGCGCTCGTCGAGATGAGCTCCATGATCGGCGCATGTTACTCAATCGTTTCGTAGTTTTGAAGAGAAATTCGCAACGCCGAACGAAGATTCTCGGCGGCGATCCAAGACCATGCAGCGCAAACGACTTCGCACCCACGCGTGGCGCCCTACGTTCGCCTTCGTTACGCATTGCAATGGCGAGTCAATCTCCAGTTTTGCCCGCGAAAAATATTTCGGAGGGATTGTTTGCAGCATCGTATACGATGACGAAAGCCCCACAACCTCGCGGAATGAAATCGTGAAGAGCAAACCATTTTTGTTCCACGGTGTTTCGCGTCGGGCGGTTTGTCCCGAATGCATGCTCGAGCTGTTCGTCGGCGAAGGGAGCGACGGCGCCCATGAACTTGGTCTCGGCGAGCATTCGTTGCTGAAATTCGGCTTGCGGTGGGGGAGTTCCCGTTTTGGACACGATGTCGAAATGCCACTTCAGGACGGGAACCGGCAGCGGAGTCGACACGACGCGGTCGACATCCAGGATTGAATGTGTACCGGACTCGCCATTTCGTTTCACGAGTTCCGCAATCGTTTTCGATTTCCTAGTGAACATCGGCTTATAAAATGTACCGCTCCGAAAAACGGATTCACGGAGTTTGCCCAGCGCCTGAGCAATGTCGGATTCGTAAGGGACGAAATAGGACCAACCGGAAGCACCCATGCACGCGACATAATCCGGATGCTCGCGGAGGGCAAAGAAAAATTGCCGGGTCGAATATCAACATTGACACTCGTCCTCCGACCTGATAACGTCATTTCGTTCGCGTTCTCTCCACGTGGATGTGCCAGGTTGAACGCTCGAGCTGGATGGTCGGATGAACTATTCCTCTCGAAGCCCCGCCATGACGGCGTAGACCTGACCATCCTCGTGCGGGTTGGCGCGAATGCGCCGAAGGTCCCTTCGGTGCCACTCGTGAATCCCCAGCGAGGTACAGCAGATGTCTGGTTTTTCCTGCCGTAACGAATGGCAACACGTCGCCATCGTCCCCACCGTTCCGGGCCGTGAATCGCTTTTGCGTCGGGCCCTCGAATCCATCCGTCGACAAACTCGTCTCGCCAAGCGCGTCATCGTCGTTCCGGATGGTGACGAATCCTTCGTGGATGAAGTAAAATCGTTTGTTACGAAAAACTTTTCAGGCTTTGAGGTCGTTCATGGCCGCCGCACCACCGGTTTGTCCGGGGCCATCAATACGGCGATCGATCATCTGCAACGCACGGAGAACGACCTACAAAGCATTCTCGTTTCGTTCCTCGATGACGACGACCATTGGAACGAACGCTACTTGGACGAGGTTCATGAACATGCCGTCGATTTCGACGGTTTCCTCGCGGGTACATTGGTTCGCCATGACGAACAAACGCCGCAAGGTAGGGTGAAGTTACCGCCGGCGCATTGCCACGTGGATGATTTTCTCGTGGGAAATCCGGGCATTCAAGGGTCGAACCTGACGACATCCCTGGAAAATTTGCTGCTCGTGGGAGGATTGAACGAAGCTTTGGCGAGCTGCACGGATCGGGATTTGGTGATTCGGCTGCTCGACTTGGGCAAACCGTACCGGGGCGTTCGCGCAGCCATCGTTCATCATGACACACTTCATGCTTTGCCACGTTTGTCGAATCCGACGGAACATCGCAAACATCAGGGGCTCGACGCGTTTTTCGCGATGTACGAATGGCGGATGTCGCCCGAGGTGCGCGACGCATTCTTGCGTAGATCGCGCGAATTCTTTGGTTGGTCCGGGCCGAACGAATTGCATGCGACCATTTCAGCTCGCCGAAAAACGGAAACGACCGCCCTCCCCTCGCCTCCTTTGCGGCTCGTCGTGGGTATGATCGTGGACGGAAACGTGCCCGCACGAGCCAAACCTCTGCTCGAGGGATTGGGTCGTCTGGAAAAACATCCCGGTCTCGCCCGACTCGATGTGGTGCTGCTCGAAAACGGAGCGCAGCGCGGTTATGCCGAGGTGCTCGCGTACGCGTCGGCGCAATGCACGCACGTGTGGAACGCGCCGATGCAGGCGCAAAGCGTTATCACCGAGCCAGCGGGCCTGTTTGTCGAGGCCATCTCAGCGAGGAAAACCATCGCCGTTGCCCGCACGTTGTTACACCAATTCGTGCATGAAGTCGCCCGAAGGAGTCCGCAGAGCATTGCGTGGATTCTGGACGACGACAATCGTTTGCCCGAGGACGTTTCGTCGATTGTGGACGCGATAGCCCGCGTGCGGGAAGGAGACTTCGATGTCGCGATCGGCGGCGTTTTTGGTGCGCCGCCCATTCCGGCGGCGACGACATCTCGGACGCAGCTCTTGGACATCGCCAGTTTTTTGCTGGGTGCGGCGGCGCATGATCGGACGGATCCCGTGCCCGATGCGAATGCCGCGAATGCTCGATGGAAGACGAATCGCCGCGACTATTATTATGATTTGGCGCGTAGCGAAACGGATCGTCTCGAGACGCCATTTGTGCCGCCATTGCCCGGCATGACGGTCGAGGAAGGTTTTCGAGAATTGGCTCGACGTGCGCCGCGCATTTTTGCCGGAGAACCCGTGACGCGTCCCGTCGATGCGCCGACGGGTGATATCGTCGACAATGCCCGACCATCACGTTTACGCGGCGGCAATACGTTGGTGTTTCGTACGGATTTGCTGCACGAAGTGCCGAATCTATCGCCCAGATGGAACGGCAAGCGCGTGAGACGATCGGACATGATTTGGGCGACTGAAGCGACATTTCGGCGCTCGGCCAAAGTCCTGGGCGTGCCGTTTGCCCTGGAACAAGATCGCAGCGCGGATGTCCCGACAAACAACCCGGTCCAGAGCTTGCTCGAAGACATTTTTGGTTATGCGTTTTTCCGGGCGTACGAAAAAACATTCGAGGAGCGCGAGACGCCCGCCACGGAACCTATCACGGAACAGGAACGAGCGACGATTCAGCGGCGTTTTCATAAATTAGCGACCGAACGATTCATGGCGTTTCGTTTGGCCTTCCACCGCGCGCGAGGGCTCGCGATGGTGTTACGCAGGTGCGTGTACGGGGATGCCGCATTTCGCCCTTGGTGGCTCGAGGATCCACGTTTGTCGCCGAGCGTCGAATCGTGGCGGACATTCGTGCATGCGCTGGAAGATCGCCTCACGCTCGAACATCTGCACGCTTTTGAATCAGCCTTCGTGAACGGTCTGCAAAACGTCGAAGTGGATGCGTTTGTCCAAGAGCAAAATGCTTGGTTCGCAAAGAATTCCCGCCTCGCGCCTGCAAAACCATTGGCGTCGTGGCACGACGAAAACCGAATACGCCACGCGCGAGCGTTGGTCGGGAAATACCTCCATCGTGAAGTGGAAGAAGTTCTCGGCCTGGGCGCGGAGGGCGTCGTGCTGCGCGCAGGAGATTCGATCTGGAAAATATTCGACGGCTGGACAAACGACGAACGCACGGAATCGCGGCAATTGTTACAGACGCTGGCCGCCAGGCCGCGTATCCCCGCCCTGCCCCACATCGTCAAGGTATACGATTGGCCGGAAGGCGTGGTCCTCGAAACGCGGTTCGAACCAAGCTCGGCGTACGCCGGAGGACACGGCCCGGCCTTGTTTGCGACCTTGAAATCGCTGGTGGAAGCCGGGTTTGTCCACACGAACGTGCAGCCGGACAATCTGCGGGTCACGGCGAACGGATTGCAAATCGTGGACGTGGGTCGGTCACTCCAAACGCATTCCGAGCCGCTCGAAGAAGCCATGATCCGTCGGGCGTTTTTGTCGTGGC
The DNA here is from genome assembly GCA_964435055.1 of uncultured Polyangium sp. Taxonomy (GTDB): domain Bacteria; phylum Myxococcota_A; class Polyangia; order Polyangiales; family Polyangiaceae; genus Polyangium. The sequence continues at coordinate 646 of CAYSYX010000111.1, read as the reverse complement.
GTTTTGCGTTTCGCGACGATCTGAAGACGCTGCTGCGGCGGAGCAACAAAGAGACGGATTTTGCAGAGCTCGTCGGATGGCGAGGGCTCTTGCGCGCATTACGCGATGAACATCCCAAACAGAGACTGGACAAACGTATCGAGGATTGTTTACGGCGGCACGAGGTGACGAGGCTGCTCGATTACGGTTGCGGAAAACCGCGAACTTTACACCAAGGCGCCGCGACAAACGTCCACGTCGTGGCTTTCGATCCACTGGAAGAGCTTCGTGAGCGGTGGGAGCGCATGCTGCCCCGAGCGGCTTTTCTTTCCGATACGGAGTCACTCGACGCGCAAAGGCATTCGTTCGACGCAGTGATTTGTGCGCTCGTTTTATGCATGGTCGACGACGACGAAGCCGGGCGAATCGTGACGAACCTGCGGAACTTGGTCGCGGAAAACGGACGCGTTTTCGTGGCCGTTTGTGATCCAACGTCGGTTCACGTGCAATGGACGACGCAGCAGCGTCGGTGCAACACGACAAACCTGCAGTATGCATTCACGGCGACGTACGACAAAAGTGTGGGTACGTCCGTGCGGCGTGAGGTGCATCGTTCGCTCGCCGCGTACCGTCGCCTGTTCGCGCGCGGGCATTTGCGGATCGAACG
>CAYSYX010000110.1:3800-22864 GCA_964435055.1 uncultured Polyangium sp. | reverse complement strand
CGAATTCGTTAGCGTTATCGACCCTCCTTGTGTTTAGCAAATGCTTGTTTACTGTTCAGCACGATCGGGACGGGCACGACCATTGCAAAATCTTCCGGCGGCCCTTGATAATTGTTTTGCATGGAAAGCACCGTCTTCGTGCCTTCACGCATCATCACGACCATCGTCGCATTGTTGAAGAGTTTGGCGTCGGCTCCCGCGACGTAAAACCCACAGAACGCGTGAGCGTCGTGCGTCGTCGTCGAAAGTGCCGCGGCTCCAAGGGCAAAGGCGAGGGCAATAAATCGTGTATTCATGACGGTCCCGCCACGATACACGGCGCGCAACCGGATTGCAAGGGATCCGTGCGCCGAGCTTTTCGTCGCGTCGTGAAGCATCGAGCCAGACGAAATCGGATCGCCCTCATCAATGGTTCACTGCTGCGCTCTGTCTTGCTCCAAAAGCCATTCGACGGCTTTCGCTCGAACGTCGAAAAGGCGGGTTGGTTTGGGGGGCTTGTTGATACCCACGAAAAAATTCGCAATCATGCGCGACAAAGGGTCTTTCACGAGAAGAGCCACGGCGCTGTAAACTCGGAGGTGGTTCGGATCCTTCGAGAAATAATCGCGGCATTCTTTCGTTTGCGACTTCATGTTCGTGAAATCGCAAAGCATGGGCCGGGCAACCCCTCCGGTCGTCTTGTCGACCCACGCGGAACATGCGCGCCCATCCTCGAGCGTGAGCTCCGCTTGTTTCATACAGAAAAACTCAATGATCTTATTTTCCTCGTCGTAACGACCCAATACCTTGTCCCGGACAACAACATCCATGTTCTTATCGTCGTGCATGGTTTCCCTCGTGGACTCGCCGTCCCGTCAACGCAAACCCCAACACCAGCCCTTCGTGAAGACTGGCTCGGATCGCGATTGCCTGCATATCGATATCGAGCTCGATGACACTTCGAGCATTCGCAGAACTCAATCCAGTCAAAATACCCTTGGCACCCAACAATCGAACCGCGGTGAAAGTATCCAACAGATGCTTGGCGGTCGAAAGAGTCATTTCCGCCATTCCCGTCACGTCGATAATGACCACATCGACGCCCGACAGTACGATACGCTCGAGCAAATTTTGACTGAGCTTTTGTGCCCGCCCGTCATTGAGCACGCCGATGATGGGCAAGACCAAAATCCCTTTCCACACCAACATCGATGGAGTCGAAAGCGACATGATGGTCCGATGCTGCTCCGCCAATTCGGACATTTTTTCTTCGAGGGTCCGAACGAGGCGTTCGTTTTCGATGAACTTGGCCTCGATTTCCTCCGCAAGCATGTTGAGACCCGCGGCAATCGCATCCACCTCGTCACCCGTTCCGAGCAATGGTGCACGAACGGAGAAATCGGTCGCGGCAATCCGGGTAATCACGTCAATCAACCCGTTGAGCCGCTCCAGAATATCGTCTTGATTCGAAGCTGTCACATCCCGTTCCCCGTCGTCTACATCGCGGACGTGTTCCGAATGGCCGCACGCTATCAATCAAACACGACAAATTCAAGGCATAAAGTCGACGGATGCCAAATAAATGCCCGCATCGTGCCAATCACGTGACGTTTCTTTACCTCGAGCCGGCCGGCAATCTTTGGAGAAAAAAACACATTGGATCATCGCTCGCTCCGGCGCGATACACATACACGAGTTTTCCTCAAAGTAGAGATCACCGTGACGATCTGAATGGCTCCAGGCTGTACAGGTTTGACGTTATTGTCGATGGTGACACAAATGTCCGACATTCGCCCCGGGCGAGCAAACGTGAATGCACAAGTCGAGTTGCGCGAGGCTTGAATTCTCTGCTACTTTGAGCTGCAATCGTTCGAGGGATCGTTGACGATCAATATCGTCCACAGGGGTTTTTGCAATGATCGTCATCTGCGGAGCAACAGGTCAACAGGGAGGAGCGGTGATCGACGCCCTTCTCAACGTCGGCAAAGGACCATTACGCGGTTTGACCCGAGACATACATAGCGAAAAATCGCGCGCGCTCCAAAGACGCGGCGTCACCATGGTCGAAGCTGATCTCGCCAATCAAGAAAGCCTCGTCCGGGCATTTCAAGGCGCCGATGCCGTGTTTGCCGTGACGCAACCCTGGCGAGCCGACTACAAGGGCGCATCTCCACGAGCCGAAGTCGTCCAAGGCAAAGCCATCATTACGGCTGCCGAACGGAATCAAATTCGCCACCTCATTTTTTCCACCGTCATTCTCGATGGGAAAATCCAAAAAACCGGCGTCCCACACGTCGATTCCAAAATCGAAATCGAAATGACGCTCGCTCGATCCTCCGTCCCCTGGACCATTCTCGGCCCGGGAACCTTCATGGATAACATCGGAACCAAGTTTCTCCCCGTCGGCAAAAAATCAATTCGCGGGTTTGTCTCGGAAGATGCCGCATTGCCGTACATCGCCGTGCACGATATCGGGCGTGCCGCTGCGAAAATCATGCAAAGTTCGTCCGAGCATATCGGCCGCCGAATCAACCTCGTCGCGGGCTTATGGAATGGCACGGACGTCTGCAAAGCGTTGACCAACGTTTATGGCCGACCTTATCGGTGGAAAGCCCCGCCACGAATACTCATGCGGCTTTTCGCGCCCGAATTCTACAAAATGCGCAAAGGATTCGAAATGTTGGGCCGTCCGCCGTTTCCAGGGCCTTATCTCGAAGGCGTCGAAACGACTTGCAAGCTCTTACCGGATGCTTGGTCCATCGAAGACTATGTCCGGGAAAAACGCCCCGGCCCCGGAGCTCGAGCCGGCGTTGACGTCGCGAAAGCGAATCAAGAGGCGGATCCCTTGCCGGGCGAGGGCGGAGGGCCCTCGTGAGGTCTGGGGGCAAAGCCCCATTTCATCGGTCCCGGGGCAGTTTGAAAAGACAAGCCCGCGTCAAAATACCAGCGCCACAGCGACGGCTTCTTCGACGTTGTGAATCACTTGATCGGGCATGAACGTCGGCGAATAGGTCACGCTTGCTTTGATCGCCAATGGCGCCGCGACCCACCATTCCACTTTGGCCGTTCCCTCGGGCGACAACGGAAAACCAATGGCATTTTGCGCGCCTTGATCCGGCGTCGCCGGATCGAAATTCGCATCCGTGAGCGCTTTACTCGCGGTGAACTTTCCGACGCGCACGCCCGCACCCACGACGAGCGCAACAGGCCATTCCAATTCCCGAAGACGAAAGTTCAATCCGGCAGATACCGACATTTGAGCAAAATCAGGCGTTCCTTGATCGACGCTCGTCTGCAATCGAGCAATGACCGGTATCGACAAATGCGGTCCGATGTGCAATTCGGCTCCGACGCGGGGATAGATGCCCGGCACCCATCCGCCTTGTCCCACCACTTGATAGACTCCCGCTCCGGCTTCCACGTGCAAGCCCAAGCCGAAGAGACCATAAGTAGGTTTTAGTTTTTTCGGATCGGGCTCATCGGCGGCGCGTGCCGTCGTGACGGCACCCAAGACAGCTCCACCCACGAGACCGGCGAATGCGGTTTTCCAAAAACGAGATATAGGGCGCATCCCATTTTTTATCGACGAATTTCGATTGCCGTCAAGTCGTGAGCACACATCGAGGAACTTTTCTTCACTCGCCGCCCCTTCGAACTGGACGGATGCGCAGCACCGACGCGATCTCGAAAATTGTCCGGCTAAGGTGCCGAGGTGAATTTCGCCGTTCGCGTCTGCTTCAACAGGAACGAACTGTCCGGATCGAACGTCGCATCCGGCGTTCCTTTGCGACTGCGGACCATTTCGACCGTCAAATCACACGTCTCGGGTTTGTCCGTATTCGTCGAGATCAGCGTTCCGGGACTGATGACGTGCGAGCCGGTATCGCCGGGGATATCAATCGTGCGCTGGAAAATACACGATCCGCTCAACGTCAGCTCCATATCGTCGCTCGAACCGGAAGGCGACCAGGTGATCGTGAGGTCCTGCATGCGCGAAGTCGTCATGTTTGGAACTTGAAACGAAAACGGGGCCGGCAACGTCCCTTTGCTCATCGGCGCGTCGTCCTCCGTGTCGCGCTCCAAATCGACAATGAATTCGGTATTTTCGGCGGCCGTCGTCACGTTCGCCTGATACGTGCCCGTGCCTTGAGCTTCCATTTCGATCTGTTTGTCATTCGCAACCACGAAGATCTTGTCCCCGCCCGACAGATCCACGTAGGTGTTGCTGTCCGGTCCGCCCACTTGCAACGTGGCAATCACCGTCGTCGCCGCGTCCGTCGTCGCATTCGCCGTAATCGATGCGGCAATGCCCCCCGTTTTGACGTTTTTCGAATCCACCGTTTCGACCGTGCAGGCATTCAGCAGCAAAAGGCCGACGCACAAGGATGATCCGAAGGTCCAATTGTTTGTCATGACAAGCGACTCTTTCCGGCCGCGTCGAATACGTCATGCCCAGCGCCGACGGCCACCACGCAGCCGAAGGCTTAGCGTAACTGAAATCAACGAACGTGCACTCGGAAATTGCCGGCTCCACACGGGCGAATCAATGCAAAATTCGCGTATGGAACGACGACGTTTCGGCAGGAGAGGGTTTCTTATGACGAACGTTTTTCGTCGCCGAGCAAAGCGCGGGAAATGACCAATTTTTGGATTTCCGTCGTGCCCTCGTAAATGCGCAGCGGCCGAATTTCGCGGTAAAGTTTTTCCACTTCGCTCCCTTCGAGCACCCCGAGCCCGCCGTGCAACTGCACCGCTTTGTCGATAATCGTCTGCGCCGCCTCCGTCGCGAACATCTTCGCCATCGCCGCTTGCGACGTCACCCGCTGACCACTCGTGTCCCGCAAATACGCCGCACGCGCCACGAGCAGCCGAGCCGCATCCAGATCCGTCGCCATTTCCGCCAAATACGCTTGCACCATTTGCTGCTGTGCCAACGGCGCCCCGAATTGACGCCGTCGCTTCACGTGCTCGATGGCCGCTCGTAATGCGTGCGCCGCCATTCCATTCGCCGCTCCGCCAACCGAAATGCGAAATGCATCCAGCGTCTCCATCGCTATGCGAAAACCCGCCCCGACATGGCCGATCACGTGGGCATTGGGCACGCGACATTCGGAAAGACGCACCCGACCGATCGGATGCGGAATGCTCATCGGCAATGGTTCGAGCGACAAACCGGGGGCGTCCTTCGGGACGTAAAACGCCGTAATGCCTTTTCGCCCGAGCGCCGGATTCGCGTTCGCAAAAACAACGTAATGATGCGCGATCGGCACGTTGGAAATGAACGTCTTGTCGCCGTTCAAAATCCAGTCGTCACCTTCGCGTCGCGCCACGGTTTGGAGAGACGCAACATCGCTGCCCGCCTCCGGTTCCGTCAGGGCAAACGCTCCGATGTGCTTGCCGCGTACGACGTTCGGTAAAACCTCGGCGATCAAATCCTGCGAACCACCCAGCACGATCGGATACGCACCCAGGCCCTGCACCGCAAAAATCGCATCCGCATGCGGCGAAACCTGCCCCAGCGCCTCGCGGATCAACACCAAACTTCGTACGTCGATGAACGAAACATCCTGCGGCCTCCCAGACGCCGCTCCTCCATACGCTTCCGGAACGACGTACCCGTACAAATCAAGCGGATCACCCATGAGCGCCGCAACGCGCGCCGAGTCCTCCACGCCCCGCAAAACCTCGATGTGCCCCGATTGCAAATACGCCGCGAGCTTCGTGTGCTTCTCGTCGAAAAACGGCATCAAATCCGGCACCGAAAGGTGAAAACGATCGATCGTCATGACGAACCCTCCGGTTTGCCGGCCTGGGTGATCTCCGCTCCGACAAACTTCGGCGTGCGTTTGTCGCGGTTGGCGTCGAACGCTTCGCGGAAGTCCGGATGCGCCATGCAGATCGCTTGTGCTTGCGCTTCGGCTTCGATCGCCGTCGCGAGCGTCATGCCGTATTCGCTCTCGAGCATCTGCTTCGTCATGCGATGGGCAAACGCCGGACCCTGCGCGAGTTTGTCCGCCCAACTTCGCGCGAGCGGCAGGACTTCATCCACGGGCACGACGCGGTTGGCCAAACCGATTCGATACGCTTCGTCGGCGTTGATGAGGTCGCCGAAAAACAGCAGCTCCGCCGCTCGTCCCCGACCCACGATCCGCGGCAGCAGGAACGACGCACCCATGTCTGCACCGGACAAACCTACGCGCGGAAAAATGAACCCGATGCGCGCTTTGTCGGCGAAGATGCGCATGTCGCAAGCCGCGGCGATCACAGCTCCCGCTCCGACCGCCACGCCGTTGATGGCCGCGATGACCGGTTTGCGCACTTCACAAATCGCTTGAATCAACGCTCCCGTCGCCCGCGTGAAGTCGAGCAGTCCGCTCACGTCCTTGGCGAAAAGCTCGGCGATGATGCCTTCCACGTCGCCGCCGGAACAGAACCCACGGCCCTTGCCGGTGATGACGATCGTGCGCGCTTCGGCGCAACTGTCCAGCGAACGAAACGTTCGCGCCAGCTCGCCGTACACCTCGAACGTGAGCGCATTCAGACGGTCGGGACGGTTCAGCGTGATCTGCGCGATGCCCCGGGATATTTCGAGCTCAAAAGAAGTGGGAGATAAAGTCACGGTGTTCCTCGGGTTTTGTGAAGATCTTCAAGGTTGGTTCAGCACGGCCACGGCTTCGATTTCGATGAGCGCCTCGCGTTCGACCAGACCGGCGACGCCGACCAGCGCCATCGCCGGGAAGTGTTTGCCCATTCGTTCCCGCCAAACCTGTCCGCATTCGCGGAGCGAATTTCGGTAGGCGTCGAGGTCGGTCACGTACACGGTCATTTTGGCGATGCTTGCGGCCGTGCCTCCGGCCGCGCGAACCACGGCGATCACGTTGTCGAGCGCTTGGCCGAACTGTCCGGGAAGGTCTTTGTGTTCGAACACGCCCTGCGGACTCCAGCCGATTTGCCCGGCGATGTAGAGCGTCGGGCCATGGGTGATCACGCCGTTCGAGTACCCCTTGGGTTTGGCGAAGCTCTCGGGCTGTACGAAAGTGAGTTTGTCGTTCATGAACTCCTCTTTTGCTACTTCATGACTTGACCGCCGTCGACGGCGATGGTTTGTCCGTGGATGCTGCGGCCTCCGGGAGCGCAAAGCATGGCCACGACGTGCGCGACTTCCTCGGGTTCGGTGAACCTTTGTTGCGGCGACATGTTTTCCAGGGCTTTTCGCGCGGCGTCGGTCGAGCGACCCGTCTTCTTCGCGATGCGTTCGATCGCTTCATCGCCCATGCGCGTGCGTGTCCAGCCAGGACAAACCGCGTTCACCGTCACAGGACTGCGCGCAATCTCCACGGCCAGCGCTCGCGTCATCCCGACCATCGCATGTTTCGACGCACAATACGCGACGCTGTAGGCGTAACCGGTGAGCCCCGCGTTGGAAGCGATGTTCACCACGCGCCCGTAACCACGCTCGATCATGCCCGGAATCAGCGCGCGACAGAGTGCAAACGCGCTCGTCACGTTCACTTCCAGCAATCGATCCCAGAGCTCGTCGTCGGTTCGTTCGTACGAAACACTCTCGGCAAACCCGGCATTGTTGACGAGCACATCGACGTCTTCCGAACGCATTTTGATTGCGTCGAGCGCGGCTCGAACACTCGCTCGATCCGCTGCATCCATACGAATCGCCACGCCGCCCAGAGCTCGAGCCGTTTCATCGATTTCCGATTCGGTCCGCCCGGTGACGATGACCCGAGCTCCTTCACTGGCCAATCGTTCGGCGATCGCGCGCCCAATGCCTCGACCCCCGCCCGTGACGAGCGCTGTTTTTCCCGCTAACCACATGCGGCACGTATAGTTCGTTCACAAGACGAGCACAACGCACACTGGTCAATACGTCCTTCTTGGCGCAAGTTGGCCCAGGACATCTCGGATGGTCGGCGGTGACGCGTCGACGTCGCGGACATGGCCCACGGCACTCGCAAAACCGGGCGAAATCGCCGCTGAAGCGCGCCTATCGCACGATAGCACAAATGATGCATACTCGTGCGTATGCACTTTCGCCATCAGCTGCCATCTATCCTCGTATCTGTCCTGGGAATGACGCTCGTCGGATGTGGTGAGTCCACCGTGTCGTCCGTATGGGTTGCGTCCGAACCTCAATCGGGCCAACCGTTGAGCGAACTGTCGGGGGATGCATTTTATGACCATCCTTGGCCGAGCGATCTGCGCCTCGACAATGGCCATGTAAAACTGGAACATTTTCCTAATCCGAAACAAACCGCCAACATTGCTTCATACATTTCATTGATGGACGGAGTTTTGGATGGATTTTCCCCTGCCGCTGCCGGGTATGTGCGTTTTTCCGGGGGAATCAATCCGCAGCTGCTGCCCGATCCCGTCGGCGCATTGGATGTCAATTCCGCCGTGCAGCTCATCGATATCGATCCTTCGTCGCCGGACTATTGCCAACGCAAACTGGTTTCGCTGCATTACCAAGAGGCCAAGGGGGCCTATTATCAACCCAATACCTTGGCGTTCATGCCGTCGCCGGGATATCCGCTTCGTCCCCGCACTCGATATGCGTTTGTTGTGACAGACCAATTGCAGGGGGTCGATGGTCAGCCTGTCGCCAAGAGCGCCGATTTGGCAGATGTATTGAGCGGCGGGACGGCGGGCGATCCGAACATCCAAGCCATCAAAACGCAGCTCGAGCCGGCCATCACCGAAATCGAGCGAGCGGGGATCGCGCGAGACCGAATCGTTCATCTCGCGGTCTTCACCACCAACGATCCGACGGAAGAGCTTTTTGCGTTTCGTGACCATTTGCGGGCAAATGTGGAGGCTCCGAAGGTCGTCTCCGATTGGCGCTTGATTGCCACGACGGATGTCTCCGCCGAATACATCAGTGAATACGGCCCTTCGCCGAACTATCAAAAAGGGAAGATTCCGTTCTCGAATCCCAACGATGGCGGAGGTTTTAATTATGTCGACGGAAAACCCGCCGTCGTCGATTATTTCAATTTGAGGTTCTCCTTGACCATTCCGACGAAAGACGAGTGTCCGATGCCGGAGGCCGGATACCCGATCGTCCTGTACGCTCACGGCACGGGCGGTAACTTTCGCAGCTATTATTGGGATGGCACGGCGGCGAGTTTGGCGGGTAAATGCATTGCGTCCATGGGCGTCGATCAGATCTTTCATGGAAAACGTCCGGGGGCACCGGAGCCTGATCAAGATACGGCCATTGCTTTGCGTTTCTTCAACCTCAACAATGTCCAGGCCGCTCGGACGAGCAATCGCCAATCCGCGCTCGATGAAGTGCAACGCGCGCGATTGTTTACCGAAACGAAAATCACGATTCCGGCGGACAAGTCCGTATGGGATAAGGAAATCCGCTTCGACCCGAACCGGGTGATGTTTTTCGGCCATTCACAAGGGGGACTCAATGGTCCGTTGTTCCTGGCGGCCGATGATCAAACCCTCGGCGGTGTTCTTTCCGGCTCCGGCGCCCTCATGTCCATTACGCTCATCGAAAAAACCGAACCGCAGCCATCCGTCGCTCAAATCGTCCGCGACGTGCTCCTCGATTTGGATCCCGACGATTTCGGCGAGCTGAACATTCTCCATCCCGTCTTGTCCTTTGCGCAAACGATGGTCGACGTCACGGACCCCATCAATTACGCGCGGCGACTCATTCGCGAACCACGCCCGGGAATGAATCCCAAAAGTATCTATATGACCGTGGGGGTCGACGCATCGGGTCAAGGCGACAGTTATGCTCCGCCGCGGGGCATTGAAATGCACGCGGTGGCCATGGGATTGCCGCTCATCGCGAACAATGCCACGCACCAGATTCCCGAAATGGCCTGGCCCGGAGGCCCTCGCGTCATCTATTTGCCAACCGCTCCCGAGTCGCTCATGAACAACCTCGGCGGCAATCGGGCAACGGGCGCCCTCGCCCAATGGGCTCCCGCGCCAAACGATGACGGGCATTTCGTTGTTTTCGATGTCTTCGGCGCTCGCCAACAAGCCGACCGTTTCGTTCGATCCCTCGGTTATGAGGGCGTGGGCAAACTCTTCCTCATCCAATGACCAACCACATTACCCGCATAAAAACCCTCCTCGATTCGCCGTCGGTCATCGCCAAACGATCTCCGACGGCGTCGTCGTGGCCGTTTCAGAATCCCATGCCCCCGGATATCGCAGCATTTCAAGCTTGCTGCGCCGGCCTCGACCTGGCCGATGGCACACGCATTCTAGGCCTCGAACAATCCTTCGTTTCGACGAAATGGCTGCGCGAGGAAAAATCCCTCGATTGGGATGACGATCTCTTTATCATCGGCGAACGAGACGATCTCATCATCTTGCGCGATATGGACGTGCACGGGGTTCGCGCAGGCGGAGGCATTCTCGAAGCGGCCACCGATGGACTCGAGACGCTGCGGCGCGTCGCCATGGACCTCGTCGGGTACCTGGAAGCCCGCACCGGGTTTTGCGATCCAAACCCCGCCCCGGAATCTCGAGCCCGAGTCGCCATTGCGGAAAGAAATATCGAAGCTCTGGCCGCGATATCGACGCTGATGTTTTATCCGGGAAACGAAGCCGACGCGGCGCTCGCCGCCCTGACCCTCGGTGAACTGCATGCTCGGGCCGGGCGCGAATCCGACGCGATGGCCGCATTTACCCATTATGCGGACATTCGCGCACGGACGGCGCGACGCGGCGCCCAAGCCATGGAACGTGCGGCGGCATTTCGAGCTGCGGCTCGAGTCACCGAATCGGTCGGAGCGACCGCATTGGCCGAGGCCTGTCGGCAACGAGCTGCCGGTTGACGTTCAATGCGCCCGCATGCGGCGACGTTTGGCCAAAAATACCATTCCCAGCCCGACGATCACGCCCCATAACGACGAACCCGAATCGCCCGCGCTTTGCACGCTGCATCCCGAATCGCTCGCCCCGCTTCCCGAGGGAGTGGGAATCGGTGTCGAGCCCGGCGGCTCGGAACATCCGCTATAATCGAATTTGCAGTCCGCCATGCAGGCCAACATGCCTTCACCGGCGCCCACGAACGCACAGTTTGTCTCGGACAATAAGTCTCCATCACAAGCTTCGTTCGCTTCGAGTTTCCCGCTGCCGCACACCGGCGGAGGAGCCGACTCATAAACTCCGGGATTCGTGATCAATCCTTTGGGGTCCGCGTCGCCCGTTTTCCATACGCAATCCGGATCGCCGAGCTCCTGACCGTTTGTCCAACCGTCACGATCGGAATCGAGCGGACAGAGCGGAGTCCAATCGATGTGTTGTGAGGAGACCACGCCTCCGGGAATCAGGTAGATTCGCGCGTCGCCGCCAAAGTCCGTATTGTAACTGGCTTTATTGTCGCCGTGGCAATTCAAGCAACCGAACTTCGCGCCATTGGGGATGTCACCGACGCGAAACGGACGGGCCTCCGCAGTTGATTCAACCAAGACGAACGCTGCCGGGATCATGAACGAGAAGAAAGTCTTCATGGCTGCATCGTAGGAACATTGCCGGCGGGTCGCAAGCGCCCGAAGTCATTCGAATTCGACGGGTCCGTTCTGGTCGCCGAGCCCGAGCATGCCCAGGATTTGCTGCACTTCGAGCTGCGCTTCGTATTCGGGGTTCGTGGATAAAAACCCTTCGAGCTGTTTTTTGGCCGTCTTGCGATTGCCTCGCGCGGCATTGGCCAACGCCGCGGCATACAGGGCGTCGCCGTCTCCCGGCGATTGGCGCAGCGCTTCGTTTGCTTGGGACAACGCTCCGTTCACGTCGCCGAGTTTTCGGAGGACATGCGAAAGTGAAACGCGCGCCCCGAGATACCCCGGCCGTAGACGCAACGCTGCCCGATACGCATCTCGCGACGGCTCGAACTGACCCGTTTCGTAAAGCGCACCGCCCAGAAAGTTATACGCATAAGCGTTGCGCGGATTGCGCTTGATCACGCCGCGCAACACGACGAGCGTCTCGACAAACCGTCCTTCGTTCATCAACTCGGTGGCTTCTTCCACTTCGTCCCAGTGCGTCGCATCTTCCGCGTCACGAATTTCCGTTCCCATGCGCGGAGCATACTCCGCATTTGTGTTTGCGGTAGAGGGGGAAGCGTGTGACACGCCGACTCGTCGCATCCGATCGGCGAAGTTTGTCCGTTGGAAGGATTGGCTCGACAGAACCATCGTTGCCGTGTTAGTGTCGCCGCCATGAGCCGACGAGCATCGAATGCCGCTCAAGTTCTGGTGCGGGACGACGACGACGTTGATCCGGTCTGGGCCGCCTTTGAACGCGCGCCTGTGGCGAGTGAGCCCGAAACGGAAGAACAACGCCGACTGGCTGAAACTGCCCGACGTGGTCCGGGGCGTCCGGCTCACATCGTAAGTTCGGAGATTGCCGTACGATGCGAGACTGGAAATTAAGTTGGTCCATTGTTGCAGAAGAAGCATTATGAGCGATACCTTGGCGAGACGCAGCGCGAGTTGATGCTGCCATGATTCGTTTTTGCCGAACAGGTGATGGAGAGATCGAACGCATTCCCGAAGATCCCACCGGTGCCTGGATTAGAATTGGGTCGTATAAGGCTCGCGTGGTGTTTGATCGGTAAGACAAACTAATTTCAGTTCTTTATGTTTGGCGCTCGGTCCGTCGATAGTCGTTTATCGTTCAGTCGAATACGGTCGTCGTTTTTCATCCCCCTCGACCTCTGGTACGCGTTTGTCGTCGTCGCCGTCGGCCTCGCTTTTTGGCTCCCCGCAAAACAGCGCTCGGGCGGCCCATTTCCCGTGCCTCTCGACGACGTTTATATTCACTTTGCTTTCGCTCGTTCCGCCGCGCTCGGTCATCCCTTCGAATGGTCCATCGGCAATGGTTATTCGTCCGGCGGCACCAGTCTCACGTACCCGCTCGTGCTCGCGCCCGGGTGGCTTTTCGGCCTTCGCGGCAACGATCTCGCCTATTTCGCGGCCTTCTTGACGTGCGTCAGCTTGTGGGATGTTTGTCGCTCCGTACGCGCTCTGATGCCCGCGTCTTCGCGTTGGTTGCCGTGGTTTGTCCCCCTGATTCTGCTGTCGGTCCCGCTCGCCGACTGGAGTTTGTATTCCGGTATGGAAACCGCGCTTTTTGCGGCGGTTTTGGGCCGGTTTGTCAAAGCAGCCCATCGGGCGATGTTTATCGACGTCTCCTTGCGTCGCGCCGCGCAAACTGCGGCGGGCGCGTGGGGAGCACTCCTCGTCGCCACGCGTCCGGAAGCCGCGGCCATTGTTTTCCCCACGAGTATCGCCGTCGTTTATGCTGCGCGATCCTTGTCCACCCTGGGATCGCTCGTGCGTTCCAGCGGCCCGGTGACTTTGTTCCTGGCGGTGCTTTCGGGAGCCAACCTCCTGTTGACATCCGAAATGAGCCAAGCCGGTGCCGTGCGCAAATTGGTCGGGACGAACCCTTATGCTTCGCCTGCGGAAATCGCCATTGAGGTTTTGAAGAACCTCATTGTTTTGCAGACGCAAGCCTTAGACAATGCCTTGGGTGGACGGCCGTGGTCGCTCGTGCTTTTCGCTCTGATATTGCCGGCGGTTGCATATCGACGAACTCGTCTTCTCGCCTTGCCCTTGATGCTCGGGGCTGTCGGGATGTTGTTGCTCGTCTCGCTCAATACGACGGCGCGTTATCAGAATTTTCGTTACGCCGTTCCATCCATTTTGGTGCTCCTCGTCATTGCGATCGTGGTGTTGGCGCAATTGTCCTCGACGAATTACGTCGGGCGAATCATTTCAGCGGTCGCGGCGGGCGTGTTGATCCTGGCTCCATCCAAACACTTTCCAAAACAACTCGACCATTTCGCTCGAGCTTCGGCGAACATCGAAGGGCAACAAGTGGTCGTCGGGCGGCGTTTGGCGGAGCAAACGCCCCGACCGCGGCGCGTTTTCGTGGGTGATGCAGGGGCCATTCCGTACTTCTCGGGCCTTGATGCGCTCGATGGCCTCGGCCTCGGCGGATACCATGATTATCCGTTTGCCCGAGCGTCGGTGCATGGAGTTCCCGCCGTCATTGAGTTGATCGAACGTCTCCCCGATGCGGAGCGGCCGGATGTTTTGGCCATTTACCCGTCATGGTGGCCGGACCTCGTGCCGACGTTTGGAAAAGAAATGTTCACGGTGCATATCGAAGACAACGTGATGTGCGCCGCAGCCGACAAAGTGGTTTATGCCGCCGATTGGTCGCTTTTGGCATCGGCGAAAGAAATTCGTCCCGGCGTCGTCGATGAAATCGATATCGGGGATCTCATGAGCGAACGGGCGCATGGGTATGTCTTTGCGAAACCCAAAGGCGGGTGGGTGATCGGAACGACGTTGGACGACGGCGAGCGAAAACGTTACGATGCGGGCCGAATCATTCCCGAAGGAAAGAGGGAATCGTTTGTCTTGGCGGATGGTTTGTCGCGAGGTCCCGCGGCGGTCGTCTTGCGTACGGATGCGTCGGCCCCAAGCTCGATTCGTCTGGAAGTCATCCGCGGCGGTATCGTGTTGTTTCAGCTGGAACGCGTGATTGCGGCGCGGCGTGGGGATACCTGGAACGATTCGCGCGTGGAAGTACCCGACGTGATGGGCGGTGATACCTTGTGTATTACGGCCCTCGCGAATGCGTGGCGGCATCATCATTCGTGGATTGTGCGCTGACGGGTCGAGTGTCGAGCTGCGGGAAATAGATTACGGCGCCGCTGCGGAAAGGAGCCGCAGCGAGACGACAAAAGCTCAGGAAATTTTTCTGAGCCGTTTCGAAAAGTCGAAGGCTCTGCAATGCTTGCGTGACAAAAATAGAAATCGTCGCGCGAGAGGAAAATCGACATGCACCTTCGAACTTCGATTGGCTTGAGTTTCCTTGGATTTGCCAGCCTCATGAGCGTGGCGTGCTCGAATGCCGAACCCACGATGCGCAATGTCACGGGCACCGTTCCGACGTCGGACAAAGTTTCGAGCGTGGTCGCCGTGCAAGTCGGCAATGCCGCCACGACCTACTCCGCTCCGGTCGATGCCTCCGGCCATTTCAGCATTACGCTTCCGATTGGCCAGCGTTTCTATTTGACGTTCCTGTCGGACGCACAAACGGTGGGTACGCTCCGTTATACGTCGAGCACGGGGGCACTTCGTTCCGATATCAACATCACGCATGCGCCCAAGGCTTCACCGTCGCTCAGCCCGGCCAGCGAAGGCGCGGACGATGCGGACGAATCCGAAGATGCCGATGACGATTCTGACGATGATGGAATCGAAGATGACGGCATTGATCTCGGCGATGTCGACAATCCCGCCGGCGACGACAAATACGTTCCTTCGCAAAGCCCCGAACAGGAATGTGATTCCGACGGCGACGGCGAAGATGACTTCGAAGACGGCGACGATAGCGGCGAACACGCGGACGACGACGCCGATAGCGACAGCGATGGCGTGCCCGATGTCGTCGATACGGACGACAACAACGACGGCGTTCCCGATGCGTGATTGATTGTCGATAAAGCTTCGAGCCCGATGCAGCTTCCAGCGCGGCTGCGTCGGGTTTCGATTTTTTTGTGGATTACTTCGGCGGAGGCTCGACCAACGGAGCGCAGGTGGAAACGCCCGCACCGACGATGCGGAAACCGACGTCGACCATATACGAGTTATCGATGGTCCCGGCGACCGGATCGTATTTGGTCACGTTCGAGTTACCAAAGTCGGCAGCGTACAGGTAAAACGATCCACCCCAGAAAGAAAATGCCCAAGCCGACGGCGTCGCCAATCCGGTGATCACTTTGCCGTTGGTCACTGCGCCCGTGGTTTTGTCGATTTGCCCGACTTGGACCGGGGACGTCGTGAAATATCCATACAATCGACCGTCACCGGTTCCCGTCAACTCGGCGCTCGCGCCGCTGAATGCTCCGGGCGAAAACCCGGCGATGGGATTGAGCGTATTGGCCGCGTTGATTTTGCCGACACCCTGACCCGATGTCGCGCTCACGAAAAGCGTTTCGCTGTTCGGGTCGCCATTGTTCGTGGAAAAACCCATACCCATACGCGTCCAGCCTTGGGTGAGATTGACCACGGGAGTCGGCTCGCAACTGGCATCTTTCGTGTTGACCTTGAAAATGACGCCGTTCAAGTCCAGGCTGCCGACGTAATTCACCCAGGCGACGGCATTACGATCGACCGCCATCGAATTCGGCTGCAATGAGGTATTGCAATTCAGCGGGCCGATGAGCGTGAATTGCTTTGCTTGCGGATTGAAGCTGTAAAGTCGATTCGCGTCGGAAAGCACGTAGACGAGTTTCGCGGCGTCGCTGCAGTTGTCGGTCGGGCCATTCCCACCGCCGCCCGTCGGCGGAATGAAACTCCCGCCGTCGCCGCCATTGCCACCTTGTGCCGTCGTATTGCCAGTACCCCCTTGGCCCCAATTGCCCGTTTCATCACCGCCGGCTCCGCCGCTGTTGAATGTGCCGGTCGGCACCGCACTGCAATTGATCAGGACCAACCCGCCCACGACACTCGCCACTCCAAGCCATTTTCGCGAAAGCAACATGTCACGCACCTCCGATGCGGCGTAAGTATACCGAGTCCGGTCTTTAGCGGAAAGTTCGAGCGAATGATGTCACGCACATTTTTGCGTTGCCCCTTGGTCACAACATTCCACGCTCGTGCAAAATGTCGTAGGCAATTCGCGCCGCCGCCGGACCTATTTTTTCTTCATCACTCGATCGAATTCGACTGGCAAATACCCACCGATTTCCATCCCGTTCGAGCGATCCCACGAACCAGCCCACCACGTCCGTCGGTCCCAATGGTTTCTTGTCGGGCCAGGCACTCCCGGTTTTTCCGCTCAAAATGACGTTTTCAGGAATTTTGTCCACAAAGGGAAAACGTTCGCGAACGTGTGATTTCGCTTCGCCACGTAATTCCAGAATCTTCTTCACGATCTCGACCGATCGCGCCGATGCCGGCAACTTCCCTTCGTACATCGTCGCCAAAAAAGTGACTTGTTCTCGGGGCGAAATCAACAGCGTGCTGTTGAGCCAAAACTTGGTCACATCCCCCGAAGGATCCGCATTGCCATAATGAAAGTCGCTCAAGTATTTTCTATAGCGGTCCGTGCCGACGTCCTTCGCAATGACTTGGTAAAACCAAACCACCGAATACCACATCGACGTTGGAAGAGCATGATCTCGATTCCAATCCTCGAGCCAACGTTTCTCTCCGTCCCATTTCAATACCGTTTTTTCGTCCTTCAAAACGCCACTGTCGAGCGCGATGATGGCATTGGGAACTTTGAACGTCGAAGCAGGCAGTGTCCGCTCCGCACATTCGTCCCCGCCCATTTCGAATGTTTCTCCCGTCCCCATGTTGCGCATCGTGAAACATCCGCGAGCGTCGCCGAAAAAGCGTTTTGCATCGACCTGCGAATCACGGGGTTTTTCCGCAGTCGCCGTTGCCGTTTCATCGGCCGTTTTCGTCTTCACCGCAGGCGCGGATTGCGCGGCGCCGCAACCGACGAGGAGCGATGCGCCGAGGAAAACCAGGATTGTTCGCATGCCGGGGACGATGACACGACTTCGTTTCCCAGGCCAGTTTTTCATTGCGCGAATTGCAATTCGTGCGCTACGCTGAGCCGCTCGAAATGATTCGATTTACGCAGAAAATCCGCAAAGCATCACTTTTTCTCGCGCTCACGCTCGTCGCGTTCGTGCTCCTCGAAGGCGTCGCGATGTTTCTGTATCCCGGAGGCACATGGGGCAATCGATCTTCATTGGGACACGACTTCTTTGGAAACTATTTTTGTGATTTGACCGCGAGCAAAGCCCTCAACGGAAAAACCAACCCCGGCGCTCCTTATGCCAAAGCGGGCATGTTCGTATTCACGTTGGGCCTCATTCCATTTTGGATTCTCATCACCGGCGTTCTGCGCCAACTTCGAGCTCGTTTGTCCAAGCTCATCTTGGGATTGGGGAGTATTTCGTCCGTCGCTGCGGCGCTCGTTCCGTTTGTCCCATCGACACAATACGGAAACTTGCATCCGGTGCTCGTATTTTTGGCCGGAATTCCGGGAATCTTGGCGGGTGGTTTGTCGACGTACGGGCTCGTCAAGACCAAGTCGGGATCGCGAATCCCCGCGCGATTGGCGGTGATTACCGTCGTTCTGATTGCGATCGACGGCGTCTTGTATGCCGTTCACGTCGCCACGGGTTACGAAGTGCATCCGATCGTTTTGCCCGGATTGCAAAAAATGGGCGCCGCGTCGCTCGTGGCATGGATGCTTTCGGCCGCCGTTTTGGGGCGCCGGCGTTGAGTTTGTCGAGAAGATCATGACGGCCCGGGATGCCTCCGCCGCAAAAACGTGGTACGCCCCGACCGTGCGAACCAAAGCAAACTTCATCGCAACCCTCATTGGATTCGCCTTCGTCGCTCTTCCCGCCGCCGCATACGCGGACGCGTCCGGATGGGCCTACGCGGGCGGAGGCGCCCTTCTGCTCAAAGAAGGCTCCGAACAACTCACCCCACGCGCCGCCATGTCTTTCGATTTCGGCATGGGCAGCAATCCCGACGGCAACTTCATCGTCGGCGGCTTGTTTCGATTCACCCCCGTGATTGACCTCGGCGCCGACATGGCCATTTGCGCTCGAGCCACCACCCATGGATTTCAAGCCTCTCGATTCGGAGCGGCACTCGATATCGGATATTTCCAGCGTTTGTGGGGGTCTTATTCGAGCGGCCTGACGGGCTCGCTCACGATTGGTTTCCCGCTGGGTTTTTCTCTGTCGCTGCACGGTATTTACGCGACAAACGATACCTTGGGCTTCGGCGCCATGGCCGGCATCGATTTCTTGCGTTTGACCGTGTATCGCCAAGTGCTCCTGAAATCGTGGCCCAATCCTTATCCGGCACACCAAATTCCGCCCCCCGAATCAGCTCGGTGGACCGGACCTTGGACGACGTTTTGACGGAGAATGACGAATCGGGGTTTGGGGCGCAGAGCGCCGCAGGCGACTCGAAGCCCCAAATGTTGAAAAGGGGTTTGGGGCGCAGAGCGCCGCAGGCGACTCGAAGCCCCAAATGTTGAAAAGG
>CAYSYX010000110.1:0-3700 GCA_964435055.1 uncultured Polyangium sp. | reverse complement strand
GGTTTGGGGCGCAGAGCGCCGCAGGCGACTCGAAGCCCCAATTGTTCAGACCGGGGAGGGGATACGTTCAGGCAAACGCCGCCAATGCCGCGACAAACCGATCCAGGTCTTCGCGAGTATGGCGTTCGGTCACGGCAACCAGCAAATCACCGGCCCGCTCCGGGCTCACTCGGCCCAAATCATAACCGGCAATGATGCCTTTTTCGGCCAAGCTCGAGCAGAGCTTTTGCGCCGATCCACCGCGCACTCGAACCACGAATTCATTGAATGTCGGAGCTTTGTGCGGCAACGAATATCCGGACAATTCGCTGATTTTGCTTTTCAGGTATTCGGACTTCGCCAAACATTGCCGAGCAGCGTCGATAAAACCTTTTTTGCCGAGCATGCACATCTTGATGGTCATCGCCGTCGCGCAAAGACCGCTGTTCGTGCAGATGTTGCTCGTCGCCCTGTCGCGACGAATGTGCTGTTCGCGCGTGGCCAGCGTGAGCACGTACCCACGTTCGCCGTTTTTATCAACGGTTTCTCCAACCAAACGCCCCGGAATCTGCTGAAGGTATTTGCGATCATCCCGGCACGCAAAAAGTCCGACGTTTGGTCCGCCAAACTGCGGCGGCAAACCGAGCGGTTGGCCTTCACCGACGGCAATGTCCGCGCCAAACGCGCCCGGTGGTTCGAGCAGCGCCAGGGCAAACGGATCCATCGTCACCGTGATGAGCAAAGCGCCTTTGTCGTGCGCAGCTTTGGCCAAGTCCCGCAAGTCGGCAATGGACCCGTAAAAGTTCGGATACCCGACGACGACGCACGCCGTTTCATTCGTAATCGCGGCACAAAGCGCCGCAATGTCCGCTCCTCCATCCGCTCCCACCGCAACCTTCGTCAACGAGGCCAAACCCAGTCCCAGTTGCCGGACGTGCGTTTCGATTGTCCCGACGTACTCGGGATGAACACCACCCGAAATGACCGTGTGTTCGCGGTTTGTCAGACGTCGGGCCATGAGCACCGCTTCGGCGACGCCGCTTGCGCCGTCGTACATCGATGCATTCGCCACGGGCAAACCAAAGATCTCGCTGACGATCGTCTGAAACTCGTAAATGACCTGCAACGTTCCTTGCGCGACTTCGGGCTGATACGGCGTGTAAGCCGTGTAGAACTCGCTGCGCAAAAGAAGCTGATCCGCAGCCGGCGGAAAGTGATGGTCATACGCGCCGGCGCCGAGAAACGACAACATCGACGCGGCACGGTTTTTCCCGGCCATGTCTTCGAGGTGTCGCATCAGCGACGGCTCGTCGAGCGCCGGAAGCATCTCGAGCGGCTTGTTGAATCGAGCCTTTTCAGGAATCGAATCATACAGCGCATCGAGTGAGGACAAACCTACGGCCTCGAGCATCGAGGCGATTTCTTCGTCGGTATGGGGCAGGTAGCGCATGGCCGTTTGCAGAAATGGAGCGGATGGAAGGATGGGCCTAGTGAGCGGCGCTCTTCAAAAAGTCGATGTACGCAACCGAATCGAGCAACGCCGCAAGCTCGCTCGGATTCGACGGCTCGATCGCAATCATCCACGCGGCTTCGTAACAATCGTCGTTCACGAGTTCGGGTTTGGCATCGAGCGAGCCGTTGATGCGTACGACTTTGCCGCTGATCGGAGCGAACAGGTCGCTCAACGTCTTGACGCTCTCGATGGTCCCGAATGCTTTGCCCGCCGTGACCGAATCGCCGACTTTCACGTCGATGTTCACCAGCGTGATGTCTCCCAGCTGGTCGACGGCAAACGCTGTCACGCCAATGAGAACCGCGCCTTCATCTTCCTTCGCCCACTCGTGATCTTTTGTGTATCGACGATCCGAACGCACACTATCTGAGGACATGACAAACCTCTCGTTAT
Source organism: uncultured Polyangium sp. (assembly GCA_964435055.1). Lineage (GTDB taxonomy): Bacteria > Myxococcota_A > Polyangia > Polyangiales > Polyangiaceae > Polyangium. The sequence continues at coordinate 1,815 of CAYSYX010000110.1, read as the reverse complement.
CCGGGACTACTCTTACGAACGCTTGTAAAACGGCGTCTTGACGACGACCGCGTCGATGGTGCGGCCGCGACAATCGACCTCGAAAGCCGTACCGACTTCCGCCATGGGCGTCGGCAAATATCCAAGTCCGATGTTCTTGTTGACCGTCGGGCCCGGGCTTCCGCTCGTGCAGACACCGACTTTCACGCCTTCTTTGCTGAGCAGCGAGTAACCGTGTCGAGCGATCCCACGCCCGGTGACTTCGAAGCCCACGAGCTTCCGGGACAAACCCGCCGACTTGACTCGCTCGAGCGCCGTTCGACCGACAAAGTCACCCTTGGCCATCTTCACGACCCAACCAAGGCCGGCTTCGAGTGGGTTTGTCGTTTCGTCAATCTCGTTGCCGTACAGGGACAAACGCGCTTCGAGCCGCAGCGTATCGCGAGCCGCGAGACCTGCGGGCTGAAGTCCATGAGGCGCTCCGTGCTGCACGAGCGCGCGGAAGATCGCTACCGCGCCATCGATCGGACAGAAGATCTCCACGCCGTCTTCGCCCGTGTAGCCCGTGCGCGCAACCGTGCACGGAACATCCGCGATCGTCGCATCCCGGAAGTGGAACGACGCAAGCTGAGACAACGCTGCTCCGTCCGCACTTGCCGCAGCAAGAACGTCGAAAGCTTTGGGCCCCTGCAACGCGATCAGTGCCGTTCGATCCGACGCGTCCTCGAAGTCACAGTGGTTGTGTGCCGCCGCCTTGAAGTGCGCGCTCATCTTGTCGCGATTCGATGCGTTGCAAACGATCAGCCACTTCTCTTGGGCGATGCGATAGATGATGAGGTCGTCGAGAATCGTGCCGCTTTCGTTGCACGCGACCGTGTAGAGCGCTTGGCCGTCGACCAGACGCTTGACATCGTTGGTGATCAAATAATCAACGACGCTCATCGCGTGTTCGCCGCTCAGAATGAGTTCCCCCATGTGGGAAACATCGAAAATTCCCACGGCGGTTCGCACGGCTCGATGCTCTTCGGTGACGCCTTTGTACTGCACCGGCATCTCCCAGCCGGCGAACGGAACCATGCGTCCACCGAGCGCAACGTGCTCGGCATGAAGCGGAGTCTTGGACAGAGTTGCGGGGATAGCTGCGGAGTTCGACACGATTCGCGATGTAGTCCGAATCGATCGCGAAGTCGATGCCGTCGACGATTTCGTGGCAAATCAGCGGCCAAAAGGCGCGTTTGTCATGGACATGGAGGGGCGAGCGACGACGAGAGAACGGACATCAATCGAGATGGGTGGGGTCGATGAGTTCGCCTTGAGGCGTCAGACCCACTTCCCGCCAACGTTCTTCTTCCGTCAGACCGGGTTTGGCCGGGGGACGAGTCTCATCGCGAACGACGAGTTTTGCGCGTCCGGCCGTCGTCGCGATGACTTCGATTCGCAGCTTTTTCGACGGCGCGTTCTTCAGCGTCACGTTCTCGAACACGGTCTTCGTCGGCAGCGTGTTCACGTTCTCCGCCACGACACGCTCCCGAACGTAACCGACGAGGTCCTTGTGGGCGGCTTCGCCGGTCGCGAAGACCGCATCCGGAAAACGCGTCTCCACCGTCATGATCCGTGGCAATTTCAAGCCGAATGCGTCGAGCGTGCCCTCGGCGAGCTCTCCGGGGCGCAGCTGATCCGGCGCCGGGGGTGGAGCGACCGAAGGCGCGGGAGCTGCTTCCTGCTTGGGTTTTTCACGACAAGCAGGAAGCAGGATCGCCATCAAAAGCAGGGTCCGTGCAGGGTTTTTCATTCCAGAACCAAGCCCCACGAATCGACTCGGACGCTCGTTCGCGG
>CAYSYX010000109.1:9108-23142 GCA_964435055.1 uncultured Polyangium sp. | reverse complement strand
ACGCGGGGGTCGGGCAAGCAGGATAAGGAACGAAACCATGGCGACGTCAATTCGTTGGAAACTACTTGTGGGTCTATTCATGGCGGGAAGTGCTTCGGTACTTGCCGGCGCGTGCGGCGGAGGCGACAACACGTCTTCCGGAGGCTCGAGCAACACCAGTTCGTCCGGAGGAACGGGGGCATGCGAACGCGGTGGGAAAAATTGCGTCTTTGGGTGTAACGAAAGCCTCGGCTGCGTCGAATGCTTCACCGACATGGACTGTGGTGCGGTGTCGCCGTTTTGCGTCGTCGGCAAGTGCGAACAATGTCGTACCAGTGATGACTGTAATGCGGGGCAGGTGTGCCATCCCGAAAATCATCGGTGTGATGTCCCGTGCACCGCCAACGCGGACTGTCCGGGCGACGCTCCCACCTGTAATGTACCCACGGGAATGTGCATCGAATGTGCATCCAATGCCGAGTGTCCTCCCGACAAACCCATTTGTGATCCCAACCGGGCGCAATGCGGCGAATGCGCATCGAACGCGGATTGCGGGGCGGCGAACCCTGTCTGCGATCTGCAAAATGCAAACTGCGAGGAATGCCTCATCGACTCGCAATGCGCCGGCGCCGCGGTTTGCACGGCCGACCATCATTGCCGACCCGTATGCATCACCAACGCCGATTGTACCGAACCCGGGCGTCCCTTGTGCGACCTGGGCTCGGGCTCGTGTGTCGAATGCATTACGAAGACCGATTGCGGCGCCGCGGAACCCATCTGTGCTGCTGACGGGCGATGCGTCGTTTGTGTGCAAGATCCCGACTGCATCGACCCGACCAAACCCGTCTGCGATAACCAGACCCAATGCGTCGCATGTCTCACGGACGCCCATTGCAAGGACCCGGCCCTGCCGGTTTGCAAAAATGACGTATGCGTCGAATGCGACAACGACAATCAATGCCCGATGGACAAACCCAAGTGTGACAAGAACGTTTGCGTTCCCAACTGAGAAAGGAAGTACAATACCATGAAAAACCTACGCCTTCTCGCTCCCGCATTGCTGCTGGCGCTTGCGCATCTGGGCGCGTGTACCTATCCGACACGCGTCCAAGTGGAGAATACAGGAAAAACCGCAACAAAAATCACGGTGCGGTCGGCCGACGGAAGTTTTCGGCATGATTTCCCGGAACTTCAACCGGGTGAGACTTCAGAAGAAATCGAATTCGAGGGCGGCGAGCGGGATGTGGACGTCAACGGATCCGACAACCACGAAAATGGTTTCGTCGATCTCGAATCGGGTCGGTTGAACATCATCCAACTTCACGAAGACGGTATCGAGCCGACGGTGCGAGTCGTCGAGGAATAGCGCTTCCCTGAGCGCCGGCCGCCTTCCCGCGCCGACAGGCGAAACGTCTCATTGGGTTGTCGAGGGTGAGATGTCGCATGCACGGGCGCGTATACGAAAATCGTGCGCAAGCAAAATCAGGCGCGGTCAAAAGTAGACTCCAGGCATAAACGAATTTTGGGCGTCTTGCGCACCGCGATGCAATCAATGCTTACGGCACGGATCTTGTTTGTCGCGCGCAACGTTCGTGCACAAGGCCGGCGAATTGCGCTCCGTCAAAAACGGGCTGGCGTGTCCGGCGCATTTGTCCCAGCATGACATCGTCCCCGCTGCTCCCACTCGCCCGACAGCACGAAGATCGTCGACTCGAGCCGCAAGTATCCGTGAACGGGCGGGAAACGTGCCAAAAAAGGCGTGTAATGGCGAGGCTTGACATCCGTAACCCGTTTCCGTAGGGTGCCGAAACATGGACGTTGAGCACCTCAAAACGAGCGTAATGGTTGCGGCTCGGTCGCGCGCCGATCATCCTGACGATGCGGGGATGGTCGATCCTTTGGCGCCGACAAACGCGTCCGCGACGAACGTTGTTTCGATGCGGAAAAGAAATGCAACCTTGGCGCGCCTCGTTTTCATTCGTCTTGAATCCTCGATAACCGGAGCGAACGCGTGACGTTTCTCAAGGCAATCTTCGGCATTTTGCTCGCCGCCGTGTTCATGATCTCGTATCTGGGTCTCTCCAGTGATTATGAAAGCGCAATGCGCGCGTCACCCGACGAGGCGCGAGTGATCGATGTTCGCGGCACGGTCGTTCGGTACGAATTACACAAGCCGGGTTCCCCATGGGACAAAGATGGGGATGGCTGGATCGGTCCGTATATCGATAACGATGTTCCGGAATCGAAAGCCGCCGGTTTATCTCCCGGTGCGCCGTTGGTCGTTCGTCAAGGCCGATTGGAGATATCTTTGGCTCCACCCACCAAGCTGTTGCTTTTGGGTATCGTCGCGGGACTTGTATTCACGGTGTGGGCTTTCGTCGGTCCCATGCTCGAAGCCCGAGCGTTGAGGCGAGCTATGTCGAATCCGCAAATGTTATTCGAACTCATGGTGCGCAAGACGCGAGCAACGAAATTGATTGCCGGGCTCTTGTTGGTCGCCATCGGGGGTGGCATTGCGGTCCTTGGCGCGATCATCGAAGCGAAGACGTGGGAACGCGTGTTTATTCTGAGCCTCGGATGTAGCGGCCTCGCTCTTGGCGCCGGCTTCCTCTCCGGCGCGTGGAAATTGCGCGACCTCACCAAAGCCCCCATTCTGCAATTGTTGCGGCACGAGCGCGATCGGATCGTCTGGGTCTACGAAGAACGCGTGGAGGTGAACAACTTGGACAGCTACAACATCCACATTTGTTGCAAGGATGGAGCACGATTCGAATTCAATATCGGGCAATGGGATCCCACCCCGCTCCTCCATGTTTTGGGGACCCAAGTGCCGGATGCCGTATTTGGGTACTCCGCAAAGCGCCTCGAACTGTATCGAGCTTCGCCGCAATCTTTTTTGGAAAAAACACTCGACGCGGCCTGACGAGCTGCGCCATCGAAGTCCGCGACGCAAGGTCGAGCGCGGTATTGCTCCCCCTTCTTCCAAGCGAAAAGACTCGCACGGCCAAGAACCGGCGTTGGCCTTGCACGAACCACGACGAAAGCGCGCGATTCAATGCAGTAACGCGGTGATTCGCTCTCGAGTCAGTGCTTTGGGGTGGGGCAAGGTGGCCAGACCCGCGCAGGTCAAACGTGCGCACTTACGGGGCCGGGATCCAATCACTCACTCTTCGGAATCCGCGAGCGACTCGAGCAAATGCGTCAGTTCTTCGCGCACCGCGGCTTCATCGTTCGAATTCACGATATCGGCGACTTCGGCTCGAAGCAGCTTCTTGTAGTAACCCCGCATATCGTGCGCCGCTTGTCGTGCCGCATTCGCGGAATTCATGCCCAGCAACTCGGCAAGCCGTGCGTACGGTTGCAGTTCTGTTTCCCCCGACAAACACCCCTTGAGCGCCTCGAAAACGTGCTCCTTGTTCGCCGCGACATAACGCGCGCGAAGCTTTTCCATCACGCGCGAAAGCAAACTCAACGCAAATTGTCGCTCGTACAATCGATCGGGCGTCAACTTGTGGGGCGGTTCGAACGCGTAACGCTCTTCGGCGTCGTCCGCGGACAAACTCACGAGTCCACCGGAGGGCGCGTTGGATTCCGCGATTTCATGCTTGTGTTCGTTGATGAGGTGATTCTTGACGCAGCGGAGCAACCACGAACGAAACTTGCTCCCATAAGAACGATCCGCTTTCGCCAGGTCGTTTCGTTCGAGCAATCGAGCAAAAAAGCTTTGCGTACGGTCATAAGCGTCGTCGGCACTTCCACCCCGGCGACGAATGAACGCATACACCGGATACCAATACAACGAACACAGGGACGACAGCGCAGCGCGGCCTTCCGGTGAAACGGCCCCGGCGCGGGCAATGAGCGTCCACGAAGTTTTCGGAAATGCGTCGCGTTGCATGGGTGCCTCGACAACAGGGTAGGTGCGATTGCGACAAACTCCAAGTTTTTTCTCATGGGAACTGTCAGACACTGAAATCGATCGCATCTTCGCACCCAACCTGTTTCGAGGATCAATTACGCCACCCCCGAGCGCAACAGCGCGCATGCCGTTGCGCCCGGGAGATTGCCATTACCCATCAACCGCAGAAGCCGTACCAGCTGCGATTGATCACCGGCGGCGAGGTTTGCGAAAAGGACGAGCAGCTCGCGCCGTAACTGCCGCTTTTCGATACGCCGAACGTCCACGGGGTCGAGCAAACCAAGCGCGACGATGAATACACCGGCGTGCAACCGAGGTTCGTGCAGGCTTGCGTCGACGCGGAAAACGTCTGGCATCCGCCGCTGCACGAGAACTGCACGAGCGCCGACGCTCCGTAAAACCCCGCAATCGAGGAACTCGGGCCGTTGTAAAACCCGATGTTGCACGAGACGGCTTGCGGCGTTCCGCCCGGCGCCGCGATGTTTTGCGCCGTTTCGCGCAGGTTCACGAGCTGCTCGGTCAGCTTCTCGATGGCTTCGCGAACGCCGGGTTCGTCCTGTCCATTCGATGCGCTTCGCGCATTCAAATCGGCCAGCTCTTTCTCGGCTTGCTCGATGGCCCATTGGTGCCCTTCGGCGCCGACGATGATGCGACTTCCGCCTTCTTCGCCCTCGTTCTCGAAGACGCCCGGAGCCACTTGGCGCCACGCTGCATTCGGCACGAGCGACAAGGCGTCGGAATCGCCTGCGCGCTCGAATCGGACCTCGCCCAGCGCCGGAATCGACACCGCGGCCGTTTCATCGACGAGCGCTTCTTCCACTTCATGGATCGCCGGCTCGGCTTCGTCCACCGGAGCGCAACCCATCGCTCCGAGCGCCAGCCCGGACAAACCGAGCACCGTGGCGAGCAACCGATGCGAGATGACGGCGTGGGCAAACGATGATGCAGTTTTCATAATGGTTCTCCCGAGAACCGCGGAAGGATGTTTTACCGCGGAGAAGCGCGCCCCATGCGCTGTTCTCGCCGCGGTGAAACCTTTTTTTCCCGGCCTCGTATACTTCTACCGTTCGAGGCCGACCGGCGTTACCAACGTCGGAAATAATTTTTACGTCGCACGACGCGCATTGGCTCGCGTACGTAGAACGACCCCGAGCGCCCCGAAAAGCAAGACGGCTGTGCCGATGGACCAAGCAACGAGCACTCGAAGAGGACTTTGGTCGAGCGCCGTTGCATCTTCGGTCCGCGTTTGCACGATCACGGCGAGTTCGGTGTTACCAACGGGAGCGACTCCGGCAAGCCATCGATCTTGGCTCATTCGAGTATCGGGTGAAGCGAGATGATCGACGTAATCATCCTCGACCTCAATCCAATTTGCGGGCGGAAACCGAAGTTGGTCTTCGGGCGGAGTTCGGGTCGCCTCACGACGTGCAGTGAGTCTTCGCAACGCATCACTTTCAATCACGATGCCTTCGCCTCGAACAACTCCGTTATGCACGAGCAAGATATGCTCGTCGGGCAATGGCTCCGAATCGAATTCTCGATCCCGACGTACGGCGAGAACAGCGATGCGGCGCTCGTCGCTCAGCTCGAGAGCACCGATGTGCCGACCTGTGGAGATCATAGCCGCAAGTACCCCCTTCAATTCCATGCGGCTATTGCGAATAGGTGCGGCAATGACGAGTCTATAGCGATCGTCTGCGTTGGAATGGACTGCTCGTGATACGTACACCGGACGCGGCATCGATTCGGGCAACGCAGCCGCTCCCCGATAATAATCCCTGAATGCGAAATTTTGATAGTAGGTCTTGCCAAACTTTGGCATCGGAGCGTGGGCCCGTCCGAAACCATCGTTACTCATGAAGAACCACCAATCGATTTCCGAGTTCTTGATGCTATGCCGAGCATAGAATGCTTCGCAACGCTCCGTCAGTCGGGCGTCATCACGGCGCTCGAGAAGCTCGGGCAATTGTGGATCCTGCGCTTCATTCGCGACGATGTCCGCATATTCGCGCAGTTGTGCCAACACTGTGCCTGCAACGGCCCGGGCCGCGAAACCATTGGCGGCAAGAACCTCCTGACGGCGAGCCTTTTCCTGCTCCCGCACACTGATCCCCGACCATATTGAAAAACCGATGAGGATGACTGCGGCGCTCCCAAACAGAGCCGTCGCGGCAGGATGTCGTTTGCACCAGCGAGCGGCGTGATCGTAAAGGCGAGGACGCCGCGCCAACGGAGCCTCGCCACGCAAATGACGTTCGAGGTCTTCGGCCAAAGCTTCGGCGGAAATATAACGGCGTTCGGGTTCTTTCTGTAAACAGGTATGGCATATCGTTGCAAAATCACGATCGATGTTGCGACGCACGCGTTCCAGCGGCTCGGGTTCGTCCTCGACGACGCGGCGAAGCACTTCGAGCTGCGTTGGACCATCAAAAGGTCGTTTTCCGGCCACCAATTCATACAAGATGACGCCCAAACTCCAGACGTCCACGGCCACCGTATCTCGTTTGGCATGACCATCCCTTTGCGTGGAGGCCATGCTTTCGGCCTGCTCGGGAGCCATGTAACACGCTGTACCGGCGATCATCGTCGTGGATTTGCCGGGAGCTTTATCGATACGCTTGGCGACGCCAAAATCGGCGATATGAGGTTCGCCGTGTTCGTCGAAGAGGATATTGTCCGGTTTCAAATCGCGATGAATGATGTGTTTCAAATGCCCGGCATGCGCCGCGCGGGCAAGTTTGGCCACGAGAATGGCGGCTTGTTTCGGTTCGGCATATCGGGCGGCGTGTTTGACGAGCGTTCCGCCCGCCATGAGGGCCATTGTAAAATAAGGCTCTCCATCGTGATCCCGCACTTCGTAAATGCGCACGATGTTCGGATGTTCGAAGGCAACGGCTTTTTTGGCTTCGTCCAAGAACTTGCGTCGCATGGCCGGGCCGGCGAATTCACCGTCACGGATCCGTTTGAGCGCCACTTCGCGCTCGATACCGCCGACTTGACGGGCTTTGTAAACGATCCCCATTCCTCCTTCGCCGAGTTTTTGGATCAATTCATACCCGGCGAAGAGCGGCGGAACGCTTGGGCGAGATTCGCGCTCGACATCTGGCCCAAGCGCCGAGCGCAACGTGCAACGGGGGCAAATTCCCGCGTGAGCGTTGGCGCGAATGGGGTCGCCGCAACTTGGACACTTGCGAGGTAGGGCGTCGGAGGTTTGTTTGTTGGAGCTCATCGTTTCCGGCGTTCTACAGTTTCCACAGTCGAACGTTACTCCGTCCCACGTCGTGTGACCGACTTTTCTGATGAGCGGTTCGCTGGAGTTTGTCCGGGCTAGCGCTAGATGTACGCGATTCTAATGAAAAGCGCGCTCAAATGCCGAGGACGCAGCATTAGCAACGTTGCGAGCGCAATCACGACCATGATGGCATCGACAATGGCGATGGGAAGCCATGCGTTGAACGGTCGACCAGCCTGCGCCTCATCCGCCGCCGGTACATTTTGCATGCGCTGATAAGATTTCCAAATCGCGACAAACGAACCCAGCGGCATTACGCCCAATGCAGCCAGCGCCAAAAACCCGCGCCACGGCAACGGCGCAAGACCGGGGAAATACACCGCCATGAGCATCAAACCCAACGGCACGAGGGCAATCAATCGCGAGCATGCCGCATACACGCCGAGCAGGAACTTTTCGTGCCTGCTCGTCATGAGCACTCGCACCGCAACCACGGCTTGGGTGATGAGCAATCCCAACCAAAAGAAAAATCCCATGTCCGGCGCTCCGTCTCGAGCAATCTAGCGCAAGGTCGATCGTGTTGGCAATCATCGTGCATCGAGCAGACAATTGCTTGACGGAAGGCGAGGCGTGTGTTCTCGTTCGCAAATCTTGCCGATAGTTTCGTCCGCAGGGGCGGCAACGTGTGGCTGAATCGCGCGTCGAACAGCAACCGTTGCGGGGTCTCTTCCCATTTTTCTCAACAGAGGTAGCTGTGAATTCGCAACATCAACCCGGGGACGTTGTCAAGAATTATCGCATCGTTCGTACGCTCGGCCGTGGCGGCGCCGCGACGACATACGAAGCGCAAGAGATCGATACCGGCAAAGCCGTTGCCCTGAAGGTGCTCGAATTGCGGGGCCTCGACGATTGGAAGAAGCTCGAGTTGTTCGAACGGGAAGCGACAACGCTGAAAGCCCTCAATCACCCGAGCATCCCGCGATATGTCGATTCGTTCCAAGTCGAGGAAGACGGACCGAAGTTTTACTTGATTCAGGAACTTGCTCCGGGGCGGTCGCTCGCCGAGATCATCGCCGGCGGCTTTCATCCCGACGAAGCCGAAGTTCGAAGAATCGCGGAGCAGTTGCTGAGAATCCTGCGCTACCTCGAAAGCCGTGTGCCGCCGGTCGTGCACCGCGACATCAAACCGCACAACGTACTCCGCAGCGATACCGGCGAGATCTACCTCGTGGATTTTGGAGCCGTCAATGATGTACGGCGACAAGGCGAGGGCAGTACCGTCGTCGGCACGTATGGATACATGGCTCCCGAGCAGCTCCGGGGACAAGCGACCACAGCCGGCGATCTCTATGGCCTCGGCGCAACGCTGGTCTATTTGCTGACACGCCGATCTCCCGCCGAATTGCCCCAAAAGAAGCTCAAGATTGACATCAGCGCGCATGCGCGCATTTCACGCGATTTTGCAAAATGGCTGGACAAACTGCTCGAGCCCGCGCCCGAGGATCGGTTTGCAACGGCGCGCGAAGCGACCATTGCGCTCGAACGTGGAATCACCTCGGTGTCCAAAGTAGGCATGCAGCGGATACCGGTCATCGTGGCACTCGTCTTGATCCTCGTTGCCGGCGCTGGGATGCTCGCGTGGCGGTCTGGGCGCATCAAAGCGCCTTCGTCGAGCCCATCGTCAACCGGTGCGGCGCAGCAAGAGAGCGGCGTGCGTCCGGTACGCACGCTCAAAGGTCATTGGAGCGCAGTCTTCAGCGTTGCCTTCGCACCCGATGGTAAAACCCTCGCGACCGGCAGCAATGACAAGACGGTAAAGCTCTGGGACGCCGAGACTGGGCAACCCATTCGGGATCTGCCCATGACTGGCGCGCGTGTGGCCTCTGTCGTCTTCACGCGCGACGGCACGTCGCTCCTGGGCGCAAGCGGCCCGAACATTCTCGTTTGGGATGCAAACGCGGGCACGCTTTCGAGGACCATCACCGGGCACGAAAAGCCTGTTCAAGCACTCGCGCTGGATCAAACGGGCGAGCTTTTGATCAGCGCTTCACATGACGGAACCGTACGCACCTGGAATTGGCGCACCGGTGAGCCTCGACAAACCATGCGTCACGGTGGTCGCGTGTTCGCCGTCGCGGTGAGCACCAATGGCAAAACGATGGTGAGCGGCGGCGACGACGGCAACATCAAGATCTGGGACCTGAGCGCGGGGACGGAGCTGCATTCCATGGCCCATGGCGCAGCTGTCAATGGTCTTGCTTTTGCGCCGGACGGCTTGACGTTCATGAGTGCCGGCGATGATCGAACCGCAAAGGTTTGGATAAGCGATCCGGGCACGCTCGCGCGCACGCTCGTAGGTCACACCGACGAGGTGTGGAGCGTGGTGATTCGGCCCGACGGGCGTTCCGCGGCGACGGGCGGCAAAGATGGGTCGATTCGGATTTGGGACCTTTATTCAGGCAAAGAAATGCGACATTTCCAAGCGGATCGCATGGGCGTGCTTTCGATGTCGCAAAGCTCCACCAGTGCGTTGCTGGCCTCCGGCGGAGGAACAGGTATCGTGAATCTTTGGACGCTTGAAGAGTCGGAACGGGACGTCGACGTGGAGGAGCGTTCAGGTTGGACGCCATTGCATGTTGCCGCATACGACGGGAACCTCGACGCGGTCAAAGCGGAGCTCGCAAAGGGCATTTCGGTCGATGTTCGGAATGCGATGCGCCGCACGCCGCTTTACAACGCGGCCAAACGTGGTCACTTGGTCATTGCGACGCATTTGATCGAGCAAGGTGCCGATGTAAATGCCATTGCAGACCAAGGATTTACGCCAATGTATGTCGCGGCGCAAAATGGCCACCGTGATATCGTCGATTTGCTCATCACCAAGGGGGTCGACCTGAAACACAAGAGTTTCTTTGATCAAACCTATTTATACAAGGCGGCGGAAGGCGGGCATGTCGAGGTCGCAAAAGCCTTGATAACCAAAGGTGCCAACGTGAATGATGCCGACAAGTGGCATTGGTCGCCATTGAGCATTGCGAGTCGCAATGGACACGCGCGCATGGTTGAGCTTTTACTGGCTCAGCCGGGAATCGATTTATCATCCGCGGTCGATAAGACCGGACGTACGCCATTGCTTCTTGCGGTCGCGGCAGGGCACGAGGACATCGTGCGTCAATTGCTCGAAAAAGGGGTGGATGTCAATGCTCGGACAAAGGCGGACGAGACGGCATTGAGCGTGGCCGAACTCTCCAAGCGGCCGAAAATTGCGGCATTGTTGCGGGAGAAAGGCGCGAAGTAATTGCTGCGCCGTTTCCGCGTGAGCCACCGACGCGCCATCCACTGGGATGAATGATTCCGTGGCGATCGGGCCCGACGGGACGATTTATACAGGTTCGCCGAGCAAATACGTGTATGCGATTCGCTGAGAATGGGTTTGTCACGGCTTTCGGCATTGGCGTCGACGTGATTGCTCGCCATTGCTCGGCCGGCAGCAAAACATGAGCTGATCACCGATTGCGCGGAGCTTCTTTGCATCCGCTCGACGCAAGCTCGAGCTTGGACGCGCCGTAGCCGGTTCTAACCGCGAGCGGCAGCGCGTGGAACCCGCGTAGCCCGAGATTCGACCGCAGGCGCAGGCTCGACGCGGGGACCGAGAGGCGCAGGTGCGGAAAGCGGCGGAGCAACGCCGGGATCGCGATGCGGGCCTCGAGTCGCGCGAGCGGCGCGCCCAGACAGAAGTGCGCGCCCAACCCGAACGTGACATGGCGGTTCGGGTCGCGGGTGATGTCCAGCTGATGGGCGTTCGGGAATGCGGCCTCGTCGAGGTTCGCCGACGCGAGGAGCAGCGTGAGCGTCGTGCCCCGTGGGACGGAGATGCCGGCAACCTCCATGTCCTCGCGGGCGAAGCGCGGGGATACGGTGCCGACGGGGTTCGTGAACCGCAGCAGCTCTTCGATGGCGGTGTCGATCAGCTCGGGCTTCTCGCGCAGGAGCGCAAGCTGATCGGGGTGCGTGAGCAAGGCATGCGTGCCGTTGGCGATGAGGTTGACCGTGGTCTCGTGCCCGGCGAACAGCAGCAGGAACACCATCGAGACGAGCTCATCCTCGGTGAGCCGGTCGTTGCCCTCCTCCGCACGCACGAGCGCCGTCACGAGGTCGTCCCCCGGGCGCTCGCGTCGCAGTGCGACCAGCTCCCGGAAGAATCGGTTGAGCCGAGCCATGTGCGGGATGTTCAGCACGAAACCCACCGGGTTCGTCCGCGCGGGATCGACCACCTTTTCGAGCATTTTGCGGAAGCGTATGCGGTCGGCCGGCAGCACGCCGAGCATCTCCGCGATGACCGTGAGCGGCAGGGGCAGCGCGAGGTCCTCGATGAGCTCGACCTGGGGCCTGCGCGCCATCGCGTCGAGCAGCTCGTTCGTGATGGCCTCGATGCGGGCCGAAAGCGCTGTAATCATCGCAGGCGTGAACGCTTTCTGCACCAAGTTGCGCAAGCGGCGGTGATCCGGCGGGTCCTTCATCACCATGCTGTTCAGCAGAAGCTTGGCCGTGCCGGGCATCCACCAGCGCTCAATCGGCCCCTTGCCCCCGTCGCCGACGTTGCGCCGGTCGCTCACCGCGCGCGGGTCGCGCAGCACGCTCACGACGTCCTTGTAGCGCGTGACCGCCAAGGTCTCGCCGAACATCGACCGCGAGCGCAGCACGGGCCCCATGGCCCGGAGCTTCGCGTACGCGGCGACCGGGTCGGCGTGCGCCTCGGGCCGCTCGAGTTCACGTTGAATATTGATGGTCGCCATCATCTCAGGCTTGAACGCGGTGCTCACAAGCTCTATCCTCCTAAGGCGCGCGTACGCTCGCAACATTCCTATATATGGCAGAATGTGCCACAATGCAAGCCGTCCCGAAGCGCGGTCGCCCGCCGTCGGCTGAACCCGCCCAGATTGCCGGCATCGCGCTGCGGCTCTTCGAGCTTCGCGGGTTCGACGCGGTGACCATGCACGAGGTTGCCGAGGCGGCGGGGGTGAGCCAAAGGACGCTCTTCCGGCTCTTCCCGACGAAGTCCGACCTTGTATGGGAGGGGCTCAAGGACGTACGCGACGTGTTGGCGGCGCAGGCGGGGTCCCTGCGCGAGTCCGGTGGGTCGCCCGCCGAGTTGGTGTACGTGCTCGCCGAGCCATTCTTGCGGCCGATGGAGGACCCCGCGGTCGCGGAGCTGGCGCGCCGCCGCCTGCGCCTCATCGCCGACGCGCCCGCACTGCTCAACCACCCGACGCTGCGCGAGATCGAGGCCATCATCGCGTCGCTGGTCGCGCCCGAGTCCGTGCCACCTGCGCTCGTCGCGCGAACCATGGTCGCAGTCGTGTTCGGCGCGTTGTTCTGGTGGTCGGAGCAGGGCGAGGGGGTCACCCCGCTCGAGGCCGTGAGCGCAGCGTTCCGGGGCGTCGCTCTCGTCCCCGAGGCTGCGTCGCGGCCGGGCGTGCGCGAGAGGGCGAACGCGAAGGTCCGCTCGTCGGCGTCAGGTGGCGCAGCCTCGTCCGCGCGGCGACCGGGGCGCGCAGTCTCGAAGTGAGGCGTGCGCCTGGTGGTGCGTACGCCACATAGATTCTTATCAATGGCGACGCGTCGCCGTTCGTGACACGTCGAGAGCACGTTACGTGCCGTGCACGAGAAATGCGGTTCAGCGAGCGGCAAGAATAGGGGGGCGTCCGGTCGAATGCGTCCCGCCAAACGCAGTAAGGGTGCCATTTCACAAGGCAGGTGCGTTCCGTGGGGCGCAGAGGTTTGTCCTTCAGCGGTTGCGCAATTCGAACCATTTACACAAATTGGGTGGCGCAATCCGTCGCATGGGAGGTTCCGACTTCCATGCCGGCAAATACGCCGACCCGCCCACGCTCACGCCATGCATCGGTGTAGCAATATGGCGAGCTGAACTGCGAGGTCTCTGCTATGTTCGCCGTATGCCTGGAGAACCTCCCGCACCCCGAAACGCACCTCGCCAATGGTCCGAGCAATCTGCGGCCGAGATGTTTGTCTCCGCCGTGTTTCTTCGTCGCAATGTCGACGAGAGCGTGCCCCTCGGCCAACGACTATGGCGCCTCGGGCTGCTCGGATTGGTGGTCGGCACGATGGCGGATAGCTTCCACGTGTGGACCGGAACGGCTGAATACATCGGTGTCCCCTTGATTCCGTTGCTGAAGGTGGGCTGGTGGGTGCCGTTGGAGTTCACGGCGGCGGGAATCACGATCGGCCTGCTCCAGCCCGTGTGCGACACCATCATCCGCAAGCTATTTCCCAAACATCACCAACGAACGCATCAACGGCTCTCGCCCGCTCGACTCGCGCTCGGATTGATCGGGCTCATGGCTCTTTGGTTCGGTAGTGGCTTGCTCACCGTGTTTCAATGGCCGAACGAGTTGATTACGGCCATTCTCGCCATCGGTTGCGGCGGCTTGTGGGTCCTCTGCGATCGCCGCCTTGCGGACTTCATTACGGCACCTCTCACGGCGAGCATCGGCGTTTGCGTCGAATGGTTGATCACGACCACCGGTCATTATCGATATATGCATACGGCTGTGCATTCGCTTCACATCGACAGTTTGCCCGTACCGATCTGGCTGCCTTTTCTTTACATTGCCGCTTCCATTGGCGTGGGCAACCTGGGTCGCTTTTATGCGTTCGGGCCGGACGGAGCGACGGACACGCATGTTTCGCCTGCTACTCCCGCGCTCAGCACCTGAAGCATTGCGTACGATAGGGGTGAATCGATACGAAAAACGTAACGATATGCCTCGCATGCGGCGAATCGTGCAAAAAGAGCAAGGGGACATGGCCGGACACAGTCGACCTCGGGGGTGTTGACGGATCGGACTCAAAGAGCACCTCGTGCGCTTGGAACAGCTCCGCG
>CAYSYX010000109.1:0-9098 GCA_964435055.1 uncultured Polyangium sp. | reverse complement strand
AAACTCAATAGGCCGAACGGCTCGATTTACCGATCGTGTTACATGACGAGCCGCAAGCTCGATTCGAACGCCTCGTCGAATGCAACCTGCTCGGTGCTTACGTTTGGCAAACCAAACGATTGCAAGTCGTCGTCATGCGTAACCATTGCGGTGGAATGCTGGTCTTCTTCAGCCGCACGTCGCAAGGCAATGCTCTCGGCGACGGCATTTCGAACGCTCTTGCCACCGGCTGCGACGCAAAATCGCAGAATATCCGCGGCCAAATCCGCGTGCGCCTGTTCGTCGCGAGCAATGATCGACAAGGTTTTACGCGTCCGGGCATCGTGCGCGTGCACGGCCAAACGACGCGCTCGAGCTGCCGCGGCACCTTCGCCGATACATCCATCCCAAAATGATTCAATCGCGAGCCGTTCGAGCAATGCCTGTCGACTGGCAGCCTTTCGATGGGGCACGCTGGGCATGAGGGCGCCGACGTCCATTTCGGTGTATTCACCCGCGAGCGCGGCGCAAAGGCGCGTATGCGTGGCTTCTTCAATGGCCGCCCGTTGGGCATTCTCGATGAGGCTCGCAGGAGCGTCCATGAAAGCCAAGTCTCGAGCCAAGGCCAAAAAGGCTGGAATCGAGGCGCATTCGGCGCTGGTTTCGCGTAACCAGAATGCAGCGAGGGAGTGGGCAGGAACGTCGCTATCGTGCTGCTTGGACAAACGATGCGGTGGCCCGAGCACGAGCGGCGCGAGTTCCGGATCCGTATGTCCCTGAATACGCAACGGACGCCCACTTGGAAAATAACACGGGGTAAAAGCACAGGTTCCAGGTCCCCGCAAATCGCCGCCCAAGATGATTTCATGCCCCATGTTCTTCGTGAGCCCAATGCTTGCTCGAAGGGAAGGACCCGCCTCCACGAAGAAGAGGAAAAACGCAGGCAAAAATCCCAAGTGAAGACCACCTCCCTCGGGAGAATCGTCAAATTTGGACTTCGTTCGATACGTCAAGCCCAATTCACCATCGTAGTTGATGATTTTCGACGAATTTCTCGCCGCTGTCAGGTATCCCCCGTGAAGTCCCAACCCAAAGCGAAACGCTCCGCTCGCTAAGTAGTTCGCCTGTAAAAACGCCCCGGTCACGGCATAGTTGTATTCTTTTGCCCAATCGTCTGCACCCGGCGGAGGCGCATAACTCGTCGCAGTATAGTGTGAATATCGTACATCCAACCCTATCCCGAATGCTCGCCGAACACCGACGGAATACGACAACATGATGCCCCCCGTGATTCCATCCGACGATTGAGCTGCGGCCATTTCAGGAACGAGCAGCAATCCACCCCCAATGGCGACGGCCAACGAAATGGGACCGATGGGTAAAGAAAAACGTTGCATGGTGACCTCCAAGGAAGAACGTTCGCCAAACGCAGACAAAAAGACCCCATCGGTCGTCGGACGACCGTCCATGACAATCGATAGCTGGTGCGAACCCGATGGCCATTTGCAAATGGTATGCCCGCACAAACCGGCCCTCATGCATTGATCACGGGTCGATTACGCGTGTGACTGTGGTGCGAGGCGCACACCATTGTCGTCGTGGGGGCACAGTGTATCTCGCGTGCGTCAGCGGAATCGAGGGGCGGGGCGGGGCGTATCTCACTCCTTACGCGCGATGCAATCGCAAATCGCAGGTGTCGGCTAGGAGCGCTTGCGCGGAGCTTTTTTGGCTGGTTCAGGTGGAGGCATCGGTGCTTCATCCTGCAACAAATCTCCAGAATGGATATACCAAAGACCATTGCTGCCGCGAATGAGCGTTTTGCAAAACGTCGCGACATGCGTTTTCCCGATGAACAACCAAGCCAAACCATAGATGACCAAACCAATGATGAACCAAAGGCTCTGCTGCAGGGTCATCATTGCGACGGCACCCAAGGCCGGGGCGACTTCCGCCCATAGCGGCATCCAGCGAAATTTCACCGTTGCTTCGACCTTGGCGACATCGCCATCATCACGCATCAAATTGCATTCCGTCACTCGAAACGAGCGCGTCGCTTTTGTCTCATCGAATAAAGAACGAGGTCGATACACGAACATGGTGGCGTATTGCGCGAATACATCCGGCGAGAACAAATCATGACTATCCGACGGCACGGGAATGGGCCCTAGATTCGGCGCGGCCACGGTTTGCTCGCGCGCCGTCGGGCACAAAAGCGACCAACCCCGACCCGGTCGGTCCGTGCGTAACGATTCCAAATAATTGCGTAACGTGGCTACGGGCGAAGTGAGGTTCTCGCGACGCGCAAACCGTAGATCAGCGATGAGGAAATACACGCCCATGATCGCAAAAGCAGAAGCAAAAAAAAGCAGGCTCGTCGCTTGCATCCGTTCCCTGCGCAGGATCAAACCCTCGCCGACGAGTTTGACGATCAGGCCGCTCAAAACACCACCGCCGATCAAGCCCAAGGTCATTCGCCGAAATCGAGGACCGCTTTGGTCCAAGTCTCCTTGTGCCTTTTCTGGATCGCGCAAGTGTTCATTCAATCGCTCCAGCGCGTACTTGACCGATTCACTTCGGTCGCCCGATACTTGGGAAACATTGGTGCTATTTTCGGGTGGGGCATACACATCGAATACATACAGTGCCGGCGCATGACAGCACCGAAGGGCGAGCGTGTCCACGACAATCCGCTTGACGAGTGCGTTTTGGCTTGCCTTCGCCGTGCAAAAACTTGCCCCCATCCAGCTCGCTGTGATTCCATCCGCGCATGACCACGTCGCGATTCGGCTCGATATTCGCCGCAACGGCATTGTTGTCCGCCGCGACGTGACGGCCGATGCTCGAGCCCGCGGATTATTTGCAGCGTAATCCGTCGGCGCAGTACACTCATCACCCCCAAAGTGATGAATCTGTTGCGTGGTAAAACCAAAAAAGTACAAAAATACCAAGGTTGCGACTTCGTCCCAATTTGGGTCGATGACGAAAAGGTTTGATGTTCATACGCGGTGCCGCCGATAAGGCGTTGAGCACAGGCGCAGCGCTGTATCCAAGCCGTCAAGTGCACGATTTCTTTGTTCGGCGTTGACAATGAGACGCCCGCTGGTGTCTATTCAACGCTGGCCCTCTCCATCCATTTCATAAGTCGCCCTCTACAGCGACTTGGGCCGGAGGAGTACGATCATGCTTAAACGACGAAACGAGTTGTTGATCTTGGTGCCCTTGGGACTCGTCCCCATGGGGATTTTCGCGGCCTGTGACAGTGATGGCAATACGGTTCGAGTCGGACAAACCGGCGGAAAAGAGGTGGGAACCGATGCCGGGACCGATGCGGAATCCGCGAGCGGAGGCGGCGGGCAGGGCGGTGGCGGAGGCATCGGTGGAAGTGAAATCGATGCCGGCACGGATGCCGGTTGTATCGATGGCACCATTGGGTGCGATGGACATACGCCTCGAACATGCGTCGCCGGTGAATGGGTGCTCGCGGACAAACCTTGCGGCGGCGCGACACCGGCTTGTCTGGACGGCGCATGTGTCGCGTGTTCGCCGGGAGCCAAAGAATGCGGGGCAAATACGCCGCGCAGCTGCGATAACAGCGGGAATTGGGAATACGATGTCCCGTGTTCGGGCACGACACCGGTATGCATCAATGGTACATGCGTGCAATGCGCACCGGCGTCCGTGCGTTGTGACGGCAGTACGGCCCAAGCATGCGACGACAACGGCGTTTGGCAAGACAAGGCGGCCTGTACATTCGGATGCAGCAATGGCTTGTGCACGGGCATTTGCGTACCCACATCGAAACAATGTGACGGCAGCGTGCCGCAAGTATGCGATGAAGCCGGATCGTGGCAATCGAGTCCGGCGTGTGCGGGCACGACGCCGCTTTGTCTTGGTGGAACCTGCGTGCAATGCTCGCCCAATGAAATGCGTTGCGATGGCACGGTCGTGCAGACATGCGACGCGAATGGAATGTGGCAAGCAACCGAAGCGTGTCCATTTGCATGTCAAAATGCGATGTGCACGGGCATTTGTGTACCCGGGGAACAACAATGCATCGGAAACACACCTCAAACGTGCTCCGATGCCGGTACGTGGCAAGACGAACCGGTTTGTCCGTTCGTATGCGCCGACGGCAAATGCAGCGGTATGTGCGTCCCAGGATCGAAAACGTGTTTTGGCTCGGCGCCCGCAACATGCGATATGACCGGCACATGGCAAGGTGAACCGGCGTGTGGACAGCCGGCGCCCCATTGCGTGAGCGGTGCTTGTACGTGCACGGAAAGTATGTGCAATGGCGTGTGCGTAAACCTGAAAAACGATAGCGCCAATTGTGGAGTTTGCGGCCATGATTGTCAGGGCGGCTTGTGTACGGCGAGCGAATGCCAACCCGTAAAACTCGCGTCGGCACAAGGTGCAACCGCGGGTATCGCCGTCGATTCGACACACGTGTATTATACGAGCTGGAGCGCCGGCACGGTAATGAAAGTGCCGATTGGCGGCGGAACGCCGACGACCATTGCGACCGGAATATCGACGCCCGCCGGAATCGCCGTGGATTCAACGTCGGTGTATTGGGTGGCATCCAACGGCGGCAATGTGTACAAGGCACCGCTCGGAGGAGGCAATGCGACGATTCTCGCGAGCACCCAAAGCGCACCCTTGAATATCGCTGTCGATGCGACGCACGTCTATTGGACCAATACCGGCGGGAGCGTGTCGAAAATCCCGATCGGCGGCGGTACCCCGACGGTCCTCTCGACGGGTCAAACCCCGCTCGGTTTGGCCATCAATACCAATGACGTCTATTGGGTCAATGGTTACTTCGGGAGCAACAACGCGACCGTCAACAAGGTTCCCCTCAATGGCGGCATCGCGACGACGCTTGCGTCCGGACAAACGCGCCCGACCGCCATTACGCTGGATGCCACGAGCTTTTATTGGGTCAGCATCGTCGGCAATGGCGGCGATCTCATCCAAAAGTGCCCGCTCGCCGGTTGTGTTGGAAATATACCGACCGTCGTTGCATCGAGTCAACAAATCAGCAGTCTCACCAATTTGATCCTCTTCCATGTCGACGCGACGGACGTGTATTGGGGGAACGGCGGAGACAACACGATCCGGCGGGTATCCATCAACGGCGGCGTGCCCAAAATCATCGCCACCGGTCAAGCCGGTCCGAATGCGGTGGTCGGTGACGCCAATGCCATTTACTGGACGACCTACCAAGGCGGCAATATCATGAAACTCGCCAAATAAACGCGTCACGAACGGCTGCCACTTTTAGGCTTAGGACTGCGTTCAAGATGGCTTCCTAGGTTTCAACGTCATGCGGAAAGAGTGGACCCGCTGCGGCGCTTGGCGCATGGTATCGCTCCGCCCCCCCAAAAAAGTAGTTGACAAGGAAAGTTCTTGCGATAGTTTCCTTGTCAACGAAAGAACGCGCATGGCGACTGACAAAACTCCTTCCGACCTTCACGACCACCTTGGCTACTGGCTGAGGACGGTGTCGAACGCGGTGTCGCACAGCTTTGCCCGCAAGGTGGAGGGCGAAGGGGTGACGGTCGCCGAGTGGGTGTTCTTGCGGGTGCTCTACGATGTCGACCGTCTCGCGCCGTCGTTGCTGGCGGAACGAATGGGGATGACCAAAGGGGCGATTTCGAAGCTCGCCGATCGTTTGGTCGAGAAAAACCTCATTACGCGCGCGGCGAATCGGAATGACAAACGAGCGCACCTGCTTGCCTTGACGCCCGCGGGGCGAGCGCTCGTCCCAAGACTGGCGGAGATCGCCGACGAAAACGACGCCTCTTTCTTTGGGGCATTGAATCCCGACGAACGGAGGCGCTTCGAGGAACTTCTGCGGAAGATTGCTTTGCATCGCGAGCTGACGAATGTGCCGATTGATTAACGATCGGCGGTAGAACGAACATCAACAAGAATGAACGAGGAGAGCGTCATGGACACGCAAAGGATTGCTATTGCCCAAAATGGTTTGAGTGCGGCGTACGACGATACGATGGCATTTCCCGATATCGTCGGTATGCTGATCAAAGCGGGCTTCGAGGGCTACATCGTCGATTATCGTCGCGGCACGACGACGTACTATTTGCCCGATGGCGATAACGTCGAATTGAAAAATCGCACCTCGGAAGGCGCGGTCGCTGCGCAATTCGATTCGGCGGGCGTTGCGGCTCAGGTCAAGTGGGCGCAGGCCAATCCGCCGGATTATTCCTACGGAGCATTCTGCAAAAACGTGAAGGCGATGGGATGCGCGGGCTACATCGTTTCATTTTTGGGACGTCGCGTCCTTTACTTCGGCCGCACGGCCGAAACGCATGTCGAGCATTTTCCGCAATAACCAAACGAATGTCAGTGCCTGGGAAATCTACCGGCTCGGTTTCCTGTCCCAAGCTTCCGCGAACACTGAAACGCCTCGAGTTTCACGCACGGTGACAAGACCGAAGCAATGCGCCGCATTCAGGACATTCTTGCACGTTTCCGAGTATTCCTGTACTGCCATTACGCCCATGCTGGAGGCTGCCGAGCTGCCTCGCTCTCTTATCCCAAACTTTGCAACTATGCCCAAGGAAACGGCAGAATTGAATGAAGGGTCCGATTGGGTCCTCCCCACGGTCGACGAGTCGGGGAAAACCGAAACCGCCGCCCTCGAATGGCTGCAGAATGAATTGTACAATCACTCAACCCGCCTTCTTTGGCCCACGCAGCCAAAGACTGCAAAGAAAAGTCGGTACAGCCATAAGCGAGTAGAATTCGCAGCAACGCATCGGCATCGCGAATTCCGCGCTTTCGAACCAGAGCACCCGTTCGTGCCGCAGATTCGTCGAGATTCTCCGGCAAAAGTGTGCGAAAATAGGCCCAATTTTCGTTCAATTCCTGCTGCGGCAACGGAACGGGGAACCGGGCATCGCAATGGTATATGACGACAAACCATTGCTGGAGCCTATTTGTAGACGATGCGGAACCACGCGAATGGGCGCAAGCGGAGGCAAAACAACGCGGGTTACCCAAAAGTTGCGGATTTTCCGCAATGAACACTTCCTGGCGCCGCCCGCTTGCCGCTACGACTTACCAGACTTGGACTGCTTGAGCTTACAGATCGACTCGACCTTCGCCATCTGCTTGCACTTCGCCACCGCATCGTCGCGGCCCTTCTCGTCGCCGTCCGCGGCGCGCAGGCGCGCGAGGGCAGCGTACGCGTAGGGCGTCGTGACGAGGTCGCGGGTGGCCAGATCCTCGAGGATCTTCTTAGCTTTGGATGGGTCGGTCTTGGCGAGTGCCTCGCCGAGATCGGCCTTCTTCGCGGGGTCGTTCGGGCTGTCCTTGACGACACTCGAGAGAAATTCGACGGCGTTGGTGAGGAGGACTTTGCGGAACTCACCCTGACGATCGTCGATCCGGACGTTGGCCAGGTGGATAATCCGCATGGCGCGGTTGGTGAGGCCCTTGGCGCTCGGCGTCCGCTCGTCGAACGCATCCGCGCTACCCAGAAGCGCCTCGATCCTGCTGCGTGCCTGCGTCGGATCGCCTTGGTTGAGGATCTTCTCCGCCTCCTTTACGCCTGCGATCACCTCGTTCGTCGCCAGCACGGCGTTCTCGCACGCGTGCGCGTGCGCCGGGGCGAGCGCAAAGAGGGCGGCGACCATGGCGATGATTCCGTGAATTTGTAGGCGAGTCATGGGATCAAGCTTATCACGCCGGCAACCGCAATCATGGGAAAATAATCTTCACGTTCGTCGAGCGGACCGCGGCCGCTCGGAGGCGTCGCGGAGTCATTGGAAGGAATCATGGGATCAGCCACGCCGCTGGAGGTATCCTGGATACCGCTCATCGAATACGTCTTGGCGCACGCGCTGGTGCATCTGGAGTATCCGTATCACGGGCGGATTTCTGGGCGGCGCTGGGGCGGGTGATGCCGAATTATGTGCGCCCTGCCAAACTCGACGGGACCTGTTCGTATTACTGCGCAAAACGCGCGTCGAGTTTCGTGAGTTGGCTGGTGAAACCTTCCTTCTGCATCTCCGTGAATTGCTCGCTGTGCATGCGCTCGAGTGTGACCACCATGCGCACATGATCCCCGCTCGTCGAGAAATCCACCGCGATGTTGTTTTCGTACGACGCGACGCCCGGAAGGAAGTCGATCACGTTTGTCAAAACGAGCCGCGTGTGCGTCTTCACTTCGGTGAAACGTGAACGCGTGGGATGCGAAATCGGCTGCCCCATACGCCGCATTTCTTCGATCATCTCCGGCGTACTAGCGACCATGTCGTAACGAAGCGTGCCGCCTTCGCGCGCATCCATTTCGTGCACGTCCGCGCGAAAGCCTTGCGGTCCCCACCAGGATTCAAAGCCTTCTTTGGTGGTCCAAAGATCCCAGACGTCGGCGATCGTCGCTCGATACGTACGTTCAAGGATGATCTTGGATCCGTTGCGCGCTGCGGAATCGATCTTCATTTTATTTCCCCGTGTTACTTTCGTTGTTTTCTTGGGTCAACCCAGCTTTTGTTTCTTTTTGAGTGCAACATCGAACCGATCGAGCCGCTTCTCCCACAATTCTCGATATTGCGAGAGCCACTGGTTGATCTCGTAAAACGGTTCGGGTTTAAGCGAATAAAGGTGCCGTTGTCCGTCTTGCCGCATCGAAACGAAGCTCGATTCGGAAAGAATACGGAGATGCCGCGACACACCCGATTGGTGAATCCCGGCCCTCCGCACAAGGTCGCCTACCTGCTGCTCCCCCGAAACGAGCGCTTCGATAATGCGACGACGCGTCGGATCCGCGAGCACTTGGAAGACGTCTAGTTGCATGAGCATGTATATACATCATGGTGTATATACAGTCAAGGGCCGATGTGAATTTTTTGAAAAAGACGCAACAAATGCCGCAGGACGTACGTCGTTGCGAACGGATGTGCTTGATATTGAGCGCGCCGCCGGGCATCGGTTTGAGCGCCGGGACGCCGCAATCGAGTTCCTGGCACTGCCAGAGGTTTCCGAGCGTGCAGCGCTCGTGGCCTAGCCTACGCGCGGGAACTGCTGCTCTGACTGGCCGGCGATCCGGGCGATCCGGCGATTTTGGCATTATGGCGGGAATTCGCTTGGAC
>CAYSYX010000108.1:12522-23259 GCA_964435055.1 uncultured Polyangium sp. | reverse complement strand
TGGACACCGAAATCGGCGTCCCCGGTTGGGCCAAAAATTGTTTATTGACCGCGACAGACGCTTGCGACGCTTCCGGCGCCGGCGCGCATTGCTGCGTCAAGATGGACACCAGCGCTTCTCGCGCCTCGTACGTAAGTTCAATCCGGCCCAGTTTTTTAGGTAATTCCGGAGCCGGGCCACTTTGCGTCGAGCATTGCAAGTGATGATACGGCCACGGCAATCGCTGCGGCGAATCACTCGGCGCCATCGGATCGTACCAGTAAAACGTATCCGCCTCGGGAGCGAATTTCTCGAATGCCCCGCGGTCCACTTCGGACACCGTCTTATCGCGTTGAGCATGATATGCCCACGCCGTTGCACTGGGATGCACCGTCGGCGTACGTACGCAAACGTCAATGATCTCCGCGCCGGGGTTCATTGCATGCAAATCTTTTTTCGTCAGATACGGCGCGCATGCCGAACTCTCGCCAACGATGAAAAGGCAAAACAAGAATCGAAACCATGCAATCAGGTGATGCTTGTTCATGCGGCGAGAGCATCAGGGATACGGCAACGCGTCAAGCATCCATCGCAATCCGCATCACCACTTGGCTGCCCAGTTGCCCGCTCGATCGCTATCGACATCACCACTTGGCTGCCCAGTTGCCCACTCGAACGGGTTCTATATCACCACTTGGCCGCCCAGATCCCACTCGAACGCGTTCTATATCACCACTTGGCTGCCCAGTTGCCCACTCGAACGCGTTCTATATCACCACTCGGCCGCCCAGTCGCCCATCCGAACACGTTCGGGTGCACTACCCGCCCGCTCAGGTGCTTGTCCAATCGCGATCGACATCACCACTTTTCTGTGCAGGCGCTGCTCCCACCATAAAAAGATGTGGCTCTCCAGATGGCAATACGCAGCATTGCGGACTTGCCGGACGGCCCAGGGTGAATTGCGTAATGGCTACGAATTGTTGGTTGACTCGCCGCAAAGTCCGGGGAAACAGAATGAAGCGCGGCTCGAAAGCTCGGAAAATTTCGGCCAATAACCCGTTCAGCGTCGACGACGTCGCGCCGTCAATGCCCATGCGCCGATGGCCAAGCCAAACGCAATTCGACCATTGTCGTTGCTCGAAACGGTGCGGCAGGAACAGCCCGAATCTGTGCCGCCCGGCGGTGGCTCATTCACCCCGCCGCGATCCGGAATGCCACCTTGGCCGACGCCACCCATTCCGCCCGACGAAGACATTCCTCCACCACCGGCCATACCGCCCATTCCACCCGCGCCGGCCGAACCGGAGCTGGATGACGTGGTATTGGATTCGTCGTCATCGAATGCGTCTTTGCATCCGGGATCCGTCGGATAATCGCTAACGCCGTCGTTATCGTCGTCGAGACCGTTCGCGCAGGCAGGCACGTCCGCCTCGCTTACGTCATCGGCGCTCGCACAACCGGGATCATTCGGGAAATCGGTTTGTCCGTCGCCATCGTCGTCCATACCGTTGCTACACGCCGCACCGCCGGTTTCGTCGTTATCGAGCACCGACGAACAGCCTGGATCCATGGGATAATCGGCCAATCCATCGCCGTCGTTGTCTTTGCCGTCGGAACACGCCGGAATATCGGTTTCGTCCGGATCAATGGCGCTTTCGCACCCCGGATCGTCCGGAAAATCGATTTTCCCGTCGCCATCGTTATCGATGCCGTCGCTGCAGAACGTCACCGCATTCACGCCCTGCACGACCACATCCGGATCGGACACGAGACTCACGATTTCATTCGCCGCTTGCGCCGTGGCATTCAAATGCTGCCCGGCATAAAGCGTCGGCACCGTCGCCGTAAATGCGCCGCCCGCACCCGCAACCACGGGCGCCGTGGGCAAACCATTGACGTAAACGATGACTGTTGCGCCCATGCCTTCCGACGTCGTGCCTTTGACCGTTTTCGCCCCGGCCAAGACCGGATCGATCAGCACCGGAGCCTCCGAACGCATGATATCGACGAGCACCGGAGCCAATTTGAACGTGCTGTTCTCCGTGTCTCGACCCACGCCGGCGTCGCGGAATTGCGTCTGCAAATCCACCGTATACACACCCGGCATGACCATAGCGCCAACCGTCGCGTCGAATTCGAGCGTCAACTTGCCCGCGTTCTTGGGAACCGTTGCCAATCCATTCGTAAAGCTGAGGACGTTGCCTGCAATCGCGGGATTCGCCACGTTCGCGCCATTGATTTTCGGGGCGGTACACGGAGCCGCCGAACAGAACGAAAAACCCGTCGGAAGCGTCGCCTTGACAAACGCCGCCGCGTTCAACGTCGCATCACCCGTGCCATTGTTCGTCGTCGTCAGCGTATAATGCACGACGCCGCCTTTGGTCGTCGCCGGAGGATCCGTCGCCGGGTTTGTCGAAGCAACGCCGGCATGGCTGATCACGACAATCGGTTCGATATCCGTGAGCGCCACGACGGAAAACCCCGGATTCGGCAAAGCATCCGAAACATAACGCGCTCGGTTCAAGGTCGACAAACCACCGCCCGTCACGTTCATGTCCCATTGAAACGTATACGCATCACCGGGCATGAGGTTCATCGTGGGCCAGGTGAGCAAACCATTACCGACGGTCGGCGCAGGCCCCTGCAACGTGCTCTTGAAACTCACGTCCCCCGCGACGAACGTATCGGTCACGACGACATTCGTTTGCGGATTGATACTCAGGTTTTTCCCCTTGATCGTATAGGTGAGAACGTCACCCGTCACCGCCAAAAGCTTGTCCACGCTGAGCTCGAAAAACAAATTGAGCGAAACGCACGCCGGAGCCGGCACGAAATACCGCCACGTATTGTCCTGACCTTGCTGCGGCATGGCCGCGTCACCGCCGAACACTTCGGAACAGTTCACGTCCATCATCATGGTCGGATCGAGCGGCAATGCTTTGACCCGCAAGGAAACCTCGGCAAAGTATTCTTCACCGACAATGAGTTCCCCTACGGCAAACCGCACCGCATTGGTATCGGGCGGCAATGGATTGTCGAGCGACAGATCCCATCCGGCATCCGTGGGCACGCCCATGCGCACATAACCACCCGCGCAACTTTGGCAATTCGTCGCCATGCCCGTGCCGATCTCCGCCCCCATCGTGCGAATACGATGCCAAGGCCCAATGGGCGCATCCGAATTGGCCGTCTCGTCGTCATCGAGCGTCGACTTGCATTCCGGATCGTTCGGATAATCCATTTTGCCGTCGGCGTCGTTGTCCATGCCGTCGCTGCATTTCGGCAAAAGCACCTTTTCGTATTTGTAGTGCGTCTCCGGCCCGGCAACGGCCGAGCCAAACCCGAACGGCGTATTTCCCGTTCCGCCGGTAATGCCGCCATTGGCGCCATACGCGACCGCTTGGACGCGATCCCATTCGTTGTGCGCGTAAAACGGAGGCCCGGCAAAACCCAGGAAGTTATCGAGCTGCCCGGCACCCGTCGGAACCGGATTCACTTCCGTTCCATTCAGCACCGTAATGAACGTATTGCCCGGATTACGAAGCGTCCGGGCATCCGTGCTGTAGAAAATGCCGGTGTCCGCATAGACTTGCGACAACGACCCATTTTCCAGCCCAATGCCGGTGTAGTTGCCGTTGCCTCGAGGCCCCCAACCGTCGTCCATTTGCGGACCGCGTTTCGGCGCCACCGTTTTCCCATTGCGATCGATGATGCGTGCCCCGACCACTTCCGTATTCGCAGGCACGTATTCCGTAATGTACCCGCCGGCCCCGCGAGACGCATTGTTGGGCACGGGCGTAAATTGCAGAATGAACGTCAATACGTCGCCCACTTTGGCCTTCGTATCCGTTCCCATGCCCCCCGGCGTCGGATTGCCTTGCGGATCCAAGGCCACAACCGTCGCTTGACTAATGCGTTTGGCCGTTTGAACCTGCGCCACGCTGTGCGCATCGGCGCTCGTCGTCAGCAAAAGCGGAAGTAACCCCGCACAAAATGCCCAGGATCGTTTTCTCATGACGCACCTCCTCATTTCGGAATCGGCGGGGGTTCCGGAATCTCACGCGGAACGATGATGTACACCTTGCGCACGTCGAGCACCGTCACGAGGTCCCCGAGCACGCGAATGTCGGCCGCAAAAAGCTGATCCACTTCGAGCGGCTTTTGGAAATCGTTGTATCCCTTGACGTCGAATTTCACCGTACTTCCGGGCGTAACTCCCCGGAAAATATCGCCGTCGATCGTCGCTCCCGAAGGCGGCGGCGCAACAGGCGTAATCGATTTGATGAAATCAGCCGTGGTAAAACCAGGCGTCACGACCTCGCCCTTCAACCCGTTCGTCACACCGATTGTGTCCGTCGAAATATCCAAAACGCCAAGCTGGGCGAGCTGGACGACGGCCGACGTAATCAAGTCACCAAGCCCCGAACCGTCCGGCTTGACGTCGAAGACGACCGGACAAACGGGTTTTCCACCAACCATCGTGGGGTCTTTCGGCGCTCCGGCGACCCCCGTCAAACACTTACCCGTATTGATATCGGGCGGAATGACCGCTTTCGTCGCAATCGCCAATTCTTCGAGCTGCGCCCGGGGATCATTCGGCGTTCCGACGTTTTCCAAGCTGTCGATCCCCACGACCCGCGCCCCGATCGCCGCGAGCGCCCCGAGCGCCGCCTGTTTGCTGTGCGCCCCGGGAACCACGGTTTGATAATCGATCGCTTCATGCGAAATGGCATCGGTGATCTGCAAAATGATGGGCAACGCATCCTTGCGGAATCCCACGCCGCCAATCGAACCCATCGGAGCAAACGGACCATAACCCAAATCCGGAAGCCCCGTGCCGCTCGCCCATTGATACAGCGATTCATACCCCGCTTCGGGTACGTCGAGACCACCGGCCGCGGGCGGCAAGAGCGACAAGCCATTGCTTATTTTTGCCACGTCCGTGGTGATCGGCTGGAGCAATTCGAAAGGTTTGTCGCCGGGCAAGCCAAACGGGGCCAGCGGCATATCTTCGAATCGGCCCACGCCAAACGCCGCATCCGTAATGACGGCGCGCACGCCCGGAACGATGGTGTTGTCGAGAGCCGCTTGAATCGCCGCGATTTCCTCGCCAAACGACCCCGTCGTATCGACCGAGATGAATACATCGGCCTGGCGAACATTGGTCGTGAAATCGAGCTGCCCCGACTTTTCCGCCCCAAGGTAGGGCAAAACGAAATAGAAATCGCCCGCCGGAATCGACACGGCCGGATCATTCGGATCACTTCCCGCAATCTTTTCCACCAGGTCCGGCGTGCCATCACCGTCGGTATCGGCCGAAAGAGGCGACGATTCACCCGGGTCCACCATGCCGTTGCCATTGGGATCTTCCTGGGCATCGGGAACGAAATCGCCGTCGGAATCCACATCCAAGAAATCGGGAATCATATCCCCGTCGGTATCGACCGGTGGTGATACGATATCGGCGTCGCCCGCTTCCAGAGCGTCCTTGATTCCATCACCGTCGCTATCGTCGTCACGGAAATTGGGGATGTTGTCTTTATCCGGTTCCCCGGCGAATTCGTGTTTGTCCGAAATGGAATCGCCATCGGAATCAAGGTCCACGAAATCCGGCGTGCCGTCTCCATCGGTATCGACAATGGCAAATGCCGCGTCGAGCTCCTGGTTGTCTTTCCAACCATCGCCATCGCTGTCGATATCGCGAAAATCCGGCGCACCATCGGCATCGGTATCTCGGACAGCCGTCGTCAGGTCCTTGTCGCCCGCTTCGTCCGCATCGAGAATCCCGTCGCCATCGCTGTCGTAATCAAGCCAATCCGGGAATTCGTCACCGTCGGTGTTTACGTTCGTCGAATTGCCTTCGTCGGCATTCGAAATGCCGTCCCCATCAGCGTCCGCGGATGGCGAAGTCGACGCCCCTCCGTCGTCGCCGCATCCGGCAACCACACAAAGCGCCAAGGAAAAGAAAATGCCAAGTCGTCTCATCGGTACCTCCGATGAGCTCAGGACAGCACGAATTACACGCGAATGATATCAATTCGCGTCGGGGTTTTGAATTTGATGATGCGGAATGGGTGGTAATTGGAGAATGCAGGATACGTATTGCCACGTCGAAGCAATGACGCTTCGGCCATCAAGCAACGGTATCGCCCGGATCGATGATTTCGAGCGTCTTGCCGAGATTGACGGCCTTGTCGACAGCCGCCGCCAATGCGTCTTTCGCCACTTGCGGACCACCCATGGCCATCGGCTCGGCAATGATTTCATGAAATGGGCCGAGACCCAGCAAGCCAAACACCGTCTTGAGGTACGGGACCTGGAAATCCATGGCGGCATAGGGAGATCCGGGGGGATATGCACCGTCGCGCGTCACGAGGAGCACGACGGGACGACCTCCGAGCAATCCCTTGAATTCGCCCTTCTTGCGGTCGTAGTCGAATGTCAATCGCGCCTGCACGACGGCATCAATCCAGCGCTTCAATTGCCACGGAATCGAGAAGTTCCACATCGGCGTCGACACGACGATGAGATTCGCTTGATGCAGTTGATCCGTCCAACGTGCCAACGCATTCCAGCGCGAAGCCATTTCTTCGTCGAGATTACCTTCACCGTAAAGCATCTCGAACTTCGTCTGCACGTCCCACTCGTCCCACGCCGGGAGTTTGTCCGCGTCCTTCGCCAAGTCGACTTCGATGCGTTGAGCGCCGGGGTTGTTCTCCATGTAGGATTCGAAAAATGCATCCCGAAGCTTGCGCGTGCGGGACTTCGTCGCGCGCGGAAGTGCGAATAGATCGAGAACGATGCCCATGACGATACTCTCCCCTCGTTTGCCCGGAGGCGGCGCGAAAACTCTATGCGCAGCGCAATACTCCCACCCGCGCCTGGTGTAAAGAGCGTTTTTCCTTTGAATACAAACGATCGCCGACGATTGTCATCACCAACCACGGACGAAAGATCAAGCCGCGACGCCCCACTCGACATCGAACTCGAGCTGCGATCCTTGCGTGCCGGACGAGCTGCGCAGACCACGCGCAAGATTTCGTACGCCCGCCAAAAGAGGCTCGTTCGACGACGAAAGCCAGGCACCTCCAAGCGCCACTTGGCCATCGATGTGCACGCGGAAACTCACCTTTTCACGAGCCGCAGAGATCTCGAACGTTCCCGCCCCGCGAGCCAGGGCAAACCGAGCAAGATCCGAAACCGCCGACTGCAAAAGCATGCCGCGATTCCACTCCATCCCGAGATACACGCACAAATACCGAACATAGTTGCGCAACGTGATGACCGAGATCTCGTCCTTGACCGTCAACGTCTTCGTCGGTCGCGGTACGGCCCCCATTTCCCGAAGCATCTTGCGCTCGAGATCCGTCGCTTCTTCGACACTGAGCTCGCGAAGATTTCGTACGAGGAAGCTGATGAGGCCGGCCTTGCCCTCCGCATCCAACGCGTCGATATGTTTTTCCGCGCGCGGCCCAAGCACTTCGATTGCCGCATCGAGAGACGCTGAATCCACATATTTCGACGCGATACGACGCGCCGCCTGGGAAAAACTCACACCCATGTGCACTCCCTCGGGTCCCGGTTCGACTCGGGATTACATCAAGTTACGCTACTTCGAGCTGCACGTAAAGTTCCAGCCGTACGCTGTTTTTCGCGACGACAGACAACCGCCTTCCTCGCGCTCGCACCGCCTTTCCGACGCCCACAACTTGCCTCGACCACCCACGCGCGATACGCACTCGCCCGTGAAACCTCGACCTCTCCATCCCATCGCACGTCTGCCAAATGAGTGGCAGGAGAACTTGTCCGCCCTTGGGGAACGGTCGTTTGTCGCGAAACAGGTTTTCTCTTGGATCCACAAGCGGGGCGTCTTCGACCCGAGTTCCATGACAAACCTCTCGGCGACGTTGCGCACCAAGCTCGCCGAAACGGGCCTCGGTCCGGTCGCCGAAATCGCACACGTGCATCGTTCGGCGGATGGTACTCGAAAGGTCGTCTTGAAACTCGCCGACGGAGCCACGATCGAAACGGTCTTGCTTCCCGGTGTCAGCGGCCCAAACGCGCAGAACGAAGCCAACGCCGATGCCGCCGCCGCAGATGATGATGACGACGAAGAGGAAGACACCACGACAAACACGGCAAAAATTCGCGTAACTCAGTGCATTTCGACCCAAGTCGGTTGCGCGATGGGCTGTGTGTTCTGCGCCAGCGGCGTCGCCGGATTGCAACGTCATCTCGGGCCGGAAGAAATCGTGGCGCAGGTGCTGATCGGACGATCACTGTGTGAACAGGACGAACGTTTGCGCAACGTCGTGTTCATGGGGATGGGCGAACCGCTGCACAACTACGACAGCACAGCGCGGGCGTTGCGACTGCTCACGCATCTGGATGGCATCGGTTTGTCCACGCGCCGGGTGACCGTGTCGACATCGGGACTCGTGCCGGAAATCGAGCGTTTGGGGCAGGAATTTCAGGGTCAGGTGTCACTGGCGATTTCGCTGCATGCGACGGATGACGAAAGCCGATCGGCGCTCATGCCGATCAATCGCAAGTATCCGCTCGCGGAACTTCTCGCGGCGCTCAAAGCGTATCCGCTGCCGCCGCGGCGACGCATCACGATCGAATACACGCTCGTGTCCGGAAAAAACGACACCCATCAAGAAGCCGTGCGTCTTTCCAAACTTTTGCGCGGAATCCCTGTCAAGATCAATCTCATCCCGATGAACCCGATCGAGGCGTCGTCGCTTGGCCCGCCCGACATGAAGCGCGTGCTGGCGTTCCAGCAGGTGCTCGTCGATGCCGGTTACTCGTGTTTCATCCGGCGTCGTCGCGGTGATGATGTGTCGGCGGCGTGTGGACAACTTGCGCTGCTCGGACGTAAACCCAAGGTGAAAGGGTTTCGTCCGACAGACTCGGTCAAAGCCGGCTCTTGACGGCGGCTCGACGAACGACCACATCGCCTGACGTGTTCGACAAGATCCTCATAGCCAATCGCGGCGAGATTGCTTGCCGCGTCGCACGTACGTGCAAACGCCTGGGCATTCGCACGGTCGCCGTGTATTCGGACGCCGACGCGAATTCGCCGCATGTTCGCATGGCGGACGAAGCAGTCCGCATCGGACCTCCGCCTGTCAAAGACAGCTACTTGAACATCGCCGCCATCGTCGACGCCGCCCGCGCGACGGGAGCTCGCGCAATTCATCCCGGATATGGATTGTTGAGCGAAAAAGAAGCCTTTTGTCGCGCGGTCACGGACGCGGGCATCGTGTTCATCGGGCCACCTCCGAAAGCGCTCGATGCGTTCGGCGACAAGATCAAAGCCCGCGAAGTCGCCAAAGCCGTCGGGGTTTGTCCGCCTCCGGGAACCGACGGGCCATTGGCTGCCGACGACGTCGAAACGGCCACGCGCGAAGCCGAACGAATCGGTACGCCCCTGTTGGTGAAAGCGGCCGGCGGAGGCGGCGGCATCGGCATGCAAATCGTCGAGGACCTCGCGAAACTGCCTCGGGCGCTTCAGGCATGCTCGGATCGCGGCAAGAGCGCCTTCGGTGATGCGCGCGTGTACCTCGAGCGATATTTGCGCGGGCCGCGGCATATTGAAGTGCAGGTCTTGTGCGACGCTCACGGCAATGCCGTGGCGCTTGGCGAACGCGAATGCAGCGTGCAGCGACGCCATCAAAAAATCATCGAAGAGACGCCGTCTCCCGCGTGGTTTTTCCAGGGCGAAGCGGGTGAAGCCAAACGCCGGGAGCTTTTCGATCAAGCTCTGCGCGTCGTGCGCCACGTGGGTTACCTCGGAGCAGGCACGGTCGAGTTTGTCGCATCCGGTGACGGAGAGATCTTCTTCCTCGAAGTGAACGCTCGTTTGCAAGTCGAGCATTGCGTGACGGAAATGGTGACGGGCGTCGATCTCGTCGAACAACAGATTCGAGTCGCCGCGGGGCTGCCGTTGTCGCCGGAGGTTCTCGCCGTAAAACGGTCGGGGCATTCGATCGAAGCGCGCGTGTATGCCGAAGATCCGGCAAAGAAATTCGCGCCGCAACCGGGACGCCTCGAGAAACTGGTTTGGCCTGAAGCAACGGATGATTTGCGCATCGAAACGGGCGTCGAACAAGGATCGGAGGTCACGCCGTTTTACGATCCGATGATCGCGAAGGTGGTTGCTCATGGCGCCACGCGACAAGACGCGATCGCGCGTCTTGATACGGCGCTCGGCCAAACCAGTTTGCAGCTGGTCGGCGCCGTCGGCCCGGCGGCATCCAATTTGGATTTTCTGCGCAAAGTGCTCGTCGCGCAGCCGTTTGTCGAAGGCGCTTACGACACGTTGTTCGCCGAAGCGTTTGCGAAGCAGAAATAGGGCGACGTCGCCGGCTTCGGCAATCGTCTCCGCTTCAAGCTTGCCTTCCTGCCATCACACAAGTTTCCCTGCGGATGTTCCGGCGTTTGCGCCGCACTTCGCCACCGTTGGCCCACATGCTCGACAAACCAAGCGCTCTGGAGCGATGAACGCTCAATGACTCACGCTGCCCGTCGTTGAGATCGTCGGGGCTTGGGGCCCCGCATCGCAAGGAGCGTCTTGACATCCGAGACCGTAACTGCCGCACGCAACCACTGATCCACCAGCTCAATGTCCGAGCAGGCAAGAATTTGCTTCCGTTGAGCCTCGGTCGGCGACAAACCACGCATCTCGAGCGTCACCAAGATGCCCTCGAGCTTGCCCTCGAGCTTGCCCTCGAGCTTGCCCTCGAGCTTGCCCTC
>CAYSYX010000108.1:0-12422 GCA_964435055.1 uncultured Polyangium sp. | reverse complement strand
TGCCCTCGAGCTTGCCCTCGAGCTTGCCCTCGAGCTTGCCCTCGAGCTTGCCCTCTGCAATCGTCTTCTTCTTCCACTGCTCGTACAGTTGTCGCCAGTTCTTCACTTCTTCTTCTTCTTCCGCTCCGAAGTTTGTCACAACCAACGGTTGCCAATTCTGGTACCACACCGACAACAGCGCCAACGTAGCATCTTTGAGCGGGTCGTTGGCATACGTTTCGATCAACTCTTTGATGGCTTCACGCTGCACCTCACCACGCCCGAGCAGTCGGAACCACAATGTTGACGGGTCTTTGCTTAATTCCGACGCCACCGCAATCACCGTATGCAGCATCCGCGCCATTTGGTACACGCCCGGTTTGTCTGGTGACACAACCGTCAATCCCGCCGCATCTTTGAGTTCGTCCGACAGGTTCGGGGTAATCACGCACAATGCCGTGTGTTTTACCGTCGACAATTCGCGTTTGGCCCGGCGCGCGGCGCGCATGCTCTGCGCCGTATGTTCGATCGCCTTGACCAAACACGTCTCCAACTCCCACGCGGTCAACGGATTGCGAAACGGTTCGAACAAGACCGACCCGCGCGCCAAATCTCCCAGCAATCCCAGCTTTCCCCGCATAGGCGCCTTGGGTTTCTCCTCTTGGAACAACACGTCGCCTCGACGAACACTTCCCGCAATCCGCGCATCGAGCTGCACACTGCCCAGTTCCCCGAGCCATAACGCCATGACGTCCTTCGTCCACTCGTCATGCTTGGTGCGGGCAGGTTCGTCTCGGCTCACCCTACCGCCCTTGACATACCGACCAACGTTTGTCGAGGACCAGACCACCTTTTTCGTTTGGCCCTCTGGAACGGGGTTCGTCCAAGTCTACATTGCGCCAATCGCGCAATCATCCCGCCGGCGCCGCTGGCGACAACGAATGCGTGTTCTCAGGCAAACGGATATCGCTTCAAGTCGTCCCGACGCCTAAAAACCTGGCAATGATGTTCCGCTGCATATCCGACGTTCCCGAATAAATCGTCCCGCCCACGGCGTCCCGCAGATCCCGCTCGACCTCGAATTCCGTCGCATAGCCATATCCACCGTGAATCCGAATCGCATCAAGGCTCGATTGGACGAATACTTCGCTCAAATGCAGCTTGGCCATGGCCGCTTCGAGGTGCGCGGGTTTGCCCATTTTCTCGAGCCACGCCACTTTGTACAACAGCAACCGCGCCGTTTCGAGGCGCAATTTCATGTCCGCCAAGCGGTGCGATACCGCCTGAAATTGCCCGATCGGCTTATCGAATTGATGTCGCGTTCGAGCATATTCGAGGCACGTTTCCAATTGCCGTTCCATCGCCCCCACGGCCACCCCCAAAATACACGCCCGCTCGCGCTGCATCGACGATTGAAAAAGGATTGCCCCCTGCCCTTCCCTACCCAATCGATTCTCCTCGGGTACGAAACAATGCTCGAGCACCATTTCCCCCATCGGCGACGTGCGTAAACCCATTTTGGAAATCGCCTTGCCCGCGGAAAACCCCGGCATGCCCTTTTCCACGACAAACGCGCTGATACCAAAGCTGCCTCGCGCCGGGTCCGTCACGGCAAACACCACCGCAACATCCGCAATCGGCGCATTGGTGACGAACGTTTTGACCCCATCGAGCACGTACCCACCCTCGCAACGCGTCGCCCGCATACGCATGGCCATGGCGTCCGAACCCGAATCCGTTTCGGTCATTCCATGCGCGCCGATGATTTCGCCTCGAATGAGCCTTCCCAGCCAACGTTCGCGTTGTTTTTCCGTGCCAAACTTCACGAGCGGATGCTGAACCGCCCACATCTGTGCATTGATCGCGAAAAGCATTCCGAGGTCTCTGCCGCCATACCCGAGCCCCTCCATCACCAACATCGTCGTGAGTATGTCTTGGCCACTTCCGCCATGTTCCTGGGCAAACGGCAATCCCAACAGGCCGAATTCGGCGCATGCTTGCCAGAGTGGACGGGAAAAACATTCCTCGTGATCCCGAAGCGTCACACCTTCCGCGAGATGCGCCCGCGCAAACTCGACCGCCCGCGCCCGGTACTCGAGAGCCCCTTCATCAAACGAAAAGTCCATGACGATTTCGCAGTCGTACCAGACGCTCACGCAACAACGCACGCAAGAGCGACGAGCAATGATACAAAGAGCCCACGATGACCAACCTTCTCGACCGCGCCCGAGCCTGGATTGCCGCTGATCCCGATTCCTCCACCGGCGATGAACTCGCCCGTATCGTCGACGACGCATCGCAAAGCGAAGACGAAACGAAGCGCGCCGCCGCGCTGCGGGACTTGAGTGAACGATTCGCCGGGCCGCTCGAGTTCGGCACGGCCGGACTTCGCGGCATCATGGGCGCCGGTGAAACACGCATGAACTTGGCCGTGATTCGCCGAACGACCTTGGGTTTGGCGAAGTACCTGAAGACAAACGCGCGCCGAGAAGCGCTGGAGAAAGGCGTCGTCATCGGTTACGACGGTCGACGTCACAGCTGGGAATTCTCCCAAGAAACCGCGTGCGTCCTCGCTGCCGCCGGAATCCGTTCGCTGATCGCCCCGAGCCTTTGCCCGACGCCGTTTGCCGCTTTCGCCGTGGACAAACTTGGAGCCGCAGCCGGCGTCATGATCACCGCGAGCCACAATCCGCCCGAATACAACGGCTACAAAGCGTATTGGGACAACGGCGCGCAGATCATCCCGCCGCACGACAAGGGCATCGCCGCAGCCATCGACACGTGCCCCGAGGCCAAAAACGTCCCCACGATGAGCTTCGAACAGGCACAAGCCGAGGGCTGGGTGAAGTTCTTCCCCGACGAACTCTTGGAGAACTACCTGTCTGAGATTGACAAACTATGGGTTTGCCCGGCGCAAGACAACGACTTGTGCATCGTGTACACGCCCATGCACGGCGTGGGTGAAAAATACATGCGCATGGCGATGACCCGCGCCGGGTTTGGCGGGTATCGCACGGTGCCGGAACAGGCCGAACCCGACGGGAATTTCCCGACGGTTGCCTTTCCAAACCCCGAAGAAAAAGGCGCGATGGATCTGTCGTTCGCCCTGGCCGAAAGAGAACGCGCCGATCTCGTTTTGGCCAACGATCCCGACGCCGATCGCCTGGCTGTCGCCGTCCCCAAGCCCGGCGGCGGCTACGTGCAATTGACCGGCAACCAAGTCGGCACACTGCTCGGCCACTACTTGCTCACCACATCGCCCGCGTGTTTGTCTTCCGAAACCGCGGTCAAAGACGCGGCCCAAAAGGTCGTGATCGCTTCGATCGTCTCCTCGCCGATGCTCGGCGCGATCGCCAAAACCCTCGGAGCTCGTTACGAAGAGACGTTGACGGGCTTCAAATGGATCGCCAACCGCGCGATGGAACTCGAAAAAGCGGAGCGACTGCATTTCGTTTTCGGGTACGAAGAAGCGCTTGGATACACCGTCGGACCGCTCGTGCGCGACAAAGACGGGATCTCGGCCGGGGTTCTGTTCGCCGAACTCGCGGCGTTGCTCAAGAAGAATGGCCGCAGCGTCCTGGACGAACTGGAAAGTTTGTCTCGTCGATACGGTCATTATGCAAGCGGTCAGCGATCGGTGACCTTGCCCGGAGCGGACGGGATGTCGCAGATGAAGGCGGCGATGGATCGTTTGCGTTCGGCGCGACCAACCGCTATCGGGGCGCTCGGCGTTTTGGCCATTGCGGATTTTCAGGCGCGTTTGCGCACGTATGCGGATGGACGCACCGAAGCATTGACGTTGCCCGTGACGAACATGATTGCGTTCGACCTGGAGGGTGGAAGTCGCATCATTGCGCGACCGAGCGGAACGGAGCCCAAGATCAAGTTTTACTTCGACGTACGCGAACCCATGGCCGAGGGCGAATCCATGCAGGTCGCGGACGATCGAGCGCTCGCGCGTATGGACGAATTGAAGAAAGCGTTCGGCGTTTTAGCCGGCGTGTAACGAATACAGTTCACGACGTTCGCCCGAAAAAACATTCCCCTCGTCGATGCATTGACGTTTCCCCTCCCCGATTGAACACTTGGTCTTGCCCATCAGGAGCGGGTGTTCATGCGCTACGACGGATCGGCTATTACGATTCTCGGTTCGGAATTGCCCGAAAGCAATGACGTACTCACGTTGGAAGCGTTGACCTTCGTGGCGGAATTGACCCGGCGATATGCAGATCGCATCGAAGATCTTCTCGGGCGACGTCGGGGACGACAAACCTTTTTCGATGGCGGCGGTCGCCCCGCATTTATGCCCGAAACGCGCGAATTGCGCGAATCCGATTGGTTCGTTGCGCCGATTCCGGACGATTTGCAGGATCGACGCGTCGAAATCACCGGTCCGGTAGACCGCAAGATCATCATCAACGCCATGAATTCCGGAGCCAATGTTTTCATGGCCGATTTCGAGGACGCGACGAGTCCGACGTGGGCAAACGTCGTATCCGGCCAGAAAAACCTGATGGACGCGGTCCGATCGACCATTTCGCATAACGATCCGGCGACGGGAAGATCGTATACGCTCGGCCCGAATCCGGCCGTTTTGTTCGTGCGTCCGCGTGGGCTGCACCTGTGGGAAAAACACGTCCTCGTGGATGGAAAACCCGTTCCCGGCTGTTTATTCGATTATGGCATTTATTTCTTCCAAAATGTTCGCGAATTGACGGCTCGAGGAAAACGTCCGTACTTTTACATTCCGAAATTGGAACGCGCGCTCGAAGCTCGGCTTTGGGACGATATTTTCGCATTTTCCGAACAACATCGGGGACTGCCCAAAGGCACCATTCGCGCCACCGTGCTCATTGAAACCTTGCCGGCAGCGTTCGAAATGAACGAGATCCTGTACGAATTGAAAGACCACTCCGTCGGCCTCAATTGCGGGCGATGGGATTATATTTTCAGCTTCATCAAGACCCTGCACACCCACCATGACGCCGTATTGCCCGATCGCAGCACGATCACGATGGACAAACCATTTTTACGCGCGTACACGGACTTGCTCATCCAGACGTGTCATCGACGCGGGACCTTCGCCATGGGCGGTATGGCCGCGCAAATCCCCATCAAGACGGACGCGGAGCGAAACCGCTTGGCGCTCGAAAAGGTGCGTCTGGACAAAGAACGCGAAGTTCGAGCCGGTCATGACGGCACTTGGGTTGCCCATCCGGGGCTCGTCTCGGTCGCGCGCGACGCGTTTGACACTTGGATGTCCACGCCAAACCAAATTCACAAAAAACGCGAAGATGTTCGCGTCACGTCGACCGACCTCGTCGAAATTCCGGACGGCCGGCGGACGGAAGCGGAGCTCGTTCACGACATCGATGTCGGTTTGCGGTACATCGAATCGTGGTTACATGGCGTCGGCTGTGTGCCTTTGTATGATTTGATGGAAGATGCAGCCACCGCGGAGATCTGTCGCGCGCAGGTTTGGCAATGGGTTCGTCATGGCGTAAGCGTCGGCGATAAATTGCTCGATCGAAATCGTTTGGCCCGGTTCATCGACGATCGTTATCAACACTTGCGCTCCACGGGAAATGGTCGCGATCCCGAGCTCCGCGAGGCTCGCGAGATTTTTGAGAGCCTCGTTTTCGCCGAAGATTTCAAGCCATTTTTGACGACCGCTGCTTATGAACGTCTCGAGGGGACGTCGGAGACCACGGCCGTTGCTGCATGAAACACCTCCGCGTCGCCATATTGGAACGGGGCACGGAGATTCGAAAGGAGTCGTTATGTCCGCCGCACAGTCGATTTCCACGCATGAATCGTCGATGCCGGAAAGCCGCACCATTTCGGGGCGTTTTCACGGAATCGTTCGTCCTTACAATGCCGAAGACGTCGCGAAACTACGCGGTTCGTTCCATATCGAGCACACCGTCGCTCGTCTCGGCGCCGAACGATTTTGGAACCTTTTGCATTCCGAAGACTACATCGCCGCGCTCGGAGCATTGACGGGAAATCAAGCGATGCAGCAAGTGCGCGCCGGGCTTTTGGCCATTTACGTCAGCGGCTGGCAAGTTGCGGCCGACGCGAACCTCGCCGGCGAAATGTATCCCGATCAAAGCTTGTATCCGCATAACAGCGTTCCCAGCGTCGTCCGCCGAATCAACCACGCGTTGCTGCGAGCGGACCAAATCGAGCATACCGAAGGACATTCCGAGCGTTATTGGCTCGCCCCGATCATCGCCGACGCGGAAGCGGGGTTTGGTGGACCGCTCAATGCCTTCGAATTGATGAAAGCCATGATCGAAGCGGGAGCGGCGGGCGTCCATTTCGAGGATCAGTTGGCATCGGAAAAAAAGTGCGGCCATCTCGGCGGCAAAGTGTTGGTCCCGACGTCCCAATTCATTCGGACCCTCGTGGCCGCGCGACTCGCCGCGGACATCATGAACGTGCCGACGATCATCATCGCGAGAACAGACGCCGAAAGCGGAAAACTCGTCACCAGCGACATTGATCCTCGGGACAAACCATTTTTGGAAGAACCGC
Organism: uncultured Polyangium sp.; assembly: GCA_964435055.1. Taxonomy (GTDB): domain Bacteria; phylum Myxococcota_A; class Polyangia; order Polyangiales; family Polyangiaceae; genus Polyangium. The sequence goes on along the minus strand of CAYSYX010000108.1, from coordinate 5,906 downwards.
GTACGCAGGAGGGTTTTTATTCGTGGAAAGGAGGCATCGATTCGGCGATCGCCCGGGCTCGCGCGTACGCGCCTTACGCGGATATGTTGTGGTGCGAGACGAGCAAACCGGATTTGAAAGAAGCGAAGCGATTTGCGGAAGGCGTGCATCAAACCGCCCCGGGCAAACTCTTGGCCTACAATTGCTCGCCGTCGTTCAATTGGAAGAAAAACCTGGACACGGCCACGATAGCGAAGTTTCAACGCGAGCTCGGCGCCATGGGATACAAATTTCAGTTCGTGACGCTGGCCGGATTTCATGCGTTGAACCACGCGATGTACGCATTGGCGCGTGATTATCGAATGCGCGGCATGAGCGCTTATTCGGAATTGCAGCAAAATGAATTTGCGGCCGAAAAAACGGGCTACACGGCGACGCGCCATCAAAGGGAAGTCGGTACGGGATATTTCGATCACGTAGCGAGCGTTTTGTCGGCGGGTTCGTCTTCGACGCTCGCTTTGCAGGATTCAACCGAGACGCACCAATTTTAGTCAGAGGTCGATCTGGTGCACGTCCCCGACGGGTTCGCCCAGGAACCGTTCGGCCACCGAGGTAAAACTCTTCGGTAAGTCCGTGACAAACATCTCGAGCGATCCTCGACGGGTTCGTTTGGACAACTGCCCCCGTTCTTCCAGGAACATGGCCACATCGTCCGCGGTCGCGACGCCGCTGTCGACGATCGGCAGCACGCGTCCCGCAAGCTCCGCCGCTTCACGCTCGATGGGCCCTCGAAGCAGCGGAAAATGCGTGCATCCAAGCACAATGCAGTGCGCGCCGGACTTCACGAGCGGCTCGACATAACGCCGAGCAACGAGTCTCGGAACTTCGCCTTCGAGCCAACCTTCTTCGGCGAGCGCAACGAGCAACGGCGCCGCTTGTCCCAGAACTTCCGTGCGCGTGGAGAACGAAGCCACAGCTCGCGGGTAAGCGCCCGACGCGATCGTTCCCGTCGTTCCGAGCACTCCGACGGCACCACCTTTTGCCGCGGCAACCGCAGCTTTCGCGCCGGGAATGATCACGCCGAGCACCGGACGGTCGAGCTCGATGCGCAACATCTCGAGCGCCACGGCACTTACCGTGTTGCACGCGACGACGATCGCTTTGACGCCGCGTCGCAAGAGCACCTTCGCACACCCGAGCGCGTACCGAAGAACGGTCTCGGGCGAACGCGTGCCATAAGGAACTCGCGCCGTATCACCGAGATAAACGATGTCTTCCTGAGGGCATCGACGTCGAAGCGCGCGGACGACCGACAAGCCACCGAGACCCGAGTCGAACACACCGAGCGGAGCTTCCGGATCGGGTACGGAAAAAGCCGTTTCCATAGGGGCGCGGAGCTTAGCAGGGGCGCCATGGAAGGACAGTTTGCGGATGACGCTTCACGTGCCGCGCGTCCGCTCTTATTCTCGGGCGCATGTCGGGCGAAACGAAGGGTTTTATCAAGAGCGGGATGAGCTTCAACGTCGGCGAGGACGCACCGTCCGCACAAACGGAAGGGCCCGTATTGCCGCTCCGCGTGTTGGTCGTGACAGACCTTTTGCCGCGGGATGAATTCAATGCCGGAGCCAACGCTCCGGATCTGGCGATCCGTGTCGATCCGTTGGCGTTCGATGACTTGTTCACACGCCTGCGTCCACGCATCGCCCTCGATGTTCCGAGCGTGCTTGCCGAAGGACGTAACACTCGTATCGACCTTCCGCTGACGAGCCTCAAGAGCTTCCGGCCTGATGGGTTGTGTGAATCGGTGCCGCTGTTGCGATCGCTCATCGATGGAAAGTTGCTGCTCGAACGATTGCGCGACGGCTCGATCGATCGTGACAAGGCGCGAGTCGAGCTCGATCGGATTTGGAAGTCGTCACCGTTTGTCCTGGAAGTCTTGCGCCTCGTGCCGGATGCAAGCACCGGCGCCCCCAAACCCGTTGCTGCTCCAACGGCTGCAGCGAATGAAGCCTCGATCGCCTCGATCCTCGACATGGTCGACACCGACGGATCTGGCGGTGGCGAAGCCGCAGCCCCGGCAGCTCCGCCGCCGCAACAGCAGTCGTCGAGCCGCTTTGGCGCGTTCATCGCGGCGGTGGCCATGAGCGGCAAACCCGGCGGAAGGTTCAGTCCGCAAGAAGCAATTCAACGCGTCGAGAAAGCCCTCGGCGCGCAAATCGGCGCGATCCTGCAACACCCCGAAGTTCGTCGTTTGGAACAGTCGTGGCGCGGTTTGCAGCTCTTCGTCGATCGCTCCAAAGGCATCAAGGGCCTGAAGATCGATATCGTTTGTACTCGAAGCGAATTCAGCGTGATGACGCTCGAACGCGTGCTTCGACAAGGCTCCGATTCGCCCGTGTCGTGCGCCATCGTGGACGTCACGGTGACCGGGACGAACGCGAGTTTGTCGCAACTGGATGAGCTCGCTCAGCTCGCCGAAGCGCAGACCGTGCCGCTCGTCGTGAACGCGGCGCCGTCCCTGTTGGGCCTCGATAGTTTGTCGGACCTCGAGCGGATCGATCACAAGATGGGGCTGTTCTCCGCACCCGAACAAGTGCGTTGGCAGTCGACGGCGAAACGTCCGGCGATGCGTTGGGTCACGATGGCGATGAACGGTTTGCTCGGACGAACTGCGTACGACAAATCGACGTCGCGCATGCGTGAGCTCGTCGTGAAGGAAGAACCGTCCGATGAAGGAGCGACGGTGTGGATTCCGCCTGCTTATGCGGTCGGAGCGCTCATCACGCAGAGCTTCAAGGACACGCAGTGGCCGTGTCGAATCGTGGGCGGCAAGGTCGGCGGCACGTTGGGCAACCTGACGGTGCACGAAGTACGCGGCCATGTGGACGATGCCGACGCGGTGGCGATTCCGACGCAAGCGTTTGTCTCAACAGACTCGCAGCGGGAGATGTCGAAAGCGGGCTTGTTGTTGATCGCTTCCGCTCCGAACAGCGATGCGATCTACCTGATGTCGGCGCCGACCGCGTATGTGCCTCCGCCGAAGAAGACGTACGACAGCGCGTCGACGGAACCGGAAGAGCGTTACGAGCGCGTATCGTTGGTGGACCAACTGTTTGTCGCGCGCATGGTTCAGTTCTTGCGGGTGTTGTGTTCGCGTTTGCCCTCGAGCGCCGCACCAAACGAAGCGAAGTCGCTCGTGGAGCGGGCGATTTGGACGCTGTTCGAGGACGCCAAACCCGGCAGCATGGAGATCGCGACGACGGCGCGAGCAGCGGACGACGGCACGTACGTGGGCGTAACGATTCGGCCGCGACGATTCTTGGGCGTGCAAATCGAAGAGTTTGGCTTGGAAATGCCCCTGGGCTGACCGCTCGCTCCACAACCCGCCATCACCACATCTCCCCGAACCGCATCATGCAACGCGGCTGATCCTACCCACGAACATTCTTCGCCATAAACGCAAACGGTGCGTTTCGACGAGCCCCCGCGTCGCAGATGGGCGGCTCTTCCCGCATTGAATGAAAGTGATGCGAAAGGCGCATTTTTTGCATCTCCATGGGACACCATGCCCCTCGAGCGTCGAATCCGACAACGCCATCTTTCCGCAACATTAACCGCACTTGCGCTTTGGTTTGCCTCACCAAACCTATCTGCCGAGCTGCTTGGGACGCAGCCGGGTGAAGTTCCGGCCGACGGGTTTGTCGACGCGGATTATTGTGGGCAGTGTCATGGCGGAGGCATCGACGGCGATTATTCATTTTTGCCGACCGATACGTGGGCCGGAACGATGATGGCCAATGCCGCGCGCGATCCGGTGTTTTTCGCCGCATTGACCATTGCCAATCAAGACATGCCGGGCGTTGGGACCTATTGTCTGCGATGCCATACGCCCCTCGGATTTGTCCGAAACCACGCCGCGCCCCCGGATGGTTCCGTGCTCGACGAAATCGACAAACAAGGCGTCGGTTGCGATGTTTGTCATCGGGCGACACAAACCGCCGGACCCGACGGCCCCTACCTGTTGAGCGACGCTCAAATCGTATTTACCGCGGACACGTCGAAGCGCGGTCCTTATGAAGGAGCGACTTCTCCCGTTCACGATACGGTGCAGGACGATGGTCTCTCCAATCCTCGATTTTGCGGCCAATGCCATTATGTGACCAATCCTTTGCGAAAATTACGCAATCAGGAAGGCATCGAAACCAATAACGAATTCCCGCTCGACACGACATTCTTGGAATGGGCCGACAGCAGTTATGCCGATGCTGCGGCGAAAGATTACGCGACTTGCCAAGATTGTCACATGAAACCAAAACTTGGTTCATGGCCGGTGAGCGACGATCCTGATGCGCCGCTGCGCCCGGATCCCAAGCGTCACGAATTCGTGGGCGGCAATGTGTGGGGAATCGACGCGGTCATGGCCGCGAATCCCAGTCGCGCGAGTACCTATGAAAAGGCATTCGACGGTGCCCGCACCAAAGCCGAAGAAATGCTTCATCGCGCCGTTTCGCTGACCGTCGTCTCCGCCCCCGATCGCGTCGCACCCGGCCAAACCTTGGAAGTGAAAGCGCGCGTCGAGAACCTTGCGGGTCATAAATTCCCGACCGGTTATGCGGAGAGTCGTCAGGCGTGGGTGGCCATGACGCTCGTCGATGATAACTACGTCCCGTACCATCTCGTCGGCGTTTATGACGCGGCAACGGGTGAAATTGCCTCCGAGCCTCCGACGCATATCTATCGCGCCCGCGCCGGCGTTTGGAAAGAGGGCGTGGCCGAAGAAGAAGAGCATTTGGTGCTGCACGATGTGCGGCTTTCGGATACTCGTATTCCGCCGAAAGGTTTTGTGCCGACGGAAACGACAATGCCTACGGGGGAAATCGATTATGCGGATGGCTCCGGTGGATTTCGGCATTTCGACGAGGTCACCTTACATGCGGTTGTCCCGGCAAACTTGAAAGGCCACACGGCGCTCGTCGTACAAGTGTTTTACCAATCGATGACGCGTCAACACGTCCGCATGTTGGCGGACGAAAATGTCACGGACACGCGCGGCAAGGAGCTCTTGGGCATTTACGAAGCGACGCGTTCGGCGCCACCCATTGCGATAGCCACCGTGATGCAGGGGCTCGAAGTGGATCCTTCATTAAATGACAACGTCGACACAGCCCATTGTGCTTTGACGATTCCGGGACCAACAACGAATTCAGGACCATTTGCGTTGCTCGGGGCTGCGCTCATCTTGCGACGCTTGCGCTCCAAGTCGTGCTAGCGTCGTGTTATCTTGAAGAGCGTCATCCCCATGCGTTTTCTCGCCTTTACTGCAATCCCCATCGCGCTCACATGCACAACCGCAGCCTCCGCAACAGCGCCATCGGATGCGGAAGTTTCCCGGCGGCTTGCATTCATTGAAGCGCGACTTTCAAACGGAGCCGCCAAAGCGAATTTGTGGTGGCATACTTGGTACTTTGGTTGGACGGCGTTATCAATGGGCCAATTCGTGTGGGCCTTGGCGACGCCGGACAAAGACACGCGAGTCGATATGGCAGTGGGGGCGGCAGCAAGCACATTGGGCGTCATTCCCCTGGGCATATTGCCATTTCCCGCACGCACGGCCCCGTGGAACCTTGCGCGAATGCCCGCTGGTTCGCCCGAAGAGCGACGGAGGAAACTCGTTTATGCCGAACATCTGCTGGAATCCGCCGCCTCCGACGAAAAACTCCGGCGTTCGTGGGTAAATCACGCCACATCCATTGGCGTTTCCGTGGCCGTAGGCTTGGTGCTCGGAATTGGTTACGGGCGTCCGCGCACGGGATTGTTGAATGCATTGGGAGGCATTGCGCTTTCCGAAATTCAAATTTGGACCATGCCCACTGCGGCGATCACGGCGATGGCAATCCATTGCTTCTTGCCGACGTTCAGTTTGTTCG
>CAYSYX010000107.1:22422-23434 GCA_964435055.1 uncultured Polyangium sp. | reverse complement strand
CTCCAGCATTTCGAAGTTGCAGTCTTTGAGCAGACGAATGAAATCGCGATCGACCCGGTCGACCCGAGTTTGTGCGGAGAACGTGGTCTTCTTGTTCAACCCGCGGTCCAGGATTCCCCGCAAAATGGCCTTGGTACGCGGCAAATTGAGCCCGAATGTTTCATCTTCGAAGCGAATGTTCTTCGGTCGGTATTTGTTGACGACGTGTTCGAGTTCGTCGAGCACATTCTCGGGGGTGCGATAACGTGGAGAAAACCCCGAATTATGCCCGCAGAATGTGCATTGAAAGGGACAACCGCGATGGGTGAGGATCGGGATTTGCTCGCCCATGTTGAACATTTCCCACGCGGGAAAAGGGAGCTGGTCATAATCTTTGGGATACGGCCGGGCCGCCGTGCGCATCGAGACGCCATTTTGACGATACCCGATGCCGAGAACCGTCGAGACATCCCCGCCCGCTGCGAGCGTTGCGGCGAGTTCACATGCGGTGACTTCTCCTTCGCCAATGCAGGCATAATCGAACGCCGGGGCTTCGTCCAGAACTTCGGTCTCCACCGCATTGACGTGCGCTCCTCCGACCACAATCGGTACGGAGCTGCGACGTTTGATTTTTTCCGCAATCAGGGCAGCATTGGGAAATTCGACGGTCATGCACGTAATCCCGACCAAATCCGGGGAAATCGCGAGCACACGTTCGACAATCGCGTCCACCGTCATTCCCGCGACGAGCTTGCCATCGAGAAGTACGATGTCGTGCCCGGCATCTCGCAAACCGGCCGCGACATACGCTAAACCGAGCCCCGGAAATTCGCCCCAATGTTTTTCGAACTCCGTACGTGGCGGTGGATTGATCAACGCAATCTTCATGGACATCCTCCAAGTTGTTTCGAGACCTGGTCATGGCAAAACGTGCTTTGGAAAGGTATTCAAGCGGGACGCTCGAGCCTGCGACAAACGAGCCATTCGTTGTCCGGCAAATCGGGCGGGTGCGAGATTCTCATCGAAAATCGTC
>CAYSYX010000107.1:0-22412 GCA_964435055.1 uncultured Polyangium sp. | reverse complement strand
AGGCCGGGTTCCGTCGGCGCTTACAAAAGAACGGCTATCAGCCCTCAATACCCTTCCGCGCAAGGCGACGTGCAGACCACGCTTACACTCCAATCAGGGGTCATTATCCGGCGCCGATTGACAAATTCTCTCGATATCGGGCGACATGTACGTGCAAAGCGTCACGCCGTTCATGCGAAGCCAAGCGTGCCGCGCCAAACGTTGCAATCGAAATCGGCGCCGCGGCAAGGTCACGATGACCATGGTCCGCGCCGCCTTCAACATCGCCTCGAACAACATCGAATCAAAACGAAGATAGTCAAAAAGGCCGATCGCCAGCACAACGTCATACGTTCCACGAAGCGCCTTGCACTGTTCGACGGGCGCCCGCTCGAATGAAAAAATATTCCGATTGGACAGCCGCGTCTCGGCCAAGGAGATCGCGGCTTGGGAAAAATCGACGCCCACCGCTCGCTCGAGAGGGTAGGCCGCTGCAAGCTCGGCGAGAAATATCCCCGTTCCACAGCCGAGGTCGAGGAGGGACTTCGGACGCACGTCGCGCAGCAAGTCGATACCATGCACCGCGATGCTCGACGCCGTCGTGCGAAAGAATCGCCGGCAAAATCGTTGGATTGGATTCTGCGCGGCAAAATTCAAAGGCACGTACACATCGTTGAAGTACCGTTGCGAAAGATCTTGATGTGCCGTCATGTCTCGTTGGTTGCGCGACGACATCCCGATGTTCACTTTTTTTTGCGCCGGATGAATCTTTTCCGACGCGTTGCCACTCAAGGATGGCTGAAGATAAGGAGCAAGGTGTCCCGCGTGGTCTGACGAGCACGTGTCGGGTCGAGCTTTGCCTTGCGTATGATGTAACGGAGAGCAGCATGTCTCATTGGGTCTTGGGCATAAACAGAGCACACGGTGATGCAGCCGCGGCGTTGATCGGTCCGAGCGGCATCGTCGCGGCCATCGCCGAAGAAAGGCTCAGCAGAATCAAGCATTGTGCCGGGTTTCCTCGCTTGGCCATCAACGAAGTCACAAAAATGGCCGGGATTCGTCCAAGTGATATCAGCGATGTGGCTGTCGCCCGGAACCCGTATGCAAATGCCGTCGCCAAATTTCGGTATATCGCCGAGCGGCCGTTGACGCGTGGTCCGGCCGTTTTGGAAAGAATCGCATTTCATCGGCAAATTCGTTCCACGCGCGACCTCGTCGCCCAGGCGCTCGAGGTCGAAGCCCATCGTTTCACGGCTCGGTTTCATCAAGTCGAACATCACGTGGCGCATGCGGCGAGCGCGTATCATGGCTCGTCGTTCGATCGGGCAACCGCGATTACCTGCGATGGTGCGGGAGATTTTGTGACCAGCACGGTGAGCCTTTGCTCGGGTGGGCGTATCCGCGTTTTGCGCAAGACGTTTTGGCCTCATTCATTGGGGATTTTTTACACGGCGGTCTGCCAATTTCTCGGATTCGACAAATTCGGTGAAGAATACAAGGTCATGGGTTTGTCGGCTTATGGAGTCAATCGATTTGCGCGGCAGATGCGAAAGCTCGTCCGCTTTGATCCGCAGCGTGGCTTGGAGCTCGACCTGGCCTATTTTCGCCACCATACCACCACGGAAGAAATCGAGTCGATCGATGCGGTGAACGTCGAGATTCCGCGTTTGTGGTCAGAGAAGATGACGACCCTTTTCGGGCCGGCTCGAAAACGAAATGACGCGTTGACGGATCGGGATTGCGACTTGGCGGCATCGCTGCAATGCCATTTTGAGGAGGTGTATTTGGCGCTCGTGGATGACGCCGTCAGGCGCACGGGAGTTCGCGATGTCGTCATGGCGGGCGGGTCGGTGCTCAATTCGGTGGCCAATGGGCGAATGATTACGGAGAAACACGTCGATCGGGCATATTTCCACCCCGCCGCGTCGGATGATGGAACGGCCGTGGGAGCGGCCGAGTGGGTGATGCACGAAGTGCACGGTTATCCGCGTACGCCCGAGGTTCGTCATGCTTATTGGGGCACGATGTACCGAGACGAAGAAATCGAAATGGCGTTGAAGAATTCGGGATTGCCTTATAAAAAGCTCAATCGGGCGGCATTGCTCGATACTGCGGCATCGGCGCTCGCCCGGGGGCGAATCATGGGATGGTTTCAAGGTCGAGAAGAATGGGGGCCGCGAGCGCTTGGTAATCGCAGCATATTGTGTCATCCGGGTTGGCCGGGGATGAAAGCGACGCTCAATGCGCGCATCAAGAATCGTGAACCTTTTCGTCCGTTCGCTCCCGTTACGCGGGTCGAAAAGCTCTCCACCTGTTTTCTTGGCGATCACGAAGTGCCTTTTATGATCGTCGTTTACAAGGTGCGCCCCGAATGGAAGGACAAACTCTCGGCCATTACGCACGAGGACGGTACGGGGCGGGTTCAATCCGTGCGTCGCGAGGACAACGAGCTGTATTACGATCTGCTCCAAGCTTTCGAGGACAAAACCGGCGTTCCGTGTTTGCTCAATACATCCTTCAATGAAAACGAACCCATCGTGCACACGCCGGAACAAGCCATCGATTGTTATCGACGAACGCGCATGGATTGCCTCGGTATCGGTTCGTTCTGGTTGAACAAGGCCGATGGGGAATGACGCATGCTTATTGATTGACGGCGGTGCGGACGGCTTGGGCCGCGTGAAGATACGCTTCGACCGTTTGCGGAATGTCCCATTGCGCAATTCTTTGGCGTGACGCTTCGGATTTCCGTGCGAGCGCTTCACGATTGTCGAGGGCCTCATCGAGCACGCGGCTCAGGGCGGGGACATTTCCGGCTGGAAAGACCCAACCATTGTCGGGGGATACCAAATCCGGGACGGCTCCCACTTGGTCCGAAGCAATGATCGGCAACCCGAGGCTCATGGCTTCGTTTACGGCCAAACCCCAAGGTTCGAACAGTGACGGCAAGACGAAAACATCGCCGAGGGTGTAGGCGGTGGGCATCCGCAATTGATTAAAAAATCCGAGAAAGTGAGTTCGTCCCGGAGCAACGTCATGGGCGAGTTTCACACATTCGTCTTTTTCCGGGCCATCGCCGACGATGATGAGATGGGTGTTTTTCCGTGGTCGCGATCCAAAGGCGCGAATCAGATCCATGCATCCTTTGTGCGCAATGAGTTTGGCGGTAAAAACCGCCGTGAAATCGGATTCGGCAATGCCCAGCTCGGAACGAAGCGCGCGTGCGGCCATTCGAGCGTCGACTTCGCGCGATTGAAAAAACGAATTGTCGACACTGAAGGGCGCCGTGAAAATACGCTCGGCGGGCATACCGTAATGCGTGTAATAGCGGCTGTTCAAGGTGCCCGTGGCGAGGGCTCCGGCAAATTGCGATAACCACGGCGGTACGAGCACTCGTTTGGCGAGAGCCACGTGCGGAGGTCGTCGGCGCAAAAGCGTCGGGTCGGCGCGCAGGAGCATGGGAATACGCAAAAGACGCGCCGCAGCCATGATTTCGACTTCGGTGAAACGGTGATATCCGTGCATGACGAGGACATCCGGTCGAAATGCGCGAATACGTATGGGGGCCGATGGATTGACCAGGCCGAAAAAATGATTCGTTCCGGGATTGGCGGCGCTGTTGGGAATCAATTCGTGGTCGTAACCATCGAGCAGCGGCACGTCCCACGTGAATGATCGATCAAACTGGGGATCCCTTGTTTCCGCTGTCCCCTGATGCCAGAGAAAAAACACTTTCAAGACGATATCGTCGCGTTTTGCAAGCGCACGAAACAGCGGGGCCAGGTATTGAATGGGATGGGTGATGAGAACAGCCAAGCGCAACATAAGTTGATGCCCCGATGATATCATGAATATTGCTCGAAGCATGAGGGAAATCATCGACGGCGTTGCCTTTCGGCTCTTTCAAGCGCACGATACCGGCAAAATTCATTGGCGATGACGGAGAATGTGTGGTTGTATCGTCAAAGTGGAGGGAATCATGGGAGTTCACGCTGCGTTTCAGCGGTCAAGGGCGCACCATCCGGTGATCGGCAATCGAGGTGCCACGTGAAAATCAATCATCGGCGGCGATTCTTGACGACGTTGGGCGCGACGCTGGTTGCGGGAGCTTGGTGCGGCTCGTCCATGCGCAGCACGCACGCGAGTACGAAGGCGAAGCGGCTGGTTGTGGTGTTTACGCCCAATGGCACCATTCATGAATTCTGGCGGCCGAAAGGTAGCGGAAAGAAATATTCATTTCCCGCAGGGAGTATCCTCGAACCGCTCGAACCGTACAAAGATCGCGTGGTCATTTGCGATGGAATCGATTTCGTCGGGACGCACACGCACGAGGGGGGCATTGCCGCGATGCTCACGGGAGGCGCGGACACGAGCTCGGAAACGCGCGGGATGAGCCTCGACCAATATGCGGCGAAACATATTGGGCAAAACAGCCGATTCGCGTCGCTTGAATTTGGTGTGCAAACGCGCGGCTGGGGCGGAGGATTGCAAACGAATATCTCGTATCTTTCTCCTACGCAGCTCGTGCCTGCCGATGATGATCCGGCGAGCATGTACCGGCGCATTTTCGGCGATTCTTTGGGCACTCCGGCGCAAATCGATGCGGCGTGGAAAAGGCGCGTCCGAGTTCTCGACCATTTACGCAGCGAAACGAAGAAACTTCGCGGGCGCGTGACGGGTCGCGAACAGGAAAAACTCGACCGGCATCTCGATTCTCTCGACGCGCTCGAAGTGGAATTGCAGACGACTTTGTGCCCGGCTCCCGAAGCTCCGCCGATGCTGGGGACGTACGATAACGACTCTTTTCCGCTTTTGGGTCAGATTCAAATGGATTTGCTGGTCAAAGCGTTGTCGTGCCAATTGACGCGCGTGGCCTTGTTGCAATGGAATCATACGCTCGGGCCGCTGGTGATGAGCTGGTTGGGATTGACGAGCCAGCACCATGATTTGTCGCACAGCGAGGACAACAATCCGCAGGGGGTGAGTGATTTCGTCATGGCCGAGCGTTGGTATACGGCGCAATTCGTTTCCTTGCTGGATCGGCTGGCGACGACGCCGGATCCGGAAGGCGGGTTTTTGCTGGATTCGACGCTCGTCGTTTGGTGCAAAGAATTGGGGGATTCGCGGACGCATGAATGCAAGTCCGTGCCCTTTGTTCTGGCCGGGGGCGGGGGGCTTGCCGCGGGGCAATACTTGAATTTCGGCGGAGTCGCGCATAATCGCTTGTTGGTGTCGATATGCCACGCGCTGGGTCTGTCCAACGAAACGTTTGGCGATCCGCAAAAGGGACACGGGATCTTGCCGGAGCTTTTTTTATGAGCGATTCGCGTTTGTCCCACGCCGCGCCGGCGAAAACGCTTGTTTCCTGGGCGCTCCCGCTGACGTTGACCATGGCGGCCGGATGCGTGATTTCGGATGAGTCGCCGCCGATGAACCCCCCGGTGACCATGCCCGAGGCTTGTGCGGCGATCGAACCGGGCCCGCGCCTGTTGCGCCTGCTTTCCCATAAAGAATACGATGCGACGATTCACGATCTTTTCGGTATCGAAGCGCATTGGGGAGAATCCTTCGTGCCGCATACGGTCGTGGGGGGATTCAGCAACAATGCCGACGCGCTCACGGTGAGCACGCTTCTTGCCGATCAAATGCGCCGAGCTGCGGAATCAATCGCCGCCCAGGTGATGACTCAGCCGTGGAAGCTTTTTTCCTGCGATCCCGCTCAAGCCGATCCGAAATGCATTCGGGCTTTTCTGACGACATTTGGCCCGCGCGTTTTTCGGCGGCCGCTCACCGTGGACGAGATTGAAGGCTACGTGGCCTTGGTTCAATCGATTGCGTCGACGGACGGGAATGCAAAAGGCGTCGAGACGCTCCTTTCCACCATGTTGCAATCGCCGCATTTCCTCTATCGTTCCGAGCTTGGGGATGAAACGTTGCCCGCATTGGGCGGACGTGTTCGATTGAATGCGTATGAAATCGCTTCGGAGCTTTCGTATTTGTTCTGGGGAACGATGCCGGATGCCGAACTGTTTGCCGAGGCGAGTGCCGACAAACTTCAATCCGCGGAGGATATTCAGGCTCAGGTCGTCAGGCTTTTGGCTGATCCGCGCAGTGATGCGTTGCTCGATCGTTTCATCGAGGAATGGTTGAACGTCGATCATTTGGATACGTTATCGAAAGACCTCGTGATGTATCCGCGTTGGACGCAGAAAAATCGCGATGACTTACGCACCGAATTACGCATGTTCGTGCGCCATGTCGTGCGCGAAGGGACCGCCACGCTACCGGAGTTGCTCGACGCGCGTTATTCGTTTGTGAACAAAACGCTGGCCCAATATTATGGATTGCCCTCCAAAGACATTCCGCTGGATCAATTCGTGAAAGTGGATGTTTCGGGTTTGGATCGGGCGGGGTTGCTGACGCAGGCGAGTGTCATGTCCGTGCATGGCAGACCGCGCACGTCGTCGCCGGTACAACGAGGCAAACTCATTCGAGAACGTTTGCAATGTCAAACGTTGGTCGAGCCGCCTCCGGGGGTTGTGACCCAATTGCCTCCGCCGAGCCTCACGCTGACGACGCGCGAGCGTTATGCGGCGCATTCGACCGAGCCGGGATGTCGAGGTTGTCATGCGCAACTGGATCCGTTGGGATTTGCATTCGAGCATTTCGATGGGATTGGTGCATATCGCAGCGACGAAAACGGCATCCCGATCGACGCGTCGGGAGAACTTACCGGGCAGGATGGGCCATTGGCGACGTTTGACGGGGCCGGAGAATTGGCTTCGATTCTGGCGTACGATCCCGATGTGCATGCCTGCTACGCACGCCATTGGATTCGATATGGTTATGGATTACGTGATGACGGGCCTTTGCAATGTTTGTCGGCGAAGATCGCCGCGGAATATGGTCAAAGTCGGTTGGGCGTCGTCGATGTGCTGGTTCTGCTGACCCAAACGCCGCATTTCGTTGAGCGATCAAAATAGAACGTCCGGCGCGATGTTCGTGCTGCTACGAAATGGCCGGCGCAGAAAATCGCATCGCCCGGGCGCTGATGAAAACACCGGCTTCCTTGGGACATCGATTTACGATAAGGTGGCGACTTCCCTGTAACTCTTGGAGATTCACCCATGCGTTTTCCGATGCCTCAGCTCGTGATGCTCCCGTTTGTCGTCAGCGCCCTGTGGGGATGCTCGGGTAACAACGGCGGTTCGTCGTCCACAGATTCCGGTGGCGCAGGAGGCGCGGGCGCCTCCGGAGGCTCCGGAGCTGGCGCATCGGGTGCGTCCGGTGGCTCGGGCGGGGCGGGAGGCAATGCCGGCAATGGATCCGGCGGCGGGGCCGGTTCCGGTGGAAATAGCGTATTGGGCGGTCCATTTCGTTATGGCGTGAACTTTGGGCATCCCAATCCGAATTGGGGCGATCCCGACGATGCGTTTTTGTCCGCCGAAGCCGGGGCGAACAGCGCACGCTTGAAATTGCCCGAAGGACACCTCGAAACGTGGGGATACGATATCGAAGTCGGGGATATGAAGAGTTATGCGAATTTAGGCATGAGCGACCATATCGCATTTTTGTCCGCGCCGACGGCCGCGCATTCCACGGCGCCGGCCGGGCTCCCGGCCTGGCAGTTGGAATATTATGCTCCGGCAAACCTCTACGAACCGATTTTTCAACAAGATGGCACGGTCAATCCCAACAACTACTGGGCGTCGTACGTGTATCGTACGGTGACTACGTACAAGACTTGGGTTCACACATGGGAAGTCTGGAACGAGCCGGATTGGGTTCCGGATTGGCAAACGTCGTTGAAATGGGAGACGGATCCTCCCACGAAACAAGAGCTCGTGCGCTTCAATGGTTCGATCTTCGATTACGTGCGGATGTTGCGCGTCAGCTCCGAGGCCGCGAAAGCGGCGGATCCGCAAGCGAAGATCGCGCTGGGCGGCATTGGGTACCCGAGCTTCTTGTCGGCGATTTTGCGTTATACGGACAATCCGAGCGGCGGGGCGAAATCGGCCGAATATCCGGAGACGGGCGGCAAGTATTTCGATGTCGTGAGTTTTCATTCGTATCCGGTCTTCGGACCGGGAAGTTCGGATGAAGGTGTCGCGGGGTTCCTCGATTTGCGGGGGCAATTGGCCAAGAAGCTGAGCGATGCGGGTGTTTCTGGAAAAACGTTTGTCGTGACCGAGACAGGCGCGCCGCATGTCGCGGTCGGAGGTGCTCCGGGAGGCGCCGAATATGCGCCGAATTATTTGGTGAAAGTCATGGTCGCGGCGCAAGCGGCGGGCATCGAGCGGATCGATTGGTTTTGCATGTCGGATGCAAAGCCCGTCGGGGCGAGCATGAATTCATTCGATTACATGGGGCTTTACCTGGATGTGTCGAAGCTCGGACAAACCAGCCAAGCGGTGCGCACGGAGACGGGTCGAGCCTATCGGACGCTGGGGAAATTGCTCGAAGGAGCGCGCGTTGATTTCGGGGCGACGGATGCATTGGCATTGCCTGCGGGCGCGGACGGTAAAGCGTTTCAATTGCCGGACATGCGGCACGCGTATGTGTTATGGGCGAAGACCGCGGGGATGAGCGAATCGGCGAGCGCGACGTATTCGATCAAGACGGACAAGACGTTGCAGGTGTTTGCCTTGGATGGCGGCGATCAAGGGCCGATGGGCGAAAAGAGCCCGGCAGCAGGGGCGATCGAGGTGCAATTGGGCGGAACGCCGCAGATTTTTGTGGAGAAGCTTTGAGCTTGCAATCGTGGGTGGCATCTGTTCTCGTTGCAATCGCTGATGAAACGTAAACGCACCCGAATCCTCTTCGCCGTCGGCATCGCGCTCGTTCTGGCGGGCGCGGTGCTCGTTTATCGAGGCCCCCATTGTGCCGGCATCACGAGCTGGGACGTATGTGCGTCGATGCCCGGGTGTTCCGCGACGCGTATCACCGTGTCCGAAGGTTATTCCGGACCGTTCTGGGTTTGCCGGCCGAAACGACACTGAGCGGTATCGCGTTTCTCTACAAAAGTGCCGGACACCATTCTTTCGTCTTGTCGCGGCCTCACAAACAGGCCATCCATCGTCACATCGACATGACCCACAAGCGCCATCTGGTTCTCTCCTCGCTTCTCGCGCTGCTTTTGCCGAATTGTTCCGGCCAAAGCGTTTCTCATCATGGACCTGCCGACCTTTCGGCCAAACCACTGCCCACCGAGACTCCAAAAACGGATGCTGGTCGGCTGCAACCTCCCAAGCCGAAAAAAGAGGCCCACGTGACCGAACTCTTCGGGCATAAACTCGTCGACGATTACTTTTGGATGCGCAACAAAGACACGCCCGAAGTGCTCGCGCATTTACGCGCGGAAAAAGCATATACCGAAGCCATGACCGCGCATTTGACCCCGCTGCTGGAACGCGTTTATGGTGAAATCCTCGGCCGAGTGCTCGAAACCGACGATACTGTCCCGGCCAAACGCGGCGCTTGGCTTTATTACACGCGCACCGAAAAAGGAAAACAATACCGAATTCATGCGCGCAAATCCGTCGCCGGAGGCGCCGCCGCGCGCGAAGAGATCCTCCTCGATTTGAATGAAATCGGCAAAAATGAAGCGTTTGTCGGCGTGGGACCCAAAGTCGTCTCCGACGACGGCAAATGGCTCGCGTATGGCCTCGATACGACGGGTTTTCGCCAATTCAAGCTGCACGTCAAAGACCTCACGTCGGGCAAAGATTCGACCACGACCATCGAACGCGTGACGTCGATCGTCTTCGCCAAGGATAACAAAACCCTTCTTTACACCATCGAACATCCCGAATCGAAACGATCGTACCAATTGCATCGAATTGAAATCGGAGCCGATCCGAAAACCGATGTGTTGGTATACGAAGAGCCGGACGAAAGGTTCGAACTCGATTTGGCCCGCTCGAGCAGCGACGAATTGATTTTGCTGAACATCGACAGTCATACGACATCGGAGGTGCGCTTTGTGCGAGCGGACAAACCCAAAGAAAAGTTTGTCACCGTCGCCGAGCGCGAACAGGACCACGAATATCGAGTCGATCACCATGGTGATGAATTGGTCATCGTGACGAATGGTCCCAAAGCGCCCGGCGAAGCCAAATTGACCAATTTTCGGCTCGTGACGGCGAAAGTGGCGAGCCCGGGCAAAGCGTCGTGGAAAGAGACGATCGCGCATCGCCCGGACGTGATGCTCGAAGGCGTGCAATTGTTCAAAGATTTCGCCTTGGTGATGGAACGCGAAGGCGGATTGCCGCAATTGCGCATTTTGGACGTGAAAAAGCTCGGGCTCGAAGGATCGCATCGGGTGGTTTTGCCGGAAGCCATGGGTATGGTCGAAGCGGCTGCGAATCTCGAATTCGATCAAGCCCATGTTCGGTTCATCTTTGAATCGCCGACGACGCCGCAAACGGTGTACGATTATTTCCCCGCCAAAAAGACGCTCGAAAAACGTAAACGTTTGGAAGTGCCGAATTACGATGCGTCGCGATACGAAGCCAAACGAATTCACGCCGTGGCCAAAGACGGCACGAAGGTGCCGATTACGCTTCTTTACTCCAAAGGCACGGTGCCGGATGGCAAGAGGCCGGCGTATGTGTATGGATACGGCTCGTACGGCGCGCCGTTGTTCCCCGAATTCGATGCCGGGTTGTTTTCGCTTGTGGATCGAGGCGTCGTCGTGGCGGTCGCTCATGTTCGCGGCGGTGGAGAAATGGGCAAAGCGTGGCACGACGGCGGACGCATGAAAAACAAGATGAATACCTTCACGGACTTCATTGCCGTGACGGAAACGCTTTTGCAGGAAGGTTGGGCGGCGAAAGGGCGCATTGCGATGGAAGGGATGAGCGCCGGCGGCCTGTTAATGGGCGCCGTGACGAATTTGCGGCCCGATTTGTATCGCGCCGTCGTCGCGGACGTGCCCTTCGTCGACGTCATGAATACGATGCTCGATGAAGACTTGCCGCTCACGGTGGGCGAATTCGAAGAATGGGGAAACCCCAAGAAACAAGAAGAGTTTGGCTGGATGATCCAATACAGCCCGTACGACAACGTGAAGCGTGTCGCGTATCCCGCGATGCTCGTGCGCACATCGTACAACGACAGCCAAGTGATGTATTGGGAGCCCGCGAAATGGGTCGCCAAGCTCCGTGAATACAAGACAAACGATGCGCCGGTGTTGCTCGATATCAACCTCGATCCGGCGGGGCACGGCGGCAAGTCGGGACGTTATGACCGCATGAAAGAAGCGGCGTCGCGGTATGCCTGGATCGTGGATCAGCTTGGCGCGACCGATATCGTCAAGTAAGACGCGCCAAGCTCTCGCAGCTCAATAGCTCGCCATTCTCAAGGACAGTTCGGAGCTTTCACGACGGTGGCCGTCGAACTCGTGATCGTTGCTTTGCCGCACGATTCGTAGATATCCGTCCCATTGTCGTGAAACGTCGAATTCGTAATCGTCACACCCATGTCTTTGGTCTGAACGCCCGTGTGCGCTTCACTCATGTCCACGTACGTGAAATCGATCGTGCCGTTACCGAGCAATTCGATTCCGTCCCACGAGTTGACGCCGGCTCCTTGGCCATCGAAGCGCACGGGTTGAGCCGCCGTCCCTTGCGCAATGAGTTTTGCGCCGGGGACGACGACAAGTGCCGAACCATTGAATGCATCGCGACCGCGTAAATGCACCCCAGGTTCGAGCGTCAGCGTGCCCGTGACATCGAGGTCGCTGAATACCCACGGAACGGATTGCCCCACCCACGTTGTCGTTCCGACTTTCGTGCCGGATATCTCGAGCTCGTTGTGGTCGACATTTTCGTACACATTGCCCGCACCGACACGCCAAACGTCTTGTTGATAGGCCCGGACGCCGATCAGGCAATTTCGAATGGTGTTCGACGTGAACGTGGCGGCATCCCCATAGACCTGAAATGCCTTTTGCTCGCTGCCGGCACAGTTTTCATTCGTGACATTTTCGACGATACTCCCGGCGCCGATCGCCATGAGCTCGAGGCCGCTGAAACTCGTATGCCGCAAAGTCGCTTTGAGCGACGAAGAAAGCCCCGGTGCCCCATTTAGTCCCATATCGGCTGAAACCACGATGGGTTTGTCCGCTGTCCCCTCCATGAACAACTCTCCTTCGCCGTTGATGTGGAAGTGGGGTGGATTGAAGAAAATATCGTGGACCTCGAAATGCACGCCGGGCTCGAGGCGCAGCTTGGATGTCGCGGCGATATCGATGCTCGTACCCCACCAAGGGATTCCCCCGTCGAGCAACGTCAGGTCGAGCTGTTGCAGCAGGAGTTCATCCGTGACGTGCGCCTTGACGCCCGTCGTTTTCGGCATTTCTTTGATGCCCGCGATGAGTGATTCATTGTACACGACAAACCCGTATTCGGAATCGAGGATCTCGTTGCGCGTGAACGAGGAATACATCGCCGCAATGGCCGGCGCCGTTGCTTCGTCTTGCAAGTCGGTGCCGAAGACAATGCCGCCGTAAGCACAGCGCTGGAACGTCGAATCTTCAATCACGACGCCCTTCGGGACCGTGTCCAATTCTCCGTAAATCGTGAGACACGCGGCGTCGGGACCTCCCTGGTTGAGGGAATGGGTCGCATCGTGAATATGCGTGTGGCGCAGCGATATCGTGCCGATGTTTTGCACGTAAATGCCGCCGAACGTTTTTCCCGCGGCGGGCCTGAATTCCACCGGCGCCGCGGCTGTGCCTTCGGCTATGATCGCTCCTTCCGTGACGAAAATCTCATTCGCGGTATTGCCTCCGCCGATTTCAACGACGGCGCCCGCTTCAATGGTGACTTTCGCCCCGCTCTCCACCGTGAATCCATTCGCGAAACGATGGATACACCCGCCCGGCAACGTGACGTCGCTGTAATACTTGGGTATGGCGTCAGGGTGGTCGGCGGGAATGTCTTTATCGAGAATCGGGTCGTACCCCGGCGGAGTATTCGTGCAGTAAGTACCGGGCGAACCATTACCTCCTTGACCGGCATTACCGCCGGAACCTCCATTGCCAAGGCCATCGCAAGATGCGGATGCCGCAATGATGGCCAAACAAAAAACTGTCCCACCGCCCAAAATTCGAGCACGTTCGTACATGGTGATCTCCTTTTCTCACGATCTTTGCAGGAGCTGAGGCATCTCGAAGAAAAACGCCTCCTCGCTCCGGCAATCTTTGTGAGCGCACGAATCAGACGCCAGGTTCGCGTTTCCGTTCCGCCGAATAAACCGAATACACCAAATTGACACGCCGAATTCGCATCAATGACAAGCGATCGTATTGTGTGCTCATGGGTACGAATCAATCGCCATCATGCATCATTTTGTATATGGATTTTTTTGCCTTGGGCGAGGCATTGCAGGTTTCGTATCGTTTTCGGCGATTCCGCCGGGCGCTCTTGATGCATTCAACCCCGTCACCGTCGGCGCCCTCGAGGATGCTCGAATGGCCCATTGGCAAACCGGGGTTTTTCCCGCTACCACAGGTCAATGCGCCAAGGCCGCTCGATACGTCGGCAAAAGCAGCTCGGCGCCGTGCGTCGACAAATGGTGATTGTCGCCATAAAGCGAATTTCCGTCGACGGCCACCATCGGGATACCATTTCTATTCGATATCGCCGCCACCGTATCGATCATAATCACCCCTGCCGCGGCAAGATCGCGCTCCAACAGTCGCATCGGTTCGGAATCGATGATCAACGATTCCATCGTGATTTCTCCCTTGGTCGGTACATTTCCAAGGAGCGATCGTCGGGCCAATTCTTCCGGCACACGCACCGTATAATTCGGCGCTTGCCGCTGAAAATACACGCGCACGCCGAGCGCCCGTAGGTCCTTGACCGTGCCGAGCAACGCCTTCGCAAATGGATCCTGCGAAATCCCATAACGAACGTAATTCTCGGGCGGCTGCTCGAAATACGAAGTCCAATACGCGGCGAGGATCACGTCGCGAATTTTTCTTTTTTGAATCAATTCGAACATCGCTTCGGCGTAAGGAATGGCCTGTTCATTGAGGCCATATTTTCCCCACGAATAATATCCGCGCACCGGCAATGTCGACGCGTACATCGCCGCAAGTCCGCGACGTCCCGATTCCCTACAAACTTTGTCGATCACCGACATCACGGCCATGGCATGGCTGTCTCCCCACACGAGCAGCGACGGATTCACATTGGGATCATCCACGCCAATCGCGGGCAGCGTATCGGACGTGACGCGGGTCAACGTAACCGGATACGCATACGTCGGGTCCATGTAGGCATTGAGCCACGCGAGCGCTTGCGGAGGCACACGTGAGATTTGTCCGTTTCCCGCGGCAATGCCCGTTCCTGCGGCGATGAGCGTTCCCATGGCCAGGGCGGCGCTCGAGGCGACAATAACGCCGCGCGGGGTCGATCCGGGTTTGCGAAATGGTTTTTCCACGAAGCGCCAGGAAAACACCGCGCATACGAACGCCCCCAGGACCAAAGCGATTCGAGTCAACGCGGAATCGGCGGCGAAATGCCAATGATTGGCCAACGCCAGAGGCGGCCAATGCCACAAATAAAACGAATACGACACGAGCCCGATAAAAACAAACGGCCGCCACGCGAGGGCTTTTCCGGACCACGTCGGAGGCTCGGAGGAGTTCGACGTATTGCCCAAAATGAACAATGCCGCACCGAAACAAGGCACCAAGGCGTGCCATCCGGGGAAGGGGGTTTCCCGCGTAAAACCAAAACAAGCGAAACCAATCAGCATCAAGCCGAGCAGCGCGAGCGTTTCCCGAAGGCGCCGGGCATCGTCCAACAAAGATTTGGGCACGAAGACCAAAAGCGCGCCCGTGAGCAATTCGAAGGCCCGCGTATGCAAAAAATAAAATGCCTGGCTCGGATGAGATTTCGTGAACAAGAAACTCGCCGAAAAACTGGATACCGCAAAGAATGCCACGAGCGCGACGAGGCGCTTTTCGGAACGTTTTACCAATGCAAACCCCAGCATCAGGAGCGGGGGAAAGAGCACATAAAATTGTTCTTCGACGGCCAACGACCACGTATGCAACAGAGGCGCGGACTCTGCGGGGGCGGAGAAGTAATCGAGGTTTTTCCAGAAAAAGATATTCGACGCAAAACCGCCGAGCCAAGCGGTGGATCGGGCGGCCTGGACGAGCGCGGGCGGGGGCAAAAACAAGATGGAAAGAAGCAACGCGCCCACGGTCGCGGGCATCAAAGCGGGCAAAATACGTCGGGCGCGGCGTTGCCAGAAATCCGCCAATCGAAAACGTCCTTCGCGCAGATCGCGCACAATCAAATGCGTGATCAAATATCCCGAAATGACAAAGAAAACGTCGACACCGACGAATCCGCCGGGCACGCCGAGGTTCGCATGGAACAGCACCACGCTCGTCACGGCAACGGCGCGGAGGCCGTCGATATCGGGGCGGTAGGTAAAAGCGGTTTCGGGCTTCA
This sequence comes from uncultured Polyangium sp., assembly GCA_964435055.1. Taxonomy (GTDB): domain Bacteria; phylum Myxococcota_A; class Polyangia; order Polyangiales; family Polyangiaceae; genus Polyangium. The sequence goes on along the minus strand of CAYSYX010000107.1, from coordinate 6,957 downwards.
AAGGAGGCGCGACGGTAGGCCCCGAAGCGAATCACGTCAAGAGGGTTCGTGGGCTCGGCCCTGAGCCTCAGGCGGCGTACGCGGCGGTGCTCTGCCGGCTTCGGTCACCCTGAAACCTCGAGCAATGCGCCCCGCAGCTTACATCGGGCGCGCGTAAGGTCCGTGGTGGGCGCTCCCCTGTTCGAATCTTACGGCCGAAAGGAGCGGACCGGGCGCGCCCCTGTTCGCATCATGACGTGTCGTCTTGCCGAATGGGGACGGCCGTGTACGGATCGTGAGGGGTGCGGAGGGTGATTGGGGGGAGCCGATGACGTGGCTATGGGCGGGAACGGCGTAAATCCGGGGATTGGGGCAATGTTCAATCAGGGCGTGGACGTACCTTCGGGCGGCTGTTCTTCGATTTCGTCGTCGTTATCGGCGCGCTTGTGGCTCATGAAGAACGCATCGGCCCAATCGCGCGAGTGACCGGCTTTCGCGGCCAACGTGACCAATTCGCCATAATTGGCCAAGAGGATGGCATTGACGTCGTCTTTCCAGGCGCGAATATCGAGGCGCGCGTCGGTGCGGGCGATTTCGGCGCTGCGGACTTCGCCGAGGACCGTTCGAGCGCCGCCGATGAGGGCCTGCAACGGGCCCTGGTGGGCATTGCGGAATTCATCGGAATACAATTTCAAGCTCAAGGTCTGCGCCAAACCTTCGGCCACTTCGACTTGACGTTTTAATGCAAATCGCACGACTTTATCGATTGTTTCGGAAAACAGCGAAGTGAACTCCGGGCGTTTGCGGACTTGGCCCACCAGGAACAGAGTTGCGCTGTGCAATTTGCGAATACGTTCGTCGAGGCTGACATCGATCATGCCGGATTTGGCTTGTGTTTTGAGGACTTCGCGGCGTGAATCGAGGTCGAGTTGGAAGATGGTCGTGAAGTCGGCGAGGGCTTTGGTGACGGGCGGCGCGAGGTGTTTCGTGCTGTCGTCGGCTAAAACGGCGGCTTCGTGAAACGTGAGTTGGGCCCAGAATACGAGGATGGCGCGAGAGGGATCGATTCGTCGCATGCGGGCGAACGTACACGAAGTGACGAGGAATGGGCAAGAAAAATGTTGGTCGGGCGAGTTCGGCGGCCGGAGGCGTTCTGTCGCGCCGGGCGTGTTTGTGGCTGCGGTTGAGCGTTGCGTGGGGGGGTCGCAAGAAAAAAAGTTGCCGGATGCATTTTTTACGCAACTGCGGACGCGCTCGTGACGATGGACAGGTAGATGGGCGAAGTGCGCCATAAACGGAGTTCGAGCATGCTCACGCCTGGAAAAGATGACGACACCGAAGCGCTCCAAGATGCCGATACGAGTTTGCGTTGGTTATCGAGGTTGTATTCGCGCAGTTTTGCGGATCTCGTATTACACCCGGGCGAACAGCCGGTGCATATCGATTGGGGCGAAACACAGCTGGCACTGCGGCGCGAGAAGCGACAAAAGCGGCTTGATCGTCTTCTGAATGTGGACGTGTCGCCCACGCTTCGCCGAATTTTGCATATCGAGTGGGCGATGCACTTGGATGATGCGGTCAAGGCTCAAACGGCGCACTACCATATTCAATCGGCCATCGTGGCGCGGCAGGACGAGCGTCGGAGCCGTCGGCGAGGTGTGCCGCGAAAAACGATTACGGTGAAAAGTATGGTCGTGGTCTTGACGGGCCGACAAACTCCATGGCCGGATATCGGAGAATTTCGGACGTCGGACAAGTCGCATCGGTTTGTCGGCGTCGAGTTTGTCATCGAACCTGTGTACCAACGTACTGTCAAAGAGCTTGAAGAAAAAGGAGCGCTTTTTTGGCTTGCGTTCGTCCCACTCGCAAAGGACGTGGACGAACCAGGGGTTCGTCGGATTGTAAATAAGCTGCGTTCCAAGGCAAACGCCGAGGAATACGACGCGATTGTCTCGACAATGTGGTCGATGGCGAAAATTCGAAAAAAAGATTGGCCGGACCTACCGGACATGGTAAGGTCGGCGTTCAGGAAGGAGGGAGAGATGCGGCATCCTGTATATGAGTTCGGTAAAGAGTTCGGGTTGAAGCAAGGGCTCGAGAGAGGGCTCGAGAGAGGGCGAGAGGAGGGGCGTGAGAAAGAGCGTATCGCATTGATGCGTTTTCAATTCGAGCGTCGGCTTGGTCGGCGGCTGGTTGCGGGCGAACGGCGGAAATTATCGGAGTTGCTCGCTCGTGAAGGCGCTCGAAAAGTGGGCGCCGCGGTGCTCGAATTGTCAGTCAAAGAGCTGGCATCGTACATCGCGCCGCCCGGTGCGCGATGAGCCGGCGGTTCGTGTTGGCGGCCCGCTGAATTGTCGTTGCAAGCGCCCGAAAGCCGGGGCGACGGCCGATGGGGATTTCGGCCGAGTTCGTCGAAGCGTACCTCGGGAGCCATGAAATCCGGAATGCGTGCGCGCAGCATTCCGCGGATTTCAAGCACGAGATCGTTCGGCGTACACGCAGTAAGCTTCGTGAAAAATCGACCGTAGCAAAACGTCGGAAAGTTCCACACCCTTGCATTGTCGCCAAGCGACATGTCCGTCGGGACGTACCAAAAGCGCCCCGTCCGCTTCGATTTGGCAACGAGTATGTACGGCGGCCCGATACGCCAAGGGAATGGCTTCCATTGCGAGGGAAACCAATTCGATGCCGAGGTCCGCGGCCGAGGGGCGCATGGATTCCAAGTCGCTCGCGACCACTCGGACGTTCGAGCCGCAAATCAAGGTCGATCGCTGCGCGTGAAGCAACGTATGGCTCGACTGTTTTCGCCTGTTGCCGTCCAGCCAAAAATGCGGAAATCGCGCGCCCGGACGGGTGGATGCGATGTATGTGCTCACCGGGTCGTCGTGCTTCTCCGCGGGCGTCCCGTCGGAAAGCAGTGCGCCCTCTTCGTACGAATATCCCAGGTCGAGCCCAATACGATCGAAATGGGACCGTTGGTCGGCGATGGCGGACAAGACGCGTTGACGTACGTCCGGATCACGCTCATAACGAGCCAAGATGCTCTCGCCGTAACGCTGCATTTGTCGTTGACCCCATTGCCGAATCGGTTCGGGCAATGCGGCCATCGCGCCGGTGTGCAAGCGTTCGTGCGCGCGTTCCACTTCGTCGATCGTGACGCCGAACGCTTCGACGATTTCTCCCATGCGGTCGAAATTACGTCGGCTTTCGGAGCAGTTTGTTTGGACGACCGGACGACGCTCGACTTCATAAGTATCCAGCAGACTCTCCGGAGCCTTGTTTTGCAGCACCAAGGCCAGTTTCCAGCACAAATTGTAGGCATCTCCAATTCCGGAATTCATGCCGAGGCCCCCGGAGGGAGGAAATCGATGCGCTGCATCGCCCACGAGAAACGCGCGACCGACCCGAAATCGATCGGCCACTTGCGCCGTCATTCGCCAACCGCTCGTCGATTCGACTTCAATGGGAATGTCGTCACGCCCGAGAGCCGCTTTGATGCGCGCCGTCATGACTTCGGCCGTGAAGTCTTCCATTTTCTCGTGCGGGGTCATGACGGGAGTATGAAAGACCCAACGTTTTTCGATATGGTGCGCGATGAAGATGCTCCCGGGGGTTTTGGGAGAAAAGATGAAGTAGAGCTTTCCGCGCGTGTGGACCAGTTTGCTGAGATCGGCGCGGAAATATGCGCTCACGAAGTCGCGGATTTTTTCGGGCCCGATCATTCGTACGCCGAGAGCCTGACGACTGCGGCTCGCTGCGCCGTCGGCGCAAATCACATAACGACTCGTCACGGTCTTCGTCGCGCCATGTTCGAGGTCGGTGACGCGGCTTTTGACCACGTCGCCATCCTGCTCCAACGATTCCCATTGATGGTGGTACAATAGGTTCGTCCGGGTACAGGCTCGTACGTGGGCCAGCATGACCTTTTCGAGTTCGACTTGCGACACATTGAGGTACGGGGTTTCTGCGGCCAGGTGTTCTTTGTATTGGCGAGCGCTTTCGGCTACGGTTAAATCGATGCTCCCGAATTCTTCTCCGATTGTCCCGCAAAACAGGATCTTCGATGCGTCGTCATGGGGTGACGCTTCCGCGGCGAGTTCTTCGTGGGAAAACCCCAGACGATGCAGGATTTCAATGGACCGACCGCTTAGTTCATGGGCTTTCGGGTGCGCTTGAAGCTCGTGGCGGCGTTCCAATACGAGGCTGGTAATGCCGTGTTGAGCGAGCGACAAGGCGCAGATCATGCCGGCCGGGCCTGCGCCGATGATGAGCACGTCATAGATGGGTTCCGAGGTCTTCATTTCGCGATTTCCTTTCGGCACAAGTAATAGCCGGCGAGCAGCAGCAGCGTGGACGTCGAGAGGTGGACGATTGCGGGAGGAGCCACGCCGAAGAGCAGTCTGCCGTCGGCATCGAATGCGGCTCCGGCGGCGTTTTTGAACAGCCCTGCGGTGAAAAATCCCGCAAGGAACAACAAACCTACGTGAACGCCGACGCGGAGTCGGTCAAACGTTTCTCGAGTTGCCGTCCAGAAGTTGTAGAGGCAAAAAATGCCGAGATAAAGCCCGGCCGCGTTGAGCCACATCAAGTGCATTCGCGCGTGCGGCGGCCACGTCGGATTCAGCAGGTGATGCGGATCGAACGTATCGATGAGCGGCGGAAGGACGCCGTAGGTCACGGCGGAAGCGAGGCACAAGCCTTTTCCAAGGGTCCACGTTTTGGATGTGGGGTTTGGTTTCATAACGCCGCGATTGTTTCACACTTTGGCGCGAAGGGAATGACCATAAATGGCCGGCGGTTGGCTCGATGATGGACACCCGCCAAAACCGTGCTTCCTTCGTTCGATGGTTCGTCTCGGGCAGGGTAGACAAACGACGCTTCAATGACGCGGGCGAATCAATCGCACCTCACGCGATGTCGTATTTTCCGGCGATTCGTAATCGAATCACCACCGACCAACCACTCCGATTTGGGTTGGACCGACAAGGATGCTCGTTTCGGCTGTTTCCTTGTCTTCTTTGTTTTTTCCGCCAACGACGACCAGGATGACGCCCGTCGCGGCGAGCGCGCCACCCACCGCAATCAGCGCTGTGGATGCATTGCCGAACAAGTAAGCAGTGGAGCGCAAATCATAACCGGGTTGCGTGCACGCATTTTGCCCATTGCAGTAGCTCGCTCCATCGCTTTGCTTGGAAATGGCCAACCCGCCAAGAATGCCGCCCGTCACGAGCGCCGCGCCGCCGATTCCCAGACCGACAAACCCGATCGTCCGCGTTTTGTTCGAAGGAGGCTTGGCTGGTTCACTCGGCGAACCTTTGTCGCTTGATGAAGTCGTCAACTTCCAGGAAGGAGGATCGACGAGCACCGTAATGGTTTTTCCCGGACTTTCGACGGCCACCGACGTCTCCCAAGGATCTTTGCCCGTTGCCGTCGCTTCGATCCGATAGGTGCCCGGATCGACCGGCATCGGCGTATCCCAAGACGAAGTCGGAACGTTTTTTCCGTTGCGCGAAATCGACAACCCGGCTTGATTTCCGGCTTCCGTCGCAACGCGAATGAGCAGCAACGGCGCGTTTTTCCGGATCGTCGAGAGCTGCTCGTCAATGGCGGTGACCTTGTCGAGTTTCTTTTGCTGTAATGCCAATACGCGCATGCGCTGCAATTCGTCGAATGCGCTGCCCGGTCTTCCCCACTCGCCATAACATTGGGCCAACGTCATTCCCGTACGCACATGTTCCGGCGCTTTTTCTTTCGCTTCTTCGAAGAGCGGACACGCGCGCTCATATTTGCCCGCCGCCATCTCCTTCACGGCTGCCGCATAGAGTTTTTCCGCCTCTTTGAGATTGTCGCCCCGAGCATCCAAAGCAAAACCTTGAAGGCCACACACAAAAAGGAATGTTGCGACGAGCTTCCGAAAACGGGGCACACTGGGCATGAGTCGACCTCGAGATGATACCAAGCTACGCTAGGCGCGTTCTCGTCTGCAAGATGATTCGTTGCCCGTGCAAGCATCTTGTCGAATGACCCGTCACTGCGGTAAAACATGCGCTCGATTCACGGAGTGTTCCCGGGAGGTTTGTCGTGAAAGAACGAAACAAGGCAAGTTACGATCGGGTCGTTTTGCGCGGCATTCTCTTTGGGTTGACGGGTGGATGCGTGCTTCTCGCCCTGGCGGCGTGTAACCAAATCGTTGGCATCACGGAGCCGACGTTGGTCGAAGGCACGGGAGGCTTTGGCGGTGAAGGCGGCGTATCGGCGACGAGTTCGAGCACCGGATCGACGAGCGGCAGTGGCGGTGGTGTGGGCGGCGGTGGAGGAACCACATCGGGAAGCAGCAGCAGTAGTAGCACCAGTAGTAGTGGCGGCGGCATGCCGTGCACGAAGAAACCCGACTGTCCGGTGGATGATTCGTGCACGACATGGAGTTGTACCGGGGGCACGTGCGTCCCGACGTACGCTGATATGACCAAGGTTGTCAGCGGTGGCATGGATGGCGATTGCAAGGCGACCGTGTGCAACGGTGCAGGTCAGACGATCGAAAGCAAGTACGACGCCGATGTCCCGCCGGACGACGGCAATCCCTGCACCAGCGCGACGTGCAACAATGGTTTGCCGATGGTGAGTCCGGTCCCGGTGGGAACGACGTGCCCAGGCGGCACATGCAATGCGAGCGGCGTTTGCAGCTTGTGCAGCAACGGCATGATGGACGGTGACGAGACCGGCGTCGATTGCGGGGGAAGTGCTTGCGCCAAATGTAATGGCGCCGCTTGCGCTGCTGGTGCCGACTGCAAGAGTGGTTTCTGCGCGGACGCCGTTTGCTGCGACGTCTCGTGCACGGGGACGTGCAAGTCCTGCAATATCAACGGAAGTGCCGGGACATGCTCGAACATTCCGGTTGACGGTACCGACAGCGCGCCCGCGTGCAATGGGAATAATGTTTGTGACGGCGCGGGCGGGTGTAAACTCAAAACTGGGCAG
>CAYSYX010000106.1:0-23461 GCA_964435055.1 uncultured Polyangium sp. | reverse complement strand
GCCAAATACGATTTCAGCGCTGCGGGGATTTCTGGACCCGCACGACCATCGAGCCGCAGACAAACCACTCGTTCGTCAATGGACCACGCCGTCCATTGCATACGCGTTCCCGCATTCGGACCCGTGCTTGGACGCGCGACGAACTTGCCCCCATTACGCACGCCCGAGGCTAGTTTGTCATGGTCAGCTCCGTCAAGACACGCTCGCAGTGACGTCACTTCTCCGAAACATGCCCGGAATGCGCGATTGCAGGCGACGATGGCGTCTGCGTCCACGGCTGCATGAGGTTCTGGGCAAGCATCGAATACGACACCAAATGTCGTAAGCCAGGGCGCTGTAATTTCCGACATGTCCAAGGAGTATCAAAACGGAGAATCCCAAACAAGCGCGGGCTGCGCATGCCGGAGATGTGCTTGGATTGAGCGGAAATGCCTACGAACGCAATACCAAGTCGATACGCCCGAGTTCTTCATTGACCGAGGCGACGGTTGCGTTTACGCGATCTCCCACGGCAAACCTGTGGCCCGTTCCCACGAGCGCTTGCGCGCCGATATCCAGGCGAAAGGGGCCGCCCGGAAGCGAATCGATGGCAATCGAGCCCGTCGCTCCGGTTCCCGCCATTTGCACCACGAGTCCAAATGGTTTGAGCGCCACGACGTTGCCGAACACGTCATCCCCAAGGCGATCGGCAAACAGGCGCGCCACGAGCATTCGATATCGTTCGGCTTCCGCTTTTCCGGCGGCGGCGCTCGAACGATCGCAATCGGCGGCCAATACCGATAATTCGGCGCGCAGTTCATCGTAATTACGTTGCCCTTCGAGATATCGCTTGATGATTCGGTGCACGACGAGATCCGCATAACGACGAATGGGCGACGTGAAGTGTAAATACAACGGCGCACCGAGGCCGAAATGAGGACCGGGATCCGGCGTATAACGAGCCGGACCGAGGGCTTGACCAAGGACCGTGCGAATCGCCGGTTCGAATCGACCGTCGCGGAATTGAGCCTCGAATGCCGACAATGCGCGGGGGGTCAGCCGCGAGCCGAATCCCGCCTCGAATCCGAAGTTATGCGCCACTTTCGCCAACGTCTCGACGCGCTCCGCCGAAGGTTCGTCATGGACACGGTATATCCCGGGCAAACCTCGCGCCACGAGCCAACCGGCGACCGCTTCGTTTGCCGCCACCATCAAGCGCTCGACGAGACGATGCGCCGCCGTGTCGCGTTGCTCCGAGACCGCGGTGGGACGGCCGGTGCGGGCATCCACTTCGATCCGCGCTTCTTCACGCGCCAAGTTGACTCCGCCTCGAGTTTGGCGAACAGAACTCAGGCGCGCCGCCGCCGTTCGCAACCAGCGCAATGTCGACTCGACCGATGCGGGAACTCCCGGCGAATGACCTTCCGTGAGGAACTCGTCGACGGCTTCGTACGTCAACCGTCCGTGCGATCGGAGAAGGCTTTCATAGATGTCGACCGAGGTGATGCGACCTTCCGGATCGATCCGCATTTCCACCGTGAGCGCCGGTCGATCCTTGCCTTCGAGTAAACTCGCCGCGTCCGCGGACAAACTCTCCGGGAGCATGGGCAACACGCGCCCCGCCAAGTACACGCTCGTGCCGCGCAGACGAGCCTCGCGATCGAGGACCGAACGGTCCTGGACAAACGCATCGACATCGGCGATCGATACGAGCACGCGCAGGGCGCCGTCGGCATCGGCGGGATAAGCGCTGAGGGCATCGTCGATGTCGCGCGTCGATGCGGCGTCGATGGTTACCGTGTGCAGGTTTCGAAGATCGCGGCGCAGATTCATCGAAATGGGCGCCTTCGTTGCTTCGCCGGCTGCGGCTTCGACTTCGGCATTAAAGACGGCCCGCAAGCCATGCCGCGCAATGCATCGTTCCACGCCGATGTCGGAATCGGGAGGCACCACGCGTGACAACATCACGCGATCGCCGGCGACTTCCGCCACGGCATACGTTCCATCCGACAAACGACTCGCGCCATCCAGAGGCCAATCGGTGTTCGCGACGGAGCGGTCGATGCTCAAGTAGGGACGCCCGGATCTCGTGATGACGCGCCCGAACACTTCCGCACGTGAACGCGTCACGAGCACGAGGTTTGTCGCAGACGAACGCCCCCCGTCGCCGGTCGTCACATCGGCTTTGACGACGTCGCCGTCGAGGAATGGATTGAGGTCGGGCGGCGTGATGAATGCCGATATCGCGGTCGATGCGTGAGGCGCGTCGGTGACGAAAAAACCGAAGCCACGCGGATGTACGGAGATGCGACCACGGACGGAGGTGAGCGTCATGCGATGCCGATAGCAGAATGCGGCGCGCGAAGCGTCAAAAATCATGGTGCATTGCGATCGATGCTCGTGCTCCGCGACAATCGTTTCTCCGGACGAACCAAGGAGCACGAACGACCACTGCGGTATCGAGCCGGCGATGGTCGCGCCGTGCGGTGTTCGGGAAGAACACTCCGCTTTACCAATTTCGTTTCACGCGCTAGCCTCCCGCCCGCTCGACGAGGAATTGATGGAGGCAAGATCGGATCGTATCGCGCGGCTCGAAGCCAAGGTGGATCGCGCGTTTCCCAACGTCATCGCCGCTCGAGCCTTGTCGTCCTCCACGCTCGAGCGATTGCGCCAACTGCTCGATGGGCAAGACGTCGAAGACACGAGCATTGTGGTGTTCGGATCGTTTGCCCGCGGCGAGTACACGTCCGGGAGCGACATCGATTGGACCTTGCTCGTCGACGGTCGAGCTCACGACGAACACTTCCAACGCGCCCTCGCGATCACGCACATCCTCGCGGACAACAAGTTTCAGCCGCCGAGCCCTTTCGGCGTATTCGACAACGTGTCGTTCAGCCATCCGCTTTTGCATCTCATTGGGGGACACGACGACACGAATCGCAACACGACCCAGCGCATCTTGCTCTTGCTCGAATCGCTCGCGGTTTGTCGTTCCGAAGCCCATGAACGCGTCATCGAGCTCGTGCTTCATCGATACGTTTCGGACGATCGCGGCCTTTTGTTCTCCAAGCGTAATCCGCTCGTGCCGCGGTTTTTGCTCAACGACATCATTCGTTACTGGCGAACGATCACGGTCGACTTCGTGAGCAAACAGCGTTGGAAGGGCGGTTGGGCGTTACGGAATGTCAAACTTCGTATGAGCCGCAAGCTTTTGTTCGCAAGCGGCATGGTGGCATGTTTTGCGCTCGAACTGTTCGGTAAAGACGAACGATGGCGCGGCGAAAACGGTGTGGATCCGGCGCGGGTGGTGGAGTTTGTCCGACAGCGTTTGCGTCTTTCGCCGCTCGAACAAATGTGCGACGTTCTGCTTCGGCCGAGTGTGTCGCGTGAAACAGCTCTGCAAATCATCGAGTCGTACGACACGTTCATGGGGATTTTGACCGACGACGAAAAGCGTCGACATCTCTCGGATTTGCCGCTCGATGCGCTGGGTACGGACGCCTTGTTCAAAGAAGCGACGAGTTTGACGTACACATTCCAAACGGGGCTCGACAGCGTGTTTTTCGAAGATGAAGAAATCGGAGCGCTGGTGCGCAGATTCGGGGTTTTCTGAAAAAAGAAGAGAGTGATGTTCCTGCGCGCGATGGGGGAACGTCGCCTTTGCGCACGACGCGTCGAGGTTTGACCGTCGTCGGGCTGATGTTTGCCTTGGCCATGGCGGCGCTCGAAGCGACTGTGGTTGCGACGGCGATGCCCACGGTGACGGGTGAGCTCGGCGGCATTGAATATTATTCCTGGGTCACGAATGCTTATTTGGTCACTTCGGCCATTACCGTTCCGATTTTCGGCAAATTGGCGGACCTGTATGGCCGCAAGCCGGTGATTCTATTTGGGATTCTCATCTTCCTGATTGGCTCCGTCGCGAGCGGTTTGGCGCAATCGATGATCGCGTTGATTGCATTTCGTGCTCTCCAGGGACTCGGGGCGGGCGCCATGCAACCCATGCCGCTCATCATTCTCGGCGATATTTTTGGATTGGAGGAGCGGGCCAAAGCGCAGGGGGCCTTTGGAGCCGCGTGGGGATTCTTTGGATTGGTCGGGCCGATTCTGGGCGGATTCATCGTCGAGCACGTTTCGTGGCGTTGGGTGTTTTACATGAACATACCCTTCGGTATTGCGTCGGCGCTCGTGCTGATGTCGGCATTTCATGAAAACGTCCAAAGAAAATCACGGCCGAAATTGGACATTCTCGGCGCCTTTTTGCTCATGGTGATCGTCGTCTCGTTGCTCATGGCGACGGGACGCATGCACGGCTCGATGGCTTTGCTGATGGGCGGAGCGGCGATGGTGTTGATCGGGCTGTTTGTTATGGTCGAACGCCGTGCACCGGAACCGATCTTGCCGCCGAACGTCTTCAAAATTCCCACCATTCGACTCGCAGCGATCATCAATGCCGCCGCGGGCGGTTGTATGTTCGCCCAAATGACGTATATCCCGCTGTTTGTCCAGGGAGTTCGTCATGGTACGCCGACCCAAGCGGGCAGCTCGATCACGCCCATGTTGGTGGCCTGGCCCCTTACGAGCTTCATTGCCGGGCGCATCGTGGCGAAAATTGGATTCCGACCCCTCGTGCGCTTCGGGATGACCATCGTGGCGCTTGGTTCGGTGCTTTTGGCTGGGTTTGCGCATAACGGAGGGATGCCCATTGAAATCGCCACCGGCATGTTCGGTGTGGGCATGGGCGCCGCCAACATTGCCCTGGTCATTGCCGTGCAAACCAGCGTTCCTTGGGAATACCGAGGCGTTGCGACGGCCAGCACGATGTTTTTCCGGATCAACGGCGGCGCGATCGCCGTCGGCGTGATGGGCGGCATTCTCATTCGTGCGCTCGCCATCGATCCCACCATTCCCGAAGATGCCGCCAGTCGCATGTTATCGCGCGAAGGCGTCGCGTCGATGGATCCATTGCTGCTTCAGCGAGTGTCCACGCACCTCGAGAAAGCCCTGGGGACGATTTTCTACGTCACGCTGGGTTTGGCGGTGATTGCTTTTGTCGCCGCGTGGTTTTTCCCTCGCGTCATGCCGGCAAAACAGCCCGAAGAAACGGCTGCATCGAGTCATTGAGCGGAAGGCACTTCCGCTGCGCGGGCGGGGATCTTCGACACATACGTGCCGGCCCAGTTTTCATCGAAAAACTTCGCCAATCTCGTGGGGACTTCGCCGTCCTGCAAAATGACCCCGACGTTGCGGCTCTTCGTAAAATAATCGCCCTCCCAATTGCTCGTGCCGATCCAAGCCGCATTTCCGTCGACAATCATGTATTTCGCATGAGCGACTCGGGCAAAAGGAATTTCACCGCCGGAAAAGGCTGGAATTTTGATGACGCGGATATCGGCCACGTCGGCCAATTGTTGCAATGCTTCAAGGGATTTGTCCTTGAGTGCCCATTCGCTGACCAGCAACTGCACCTTCACGCCACGCGCTGCCGCGTGACGAAGCGCATCGTCCAGATCCGCAAAACGACTCCCGTCGCGGTTGGCCGTTTTGTATTTGAGCACCTGCACCTTGACCGAATGTTTGGCGGCATTGATGAGGCCGATGATCTTCGGCAAATCCCAAATGCTTTCGTCGGGCAGCCATTCCCGCGGACTGGCGGTGAATTCTACGCGGTGTGCTTCGATGCCCGGAAAACGCCCGGGCGGAATACCCAATTGGACGCGAGTGGAAGGTGCGGCTCCGCCGGCCAGGGCCCAATCCGTCTCGAATACCTCGAGCAGTTGCGAGGCTATTTCGGTGGAATAGAGCCGAACGCCCATTTCTTGAATATGGTCGATGGCCCGCCAATCGAAGTTTTGACTGCCGATGAACGTGGTAAAACCATCCACGACGAAATACTTGGCGTGTTGAACGCCTCCAAATAGCGCGTCGCCCTTGATTCTTCGCACATCGAATCCCGACTTTTCCAGCAGCTCCACGGTGGTCGGGTATTGCGGGACGAACTTCTCGTCGACCAAAAATCGCACCTTCACGCCCCGCTTGTGCGCGTCGACGAGCGCTTGCAGGATCGCGGTGAGTTTACTCGAGCCGAGCCATTTTTCGTCGGCTTCGCTGGCATAAAATTGCGCGATGTCGATCGAGCGTTTGGCATTGCGAAACATTTCGAGCCACACGTCGTAGGCATTGAGGATGTCGGGTCGATCGAGCGCGGTTTCCACGGGCTCCGATTCGACCAGGGAGACCATCACGGGCGCGATCATCGGCGCAGATGCCGGGGGATTGGAGGAAGAACAGCCGGCGAACAATACGGCGAGACAAACAGCAGCGCGACGAACCATGGCCGAATCATGGCATGGCTCGTTTGGTTTGCCAATCCAACGCGCACATCAACGCGGGCGCGGTTCGCGGTGCACCACGCGCACGTCGGGCGTCAAGTCGAATCCGGCGGTAATTCCCAACGTTGCCCGAGCGTCATGCAAAGGTCCCATTTCGAGCGTTGCGGGAACCAGCTTCCACGAGGCATCGAAAAATAGGGCAATGGGCTGATCGTTGATCGCAATCAACGTCCGTTCGAGATGCGTTTGGGCTGACGCACCCATCACCCACCTCCGTTCACTCGACCAATGCGGAACGACATCACCCCGCGTGTCCCAAACCCAGAGACCATCGAGCGATTCGAGACGAATACGTAGCGAAGCCGCGGTTCCCGGAGCAATTCGATGCACAATGCGCGGCGTTTTGATCGAATCGGGTGAACCGGTGCCGACTTGATCGCCGTACAAATCCACATCGTAACGAACACCCAGGCCGATTTCGATGCTCCGTCCGGGATTGTCCGAGCGTAACGGATCCAAATACGCGGTGGCGCGGGCGACGCCCACGCGCATGAAAGCCAAAGGCGAACCATCGCGAATTCCCACGGGCGAAACACGCGTCACGGTCACGTGCCCGAATTCGCTGTCGATTCCAATATCGAAAGGGAAGGGGATGCTGGCCGGTGGAGAGCTTGGCAGGACAATCCTTGGCGCCAGATCGTGCCGATGCGCTGAAACCGCATACAACGTCGCATCCAAGGCCGGAACATCGCCAAAAGGACGAACCGTCGGCGCGACCCATCCGGTCAGGAAACGATGATCGATTTGCCATTCCACGCGCTCGGGTCCTTCGCCCCACGAACGACGCCGACGAAACGAAATGCCCGCGTGCACCTCCAAAGAGGCGCGAACATCGTTTTCCGTCGTCCGCGCCAGAGCGTTGGCCACACCCAACCGAATGCGGCTCTCCGGATCGAATTGGACGCGAAAGCGATGTCCCTCTTTCGAGATGCGGAAATCTCGATCATCGGCGGAGGCGAACGATGTCGCGGTCAAGAGCGACAAACATCCGACTACGCTTGGGACAAACCTTTTCACGGATCCTCGAATTCCGGCATGGGCTCGAACGTCCGCGGCGGAGCACCGAATGACATGCGCAATCCCGCCAAAAACCTGAGTTCAACCGCCCGCAAATCGCGAGTGAAATCATTTTGCGTTCGTCCTTCCGAAGCGAGGCGCAACGAGAGCGGTTGATCGTTGATGGCGATGAGCACGCCTTCGTAAGCAATCGAGCCGGACAAACGATTGATCGTTTTTCCCGTATACGCACCGGAGACGACCGTCGGACGGCGGAACTGCAAATCCGTAAAAAGATAATGCAATCCACCCTTGCCCAAACTCACGCGCGACTTGGCCGTTACCGTCGGGCCTAGCAAATAATTGCCGGTTTTTCCGGAAATAGCATGACGATCCGACCAATGCGCTCCCGCATTGCCTCCGACCTCGAGGCGCACGTTGCTGTACATATCGTCGGATTGCCAAAGATTGTAGCCGAGATGCACTTCGCCGAATTCCATATCGAATGCATCGCGAAAGGATGGCTGGCGATCGAGCACGCTCAGAATTCGGAATCCCCAACCCATGCGCGGAAGGACCGGATGCACTTCGGGTTCGCCGAAGAACGTGCTGACCCAAAACGCCGGCCGTCGGTGTTCGTGCTGATAATCATACGAAAACAGGGTTCCGCTGACTTCGAAGTCCGCGAACATCGCCGAACCTTCGAGAATTCGCATATCGTGGCGCGCTCGATTGCGAGGCGAAAGGACGCTGAGCACGATGCCCATTTCCGCATTGGCGCGAGCGAACGGAAATCCCGCCGGAACCTCGAATCCGTGTTTCGATTGAATCGTCGGTGCCCAACCCACGCCCACGTAAAACCGATTCAACAAATCAAACTTGACCTGAAAGGCCCGACCAAGCTCGCTTCGCGCATATCCCGGAGGCGCTTCCGCAATGGCCGGAACCATTTTGGCCGTTCGGGCAAGCTCGTCGTATTCGTGATCGGTTTTATGTTCACAAGGAGCGGTACGCTCGATTGGATCGCCCGTTCCCTTCATCTCATTGGGAGCAACGAGACAAACCTGTTTGCCCTTGGCATCGGTGGAGCATTGAACACGCTTCGTCGTGTTGTTCACCATATCGTAACAAACGACGGGGCGATCGAAGCTCATGACCGGCAACGTTGGTTCGTCCGCGGCTCGGGCCTCGTTTGTCGTCGCGAGCGTCGTCGCAATCGTCGCCACGACCGTCGTCAAGAAAGGCAGTGTTTGCGAATAACGTGGCACAATGATTACCCCTCGAGCGTAGAATTGCCGCCGTGCAAAGGCACCCTTGCCTTCACGCTTCAGATTAGCACCAATCGCATGAATGCACGCGTCATGCCCGCATGCCTGAGACGATGACGTCGCAACATTTGTTCTAAAAAAACAGAATATTCACGTCGTGCCTGTTGCCGCAACGCGAAGCGGACGACGCGTTGCGTAGGCGATTCGGTACGCATTCCGCGCAGGTTTGTTCTCAGCGCGTTGCGTCAGCGGTTCACTTACAGACGGCGTACGCGGCGGGCAGGAATTCGGTGGCGGTGCAAGCGGTCTGGCGCATCGCTCCGTTGTCGTTGACAACGGGACACATCGTGTTGGCGTCCATCGGATCGCAGACGATGGTATCCGGCCAGTTGCAGACCGCTGCGCACGATACGGCGGTGTACCACGGAAGGCCCGCAATCGTTTCGAGGTTGCCGCAGCAGACGGTGCCGGGAGGGCAATGGCCGGCCAATTGGCATTCAATGCGCGTTTCGTAGCCGTTGACGCCGCCGGCCGTATTGCATGTGTCCGTGCTTGGAGTGCCGGTGACGCATTCTTCGTAAGGTGGTGAATTCGAATGATAATAATCAAAACAGCATGCGCTGGTGCCGGAGCCGACGGGACAGGTTCCGCCGCCGCAAGCGACGTCGGCCATGATGGGGACTCCGCTGCTCGATGACGCCGACGAAGAAGAAGACGCCGCGCTCGAATCACCACTTCCGCCCGTTCCCGATCCGCCGATTCCCGCGTCGCTCGCGAGGGTCAATTCCTGCAATTCGCCGATGATTTGGCAATTGATCGTGCTCGAAATGAATATCCCGGCCAAACCCGTTCGCCATGTCGAATTCAGAATTCGGTGACGAAGCTTGGAAGAGCGCGAGGAATTGGTCGGACGCTTCATGCCGTGATTACGGGTTTTGCGAAGTTTCTTCGTCCACGGGTTTTGGTCCGAGCGGTGCGGATTGTCCTTTGGGCTCGAGCAATTCGAATGAACACAAACAAAGCGATAATGGAACGACCCACGCATCCCAAATATCGAGAGGTGCCATGGCCGTCAAAACAAAGAGGCGCCCGCCGTCCTCGAACATCGTGACCCGCAATTTCATTTTGCCGAATTCGCTCGCTTGAATGGCGGAAGCATCGACGCCCCATCCAAACGCGAATTTATTGATGCGCATCTTTTCCAGGCCGAGCTGCTGCAAATAACATTGCCGCTCGAGCCATTCCGCAACATTGCCTTTCTTGGGCGCCGGACGCACGCCGATGGTGAAGACAATGGGCGGAATCATGTCTTTCGCCGCCGAAAACGCCGCAAGAGGCGCAAATTCGGCTTCCTTCGAGAAATCAATGCGATCGGTCGGCGCAGGTTGTTGATACCAACCATCGGGCAATAAGAGCGAACTGTCGAGGTCCGAACGAGGTTGGCGAATCGTTACCGCAAGGCAATCTTTCAATTCCTCGGCGTTGGGAAAAATGCCTTGGGTGGGAAGATCCGGATCATCGAGCGCCATGATGAATTCTCCAGCCGTCGCAAAGTAGCACGATTCTTTTCATTGTTCACGGAGAATCGTCGAAAATGATTTGATGGCCCGCCGAGCCGCCATCGATGGTCAACGTGTTTTCTCCGTAAAACCTTGGCGTACCCGAAAATTCATCCGCCTCCGACAACGCGGAAAACGTCTCGCGACGGACGTCCAAAAAGACGAGCTTCGCCGGACCTTCGCCGCGTTCGTTCGGCGGTGCTTCCCGCCGATAAAATGCGATGTAATGCGCCGAAGGCGAAAATGCAGGCGTTTCGATCGGATCGATGATGCCGCTTTCATACAGCACAAGACCCTCGCCTTCGAGCTGCGGGACGACGATGATCGCCGTCTTCTCCTGCTCTTCGTGGACGCAATAAAGACCCAATGTGCGACCTTTCGGCGACCAAAATGGCAAAATATGCGCCGACGCTCCGGGAATCTCCGTCAATATGGATCCCTTGAGCACATCGTTTTCCCGCTGAATGAGCCATACTTCCGAAATGTCTTCCGCGTGCCGCCCAGCCGTGTACACGATATGCGCGCCATCAGGCGAAACCGATATACGCACGGGAAATGCCGGGTCCGCGTCATCTTCCAAGATCCCCAATTTTCGCGGCGTCTCTTCGTCCATGGCATAACGAAAGAGCGTCTTCTTCCACGGATCCGCCACCAATATCGCTTTGCCACCGGGCGTCCAAGAAAAACCCGATCCATCAACTCGGCGAATTTCCCCCGGTTTGTCCACCTGCGCCCACCCGACGGTGCCTCGCGCGCCAAGCAATGGCGCCACGCGATACGCGATGCGCGATCCATCCGGCGAAAACGATACGTCTTCAATACGCCATGGTTTCATCGGCACGATGAGCTTGGCCGACATCGCGTCGAAGCTCTTGGCCACCCAAAGACCCGTTTGTCCTTCCGGACCATCTTCGCGAACATAAGCAATCGTATTGTCCGTCGGCGACAAACGACAAAGACGAATCGATGCGTCTTTGCTCACCGGCGGCGGTACAACGCGATGCTGAAAACGAAAGGACGTCGTCACGGGTCGGGCCACTCCCGGAAATAGCCATTGAGTTCGTGTAATCTTTCAATGAGATCCGCCATCGATTCGCTGCTCGGCGGCTCTAATTCTCGCACGGCAATCAAGCCGATCGTAATGGCATCTCGCTCGTCTTCCGTTGGGTTTCTGCCGCCCGCCGTTTGTCTCTTCATTACTTCGAGCTGCACGGCGACGGATTTCATCGGCCCGTGTCCGGACCCTCGAGCTGCGAGGTTCTCCACTTCGAGCCGCGTTTGTTCGAGCACCTCGAAAAAGTCGGGTCGGTTTGTCAGGGGCAAGGTGGCCATATTGCGTCAAGACCCCGACTTGGGCGTGGGACCAATCATGTTGATACGTGAATTGTCGCCCATGTAGTATTGAATCGCGCCGCCTTTGGTCTTTTGGTCTTTCCCGCGGGTGCTCCATGTATCCAATTTCGGAGACGCCGTCGACATGAGATACGGCGTGCCGCCGGGAATTGCATAATCGTTGCTTACCTTGGGCACCGGTTTGCCGTCCTTGTCGTCACCCATCAGGCCGATTCCCAGCGTCAATGGATCGGTTGCCGTCGCAAAATATTGGCCCTTGTTTCCGCCGGGCACTTGCCATTGCGCCAGCTTCGCGGGCGCGGGCGGAGGAGGTCCGACTTTCACGGGCTGCGTGAAATCGATGCCCGTGAGGTGGCTGAATATCGAACGCATTTCCGTCGGCAAAACGTAGTCGCGCAATTCGAAGTTTTTCCGGTCCCAAGCCCGGCCCATGTTCTTGTAAAACTCGAGCGCCACTTTGCGTCGGGCGATCATCTGGTCGGGGGTCGTTCCCGGCAAACCCGCAATGAGAACCTCGCGCCTCGTCGGCGGACGGAATCCAATGAATTGCCGTTGCATCGCCAAACGAATCGCCTGCGCTTTCGGTTGCCCGAAGACTTCTTTCACCGCGCCAAGCGTTCGTCCGGCAATCTTGCGAGCGCCATCCGCCGCCCCGGCTTCGACCTTGGGCGCTTTTCCGGACACACCTTTCGTATTGATGTAAACGTGTTTTCCTTCGACGATGACATCTCCACCCGATTTGAAGATGACATTGCGATCCGCAAGCAAAACGATGTCCTTGTTGTCGATGATGCTCGTCGCTTTGCTCGTCGTATGCGTGATTTTCGGATGAACCGTTTCCATCATCGTTTTCATGGGCGGAATCTCCGGATCCTCGCCCTTGGTCACGTCGATTTCTTTGGGCGGCATTACCGCGGCCACATGCCGCTTGCCAATGACGTAACTATCGACCGCGCCAATGAATGACGATCGGTTTGCCCCGATGATCATCGTGCGATTGACCCCGGTTCGCTCGTTTTCGTTCGCTTTGACCAACTTCGACAAATTGCGCTGCGCTTGAAGGTACACGAGCTCTTTGCCGGCTGCGTCGTCGAAGGTGATTTCATTCCAACCGTCCGCTTTGGGCGACGATTGCGACTTCCACGTGCTGACGGTCTTTTGGTCCGGCAAGACAAACGGTACCGGAGCCACCTTGTTGTAGGCTCGACCGACGAGAATGGGTTGGTCGGGGTCACCTTCGAGAAACCCGACGAGCACTTCTTGGCCGACGCGCGGTAAAACGATCATCCCGAACGCGCCGCCCGCCCATCCTTGGCTCACGCGAATCCAACACGACGACTTCTCATCGAATTGCCCGTCGCGATCCCAATGGAATTGCACGCGTACTCGTCCGTGTTCGTCCGTGTGAATCTCTTCGCCTTTTGGTCCGACGACAATGGCGCTTTCGACGCCTTCGATGACCGGCTTGGGCGTCGTTTTGACCGGACGAAAACGAATCTTGGATTTTTCTTCGACAAACGCCGCCGTGCCCTGCAAATTCCATTCGCCGTCGTGCGTGCCTTCGATGTTCACTTCTTGGCACAAGAAACGCACCCCGTCACCCGAAATGTCGGCTCGCGGATGGTTCTTGATCGTAAACAATGCGCCAGGGCCGAGATCGTACGCATTCGAATCGAACGTCAACAGGCGTTTGCCGCGACGAGCTGCCGCAAGATCAATCGACGCGACAAGTTCCCCCTCGAAGTCCACGGGCACGCGCGGTTTGCCACGACGATCCTTGACGAGCGCTGCGGGGTCGTACTTGTAAAGCTCGTAAAAGTCTTCCGGCTTTTTGGCTTTTTCCGCGTCTCCGAGCAATTGGAAGTCGGGACGTACATAATCGTAATCGCGAAATTCCGCCGCCCCGGGACGAATGCGATGAGCAACCTTCACGTGACGCACGAATTCTTTTCGGGCGTCTTGGTTTGGCGTGTACACGAACGGCAACGGCGGACGATCGTCTCGAGATTCCGGTTTGTCCGTCAGGATCATCTCCGTCGAATATTGCGAACCTTGGGCGATCTGCTTGAAGTAGTACGAAATGCCTTCTTCTTCGCACAGACGATTGACGAAATCGAAATCGCTCTCTTCGAACTGGACGCGGTATTCGTGTTCCTGGTGTACGTCGACCGTCAGCATTTTGTGCTCGATCGAGTATTCCTGCAGAATCTTTTGAATGATTTGCGGAATCGTGAGGTGCTGGAAAATGCGATTTCGTTTGCGCAGCCGCAGCAGATACATCTGCGGAGCGATTCGCACGTAATACGAAGACAAGCCCGTCGGTTCGGCTTGGATCAATTGAAAATGCGTGGCGATACCCGACCAGGCGCGGGGACCTCCCAAAGCGCCGCCCATCATCATGAATGCGGCGGGACGTCCGACAAACGATTCGATGTCCAGGCCCACCATGCGTGAGCGCGCCAGAATCGCGACGTCGAATAATCCGGATATCGGCTCACGTACCGCAAAATGACGGACGGAAAGCGAATCCTCATTGTTTTCAAAGGCAAGCTCGAGCAGCGACATGGTCCGTCCTTTTCAGATTCGGTCAATAACTGTCGTCGGGGTCCTCTTGCTTGACGGGTTTGGCCGGTGGAAACGCCCGACCATGAGCCACGTCGGCGACACGCCCGAACCAGCGCATCGTCCACGTTGCTCCCAAACTCCGTAGTCGCTCCATTCCTTCTTCGACCTCCGCCGGATTGGTTTTTCCCAGCGGAAAGTCTTTCTCCAAAAAGTACATCCGTTTGTCTTCGTCGAGTCGGAAATACCCGCCGCCTTGATCGAAGAGCCCGCCGATCGCCGGATCATTCAAGGCTCGCGCGACCGTTCGATAAGCATCCTTGTATTCCGGGGGATCTCCGGCCATCCACGCTTTGGCCACGAAAGCTCGCCCCACCAGAGCTTTCTTTTCTTCGTCGTGCCGAAAGCCATAACTGCCGAACGCCGCATTGCCGGAATCATCGAATTCGGCGTCATAAATCCCTTGCTTACGCGCATAACTGCGCATGAGCGATTGCGCCTGGTCTCGTTCCGGGGAATGGTTCGTATTGCTCATCGTGTTCGTCTCCGGAGTACGCAATCACTTCTTGCCGCAAGAGCAAGCGCCCGACCCTTTGTTTTGCTGATCGTACATCTTCAAATACAACTGATCGTCGATGCCGTGGTATTTCGTCGGATGGGCGAATATGTGTTTATCGAGTTTATCCGTTGAAAACGGCCCGCCCGGTTCCCCGGAAAACTTGACGACCTTGCCTCCACCCGCTTCGTGCGCCGAAGGATGATCACCGATCCCAAAATTGACCGGCGTGAAGTCATTCACGTGCACGTAATGCGTGTAATTCGGACCTTGGACCCAGGACGGCGCAGCCGCGCCGAAACTCGTGACCTTTGTCCCGGCCACGCTATTCGCCGTTCCCGGAGGTCCCGCTTTCAGCGTATTGTTGGCGTCATACAGCGCCAAACTCGTTACCGCGCCGCCTTGGCTGTGCGCCATGATTTCCGGCGGCCTGCCCGCTCGAGTTTCTTGCACGATGAGATCGCTCAGCGTATCCACGGCCGGGTTTCGTCCGTCATGCGCCAGGTTTTTCCTGCCCGCATCGGCTTGATCAATCAATGTGCGATCCTGTCCCGTTTGAATGGCGTCCTTGGCCATTCCTTCGGTGGCATTGTAAATGCCCACGACATTGGCGCACGTCATATCGCCGATTTGTTTCAGCGTCTCGCAATGCGTCGTGTGCGTCGTGTTGATCCCATTGACGTAGAAAATCGTCCGCGGAGGTTTGCCCGCGGTGCATTTCGCGCAGCAAGCCTTCGTCGCATCGGACGTATTTTTTGCCGGATCTTTGGGATTCTCTTTATCGTACGCCGCATTGTTGGCCGGGCTGTACCCGGCTCGTTTTGCCGCTTTGATATCGTCCGGCGTAACGGGTTGCCCTTTTTGCGTCAGCGGCACGCATTTGCCGTCTTTGTATCCCACCAAAACGCCGTCGTGATCGACGTCTTTGCCCGTGCAATTGATGCAGGGTTGCTCGGGGGGTTTGTTCGTAAAAACGCTTTTGGCCTTGTCGTACGCGCCTTTGACGGCTTTGCCCACGTCATGGACATTTTGCGCGTCCGTGCCGAGTCCCGTGTAAATGGCGTCGGTCGTGCCGCGAATCACGCGACGCGTGCCCTCTTTCGCCATATCGCCGGCCCATTGCGCGCCTTGAGCGATCTTATCGCCGGTCCATTTCGCGCCGTCGGCAATCTTCCCGCCGGCCCACGAGGCTCCATTGGCTATCGACGTCGCCGCCGATTTCGCCGCGCTCGTGGCCGAGTTCCAAGCATTCGAGAAAAATCCTCCAGGGGCCATGGCTCAAGACTCCGAAAGCGTGCGGAAAAGTTTTTCAGTGAACTCACTCAGCCACGTCGATTTGTCCGCTGGCGACATCACCGGTGAAGCAAGCGTTTCGCGGATCGCCGGAAATTCTTCGTCGAACGTCGCGCCCAAAAGCCACGCCGTCACCACGTACGTCACGAGCTGGATCTCCGTGGTAAAACCATGCCGACGAGCGCGGGCGATTTGGTCCGCGACAAACGGCTTGAGCATCGATCGCGGTTCCTGTCGCGCGTCCGCAAATTCGGACTGCAAAAAGAGCGCCGTGCGATCGACAAACCGCTCATCGGATGCTTGCGCAAACGCGCGCATCTGCGCCGGACGAAGCTTGAGCAGCGGATCGGTACGCCGACGCATCGGCCCTTCGGTCTGACGTTTCCAAAAAAGCGCGCCCAGACCATCTTCGGTTGGAATTCCAAACTCGGATACCGGGCCGTAAAAATCATCGAGCTCGAGCGGCGTACAACAATCGAGCCACGTGACGAGCACGCGCGGATCGAAGAAGCGAAAGTTCATCTTCGTGCCCGCAGGTGAAAGCACCACGAGAAACCTTCGGAAATGCCGGCGCAATCCTTCGAGGTTCGTATCGGCCAGCGCGAAAATGCATGCCGCGGGATCTTCCGTCGACAACGCGCGCACCCACGGAAAAAGTTCCGGCGTCAGATGAAAGAGATACGGCGCAACGTCGGCGAGCTCTTCGTCGTCGTCTTGGGGTCGGTAAAGACAAACAGCGTGTCGATCCCCGGCTTCACGCGCCTTTTCCGCGACCTCGGGCGTCTCCGATCCATCGAACGCGGCGTACAATCGACCGCTCTTCACGAGACGATCGAGCGCGTCGGCAAACGCGGCGCTCGTGATGAGCGGTGCTTCTTCGTGCTCGTGGGAACCAGTTTCCATCGTGTTCACCAATCGCACTTGATGGGCGTAAAGGGCGCAGCGGCACGCTTGGCAGCTTTGAGCGTGAGCGCTTGGCTCTTGTTGCGAATACCGACCTTGTCGACGATGACCGCGGGGGGTTGGTCCGGGGCGGGGGCGCCGGGAATGTACGGCGGTGGTACGCCTCCAACGAGCACCGTCATGCACCCGATCGCGATGGGATCGATGCCGGCAATGCCTGGAACGCCCGGAGGTTTCGGAGGTTCGGCCGGTGGGTCGAGTTTTTCAATCGAAACGTTGAACTTGAACCCGAGGCCCGCGAGCAGCGCGCCGACTTTCGCGCCAAACCCCATCTGAAACTTGCCGTCTCGATATCCCGCGTATGCACTCGCGCGAGCTTCCGCGGTGAGAAGCGCGCCGGATGCTTCGCCGCCGAGCGTGACGCCCCAGTTGACGAACGGAAGTTTGAACGTCTTTTTGCCTTCGACTTTTCCTTCGACGACCGATGCGCCCGCGCCGGCTCCGGCTTCGACATACGCCGCGTCGACCTTGCCGTCTTTCACGGCAAACTGTCCGCCTGCGCCTGCGTCGGCTTTCGCCGTGAGGACCTTCGCTTCGCCGGAGACTTCGCCCCAACCTCGCGCATCACCGGCTTTTCCGGCGGCGCGGAAGAGCGATCCTTCTGCTTCCGCCTTGCCGCCGGCGGAAGCTTTCATGTTCCTTACGGATTCGAACTCGGCGTTCGCCGAAAGGGAACCTTTGGTTTCACCGGAAAAAAACTGCGCGTAGTTGTCGACGGGTTTGCCATCGGCGCCCTTGGGGATCGTGCTCGCGCTCCAAAGCTCTTTGTTCGTGCCGACCGCGACCTTCGGTTTCCACGCTTGGTCCTTGGGATCTCGGCCGTTGATGATCTGATCGGCGGCTTTGTCGAGCGCCTGATCGTTGGCTTTGCGGAAGGCTTCCTTCAGGGTTTTTCCGGTCCCTTCTCCTTCGGTCCCGTACTTATTTTCTTTCGTCCCCGAACCATCGCCTTTGAACTTCCACTCGGACTGCCCTGCTTTTTGGTTGTTCGCCCCGGGCAAACTCGTCGACGGGATCATGCACGTGCACGCGTCCGTGACGCGTGCGGCGCCGACTTTGTTGATGAAAACGGTGAACGATGTTTGCGTGACGGGGCCGGGGCCATGCAACGGACAAACGTGTTTGTCCATCAGGCGCGCAGCAGGCATTCCGCCGATTGTGACGTCGGGCGAACCTTCGACGAGCACTCCACCGTGGGTCGTGAGATCACCTTTTCGCGCGGCAGGCGGCATGGCTTGGCTCCTAGCAGTTGATCTTCACGAAAGGTCCGCCGTGAATGACGACTTCACCGCCCGCTTTGACTTTGATGTCGCCGTCGGCCTTGAGCGAAATCGTCGCGCCATCGAGAACGATCG
Source organism: uncultured Polyangium sp. (assembly GCA_964435055.1). Classification (GTDB taxonomy): domain Bacteria; phylum Myxococcota_A; class Polyangia; order Polyangiales; family Polyangiaceae; genus Polyangium. The sequence continues at coordinate 5,185 of CAYSYX010000106.1, read as the reverse complement.
TGGCTTTGCCCGTGGTCAGGGTGATCTTGCCTTCGACCATTTCGATCATCGTTTCTTGCTTGTCGACTTGCGGCTCGCCCATCGCTTCGATCTTCATGTCCTTGGGTTTGGCCATGACGAGCGTGTACTTGGATCCGACGAGCGTCGTATCGACGGCGCCGACGACACTCGAGCGGTTTGCCCCGACAATCTGCGTGCGATTGGCGCCGGTTCGTTCGGTTTCGTTGCGTTTGACGAGCTTCTGCAAGTCGCGTTGCGCCTGCATGAAGAACAGTTCCTTGCCGGCTTTGTCTTCGAACATGATTTCGTTGAAGCCGCCGTTTGTCGGGGAACTGTTCGACTTCCACGTGCTCTTCGTTTTTTCGTCGGGCAGTTTGTAGGGAACGCGGTTTTTGCCGTTGTAAAGACGCCCGACGATCACGGGTTCGTCCGGGTCACCTTCCCAGAATCCCACGAGCACCTCTTGGCCGATGCGGGGAATCGCCATCATGCCGAAGGCTGCGCCCGCCCATCCTTGGCTCACGCGCACCCAACAGGTCGAGTGTTCGTCGTATTTTCCGTCGCGATCCCAGTGAAATTGGACGCGCACGCGACCGTATTTATCGGTGTAGATTTCTTCGCCTTTCGGTCCCGTGACAAACGCACTTTGCAAGCCGTTGATCTTGGGTCGAGGCGTGCGTTGCGCGGGGCGATAAGGAACATCAGCGAATGCCGCTTCGCCCGAAAGTGTCCATTCGCCGTCGGTCGTTCCTTCGTGAATGGCTTCGAGCACCAACAGCTTTTTGCCTGCGTCGAGGTCGTCGCGCGGGTGATTGTCGATGCTGAAGATCACGCCCGGCGCGAGATCGAAAGCGTTTGCCTCGTACGTGACGTGGCGTTTGGTGCGTCGTTCCGATTGCAGCAAAATGTCCGTGCGCCGTTTGCCTTCTTTGTCGTCGGTAAATGCGCCGTGTTCGTAGACGTATTGCTCGAAGAACTCTTCTTTCTTCGTCTTGTCGGCTTCGCCTCGGAGCAGATAGGTGGGTTTTTCGAAGTCGAAGTCGCGAATCATTGCGGCGCCCGGACGAACCTCGTGCGTCAGGTGCACGCGGCAGATCCACTCGTTGTTTCCCGGTTGATTCGGGTTTTCCGCATTGCGGACGGGCGGACGAGCATCTCCGCGCGTGGGGGCATCGCCGACAATGAGCTCACTCACGAGCCCTTTTTGGCCCATGGTTTGTCCAAACCAGTACGAGATGCCTTCTTCTTCGAGCAGTCGATTGAGGAATGCAAAATCGGTTTCGTTGTATTGAACTCGGTATTCGTGTTCGGGGTGCGGCTCGGTCAGCTTCAATTGCGGCTTGATCCCGTATTCGCCGAGGACTTTTTCGACGATCTTGGGGATGGTCATTTTTTGAAAGATGCGGTTGCCGCGGCGCTGCGTGAGCAGCCAGAGCGTGGGGACGATACGCAGCAAGTACGTGGACAAACCATGCGGCGACGCGGCGGTCGGAGGCTCGACGTCGATTTGTTCCGCATGCGAGACGACGCCGGTCCAAGCGCGAGGCACCAGCAAATTGCCCGTGGCTGAAAAGCCGGCCGCTTTTCCAACGAGCGACTCGAGATCAATGTCTTCGCGTTTGGATCGGGCGACGATCGTGGCGCAAAATGGCGTGGACAGAGCCTCGTGGACCGAGAAGTGACGGACTTCGAGACTGGTTTCGCCCGATTCGAAAGACAGATCAAGTTTCGCCATTTCTCCAGAGTACGAAGAGGCAGGTCCAATTCGCAAGGGAAACACGAGCGATTCGGCGACTCGGAACTGTGCGAATTCGATTACGTGCGGGAGGCGAAATGCACCGTTATCAAATCATGACAATGCCGCGGTGCGGCATGAATGATCGCGTTCACGGTGTTTTGCGGAAGACGAGGCGGACGATGGGGACGATCGTGGGATCGTCTTGGATCGTGCGTTCGAACCGCAACGTATCGTAGTAGGCGCAGCGCGTGCGGCCCGGATATTCACGGCACGTTTTGGGGCGGCCTTCGTAAATGGTGCAGCCGCGCGTTTCGGGATGGAGGAATTTACAAGATTTGCCGAAAAGCGGATCCTTGGTGCGCTTGAGGATTCGGGATCCGTCCATCACCGTCGTGTGCTTGCGCGTGGCTTCCTCGACGGAAATTCCGAAATGAGCAGCCAGACGTTTGATGTCGAAATCAGTGACTTCGACCCGCTCGTAGATCGAACAGCAGAATGCAATGCATTTCGAGCAGTCGTAATGGAGTCGCGATTTTTCACCGGCCACGGCTTCTTCTCCCGGAATGCTGAACCCAACGCAATGGTTCGTCTTTCAGTACATTCATTGTGTCGACACGGTTTGCCTTGGAACGAACCACGCCACAATGCGCCGAGAATCCAGCACTTCGGCACGTAGCATCGCCATCGTGGACATGTCAACCTTCCGCGCGGTTTCGTTCGTCCGCGGGCTTCGTCCGAGGTGCGTGGGGGGCGGTGAAACACGCTTGACCGTTGACGAAATTCGTGTCTTCAGCGGACGTTCGGGTTCGTCCAGCTCGACGTACGACCCGGTCGATGGCCCTGGATACGAGCGCTCTTGGGATGACTTGTGCATGCGCAGTCGATTCCGAACAGCCGGCTCGAATCTCATTGAAGGGGGACGCGATGACGTTGCGACCGTATCTCATCGGGACGGTATTGGGCCTGATCTCTTGCGCGCGATTTGCCGCATCGTCCGAGCCTGACGGAAAAGTCGGCGTGTTCGAGCAGCGCATGCGCGCCGGGGGTACGGGGGGCCCGGCATTGTTTCGGAAGCTGCCGAGCCGCAGTGGTCGGACATTTGCGGTTTCGCCGCGTGGACGCGATATCAACGATTGTACGGAACGAGCACCTTGTCGGGAAATACAGCGGGCAATCGCTTTGGCAACGGCGCCCGGCGATACGGTGCTCGTGGCCGACGGCGAATATCGAGGTTTCGTGGCCGATGGAATGCGGGGGACCGCGTCTTTGCCGATAACGATTTTCGCGACGGGACGAGGGGCGGTCGTGCAGCCCGAGGCTTCATGCGAGAAAAAAGCTTGTCGCGATACGATCGTCATTCGTAATTCCCGCCATTTCATCATCGATGGTTTGTCCTCGCGCCAGGCTCCTCGAGCGGCGGTGGCGATCTTGTACGGCGATCACGTCACGGTTCGTCATGGCCGTTTTCACGACAATCGTCGTTGGGGAATATTTACTTCCTTTGCAGACGATGTGGTGATCGAGCGCAACGAAATTTCCGCCAGTCACCGCGAGCATGGCATTTATTTGTCCAACAGTGGCGACAGGCCGACCGTCCGGGCCAATTTGATTTACGACAACGACGGCTCGGGGATTCACGTGAATGGCGATTTTCGCGAGCGTCCCGAAATGGATCGCAGCGGACGGAGTTTTTATTCGGGGCAGGTCGACGGAATCATCAGCGGGGCCAGCATCGAGGGGAATCTGATTTTCCGTAATGGTTCCGGTAAAATTGCGAAAAAGCGACGTCGCGGCGGGTCGGGAATCAACTTGGACGGAGTGTGGGATTCCGTCGTGAAGGACAATGTTCTTTTCGATAATTCCGGCGCGGGAATCGCCGCGTTCGGAGATGCCGACGGCGTCATTGATGATTCGCCGGACGACGGTGACGGACGTTTTGGACCGCAGGGTTTGACCATCACCAACAATACCGTGGTGATGCCGGAACTGGCGCGAAATGCATTGCAACTTCGATTGAGTCACGGCCCGAATGTCGTTTCGAACAACATCCTCCTTCATGCCGATTCACGTCGCGTGGGCCTCGAATTCGTCACGGCGCTCGATGCCTTCCGAGTGACGAGCAATGCCAACGTATTGGAACGCGTCTCCGTCGGGGATCGCGTCCGGTCGCTCGAGGTTTGGCGGCGTGAAAGTGGCCAAGACAAACAGTCGCTCGCGATTCCGATCGCCCGGCTCTTCGTCGATCCCGCCAACGGCGACTATTCGGTCGTCTCGGCTTCGCCCGCAAAGCGCCTGAACGCATCGCCGATCCAAGGTCCGGATATCGCTGCACAAACCGCTCGAGAACAAAGGCCGTGCTCCGTCGGCGCCTGCCCCTTCTTCTGACGAACGGCGGCAGGAGCTCCGTTCCGGATCGCTCGCTGCGCGATTCACGCGCCTAACGATCACGTAACTTTCAGCACCGGCTCCGCGTCAACCGGATGCTGCGTTGCGTTGAAAGCAAGATCATTACGCATCTTGTACCGTTCGTGCAGCGATTGCGTTTACGATGGCCTGATAATGGATTTGGTTCCGGGCTCAATCATTGCGGGTCGGTATCGGATCGACGCACGGGTCGGTGCGGGCGGCATGGGCGAGGTTTGGCAGGGCGAGCACCTTGCGATCGGCATGAAAGTGGCGATCAAGACGTTGCTTGCCGCTGCGGCCTATGACCGCGAAGTCGTCGCAAGGTTTCGACGCGAAGCGAACCTATTGGGACGTATTCGCAGCGATCACGTCGCTCGTGTCGTCGACTTCATCGAAGATCCCCAGGTCGGTCTTGTCCTCGTGATGGAGTACATCGAAGGAGTTCCTCTTTCGAAGATCCTCCATCAGCGCAGATTGACCGTAGAAGAAGCGATCGATCTGGGTTGCGATGTGGCGGGAGCGCTTTGCGACTTGCATCGCGCGCACATCATTCATCGCGATATGAAGCCCGGCAATATCATCATGGAGCCGCAGCCCAACGGGAAGATGCGCGGCATCGTGGTGGATTTCGGCATGGGCCGTATTGAATCCGGCGCGGGCGAGGATTTGGAACAGACAAACCTCACTCGAGCGGACATGGCCCTCGGCACGCTCGAATACATGGCGCCCGAGCAGATCTTGAACTCGCGCGACGTGACGGCGGCCTCGGATCTGTATGCCGTCGGCGCGATGCTCTATCGCGCGATCGCGGGGCGACACATTTTCGGCGACGCGCAAGACACGGAATTGGCGCGAGCGAAGCTGATGACGGATGCGCAGCCGCTCGATACGGGACGGCAAGATCGCATTGCGCAGGGTTTCGCCGCGGTCGTCATGCGCGGTTGCAAGCGTCGTCCGCAAGAGCGTTATCAACGCGCCGAAGACATGATGAACGACCTCGTGGCACTGCAAGACGCGGTGCGCGCTCAAGCGTTCGAACAC
>CAYSYX010000105.1:0-23546 GCA_964435055.1 uncultured Polyangium sp. | reverse complement strand
AAGCGAAACCGACAAAGCCGCGGCGATTTCTTTCGGCGTGTCTCCCGCAACGATGCGATAAAATATGCGCCGCTTGTCCGAATACGAGAATTTCTCCGGCGGAACGACGACGACCGGCTTTACCGAGGATACCTCGACCCGCGCTCCGGCCGGTCGAGCCGGCACGAGAATGATGGTACCGGGACGAACCTGCTCGCCCGAGCGAAATCCATTGAGCGATAAAATGGAGCTTCGCGAGGTATTCCAAGAAGCCGCGATGTCTTCGATCGATTCGCCCCAACGCACGACGTGGCGATCGAGTTTGTCTTCACGTTGGGCAAACGTGGTCACGGATTTCGCCGCAACCGGGCCTGTTCCCGCGGGAACGCGCACGACGTACGTAGCCTGGTTTTCCGGTCCGCCGGAAGCGGGAGGAGTTCGACCGACGGGATATTGCGGATTCAAATTCGCGACGATATCCGGTTCGGCTCCCGCCGCATTGGAGACGACGCGCAAAGACACGCCGGCGCCGACGGTGATTTTATCGTAGGTCACGGCCGGATCCAATTCGACGCCATCGCATCCGAAGACCGCGCAATTTTTGGCGACAATCGCCATGGCCAGGATTTTCGGGACATACAGCGCCGTTTCGAGAGGCAAACCCGCTTCCAAACGCCCGAGCTCCCAAAAATCATTCGTGCCGTATTTGCGAATCGCCGCCAATAGACCGCCGTACCCCATGTTGTACGCGGCGAACGCCAATTCCCAATTTCCAAAGCGACGATGCAAATCCGATAGATATCGCGCCGCCGCAATGGTGCTTCGTTCCGGATCGAGCCGTTCGTCCACCCAACGATCGACCGTCAATCCATAAATTCGTGCGCCTTCGGGCATGAATTGCCAAAGCCCGGCCGCTCCGACGGGAGAATGAATCGTCGGGTCAAACCCGCTCTCCACGAGCGCAAGCCACACGACGTCTTCCGGTACGCCTTGCTCGCGTAATGTTCGGCGAATGAAGGCACCATAACGACCACTCTTTTTGACCCACCCGGCCACCATCGACCGTCCCCGAGGATTCGTCTTGTAAAACTCGAGGTACCGAATCACGCGCACATCCCAGCGCACGGGAATATCCGGCAATTGCAATTTACGCAGCCACGTCAAATCATTCGTCGGCGCAGGGGCAAGCAATGGCGGAAGCGGCGCTTGCGGAGGCAATCCGGACGTAACGAGCAGTGGAGCGTCGCGATCGACACGCGGAGGTTCTTCGGACGGCCACGGCGAACCCGCATTCGGGGCCGTGGAGAAAAGAGCCATGTCGATTTCACGAATGGCCCGCAGTTCGGGAGATTCTTCGATCGACGTGTGCGCGGACGAAGCGACGCCGGCAATGACGCGACGGGCGTTTTCATCGGGAGCGCGAGGTTCGCCGGGTTTACGCGTTTGTGGAGGAGCTTTGGAGGAAGGTTTGCCGCCGGATTTGGAGGAAGGTTTGGCGGCGGGTTTGGCCGGTGCAGGTTTGGGTTTTGCCGGGCGTTTGGTGTTTGTCGCGGGCTTTGCAGCGGCTTTGGGCGGGGTGGCGGGTTTGACGCCGCCTTGAGCCGACACCGGATCAGTCGCGAAAAGCGCCGCGAAAAGGACGCTCGTGAAGGCAAACACTCGGGCGGAACTGGAAAAGCGCATGGCCTCGAGCAGATGATCTCACACGTGCTCGCGCGTCGGTCAACTTTTGGACGAAAGATATTTACTGAAGCTGGGCGATGTAGTCGGCGATCTGCGGCAAAGCGAAGCTCTCATTGACGACGCCCGCCCGTACGGCGGCGCGCGGCATACCATACACCACGGCGGTTTCTTCGCTCTCGGCAATGACCGTGCCCCCTCCGGCCCGAATCGCGCGAGCTCCGGCCACGCCGTCGTCACCCATTCCGGTGAGAATCACGCCATACGCGCGAGATCCCAGCGGCCCGAGGCTCCGCAAGAGCCGATCGGCGCTGGGAACATAACGATCATGCGGCGAAGGTTCGGTCACCCGCAAACGCACTTCATTCCAACCGATGCCGCTGGGGTTTGGCGTGATCACCAATTCCATGCACCGTTTGCCGGGACAAATAAACGCTCGACGCGCGGTGACGAGGTCGCCGTCTTTGGCTTCGGTCACTTGCAAAGCGCTCTTGCGATCCAGACGTTCGGCAAATGTTTTCGTGAACTTGTCGGGCATGTGCTGCGCAATGACGATGGCCCCCGGATATTTTTCCGGCAATCGACTGATGATATCGAGCAATGCCGTCGGACCCCCCGTGGACGAACCGATTCCAACGATGAAACGCGCGGCAATGTTCGGAGGCGAGCGCGGTACGGAGAGATCGGCGAGCGCGGCCATGGGCGGTAATGCGGGCACGGGCGGAACGACCGGCGGCGCGACGGGGACGGGCGTCGGCGGCACGGGCGTCGGCGGAGGAGCCACCGGCCGCGGTGATTGAGGCACCGACGCGACGAGCGGCACGGAGAGCGGACGAAGGTAGCGGACAAGTAAAACCTTTTGCAGAATTTCTCGTCGCAATGCGGCGTCGGACGAGGCCGAACCCGCAGGTTTGGCGACAAAGTCCACCGCCCCCAATTCGAGCGCTCGAAAAACATTGTCCTTGTGGCTGTACGTCGACACGACGATCACCGGTATCGGCTGTTTGGCCATCAAGATCCGCAGGAAGGTAAAACCATCCATTTTCGGCATCTCGAGGTCGAGCGTGATCGCGTCGGGTTTCAAACCCACCGCCATGCGCAAAGCTTCTTCCCCGTCTCCCGCATGTCCAATGACGTCGATTTCGTCACTGCTCTCGAGGATATCGGCGATGTTCCGACGATTGGCCGCAGAATCATCGACAATAAGAACTCGAAGCCTACCCGCTTTGACCACAGTATTACCCTTACCTCTGGGACGGAGAGCTCATGCTGCCCCGACCTGCGGCACCTTGCACCGAACCGATGCGCGATGCCGACACTGGTTTGCGATAGACGAGATCGTCACGCAAGTGAACGAGCTCGAATGCCGTCGACACATTGAGAAGTGACTCGGAATGACCAAGAAGCAAAAATCCGCCGGGCACGAGGCGATCGTAAAACATATCGATGACCTGCCGACGCGATGCATCATCAAAATAAATGAGAACGTTTCGACACAGAATCACATCCACCCGACCAACCACCGAAACCTTGGCCGGCTCGAGCAAATTCAAATGGCCGAAATGACACCACGGCCGAAGCTCCTCCGAAACATGGAGTCCGTCGGGACGATCGACGAAATACTTGCGCCTCAAATAAGCCGGCAATGCTCGAAACGACGCGGGACCGTAGACCCCACGCCGGGCATGCGCAATGCAACGCCGAGAAATATCGCTGCCGAAAATGCGCAAATCGGTTCCTCCAACCAAACCGGCCTCGGCGGCGAGCATGGCGAGCGAATACACCTCTTCACCGGTCGAACACCCGGCGCTCCAAATGGCGAGCTCGGTGCGATTCAGCGGAGGCTTGCGTAAAATGGGCACGATTTCATTTTGCAATGCCGACAATTGAAACTCTTCACGATAAAAATACGTCTCGTTCACGGTCACGATATCGATGGCTTCATCGAGTTCTTCCCGGCCGTGATCCGGCGAGCGCAGCAATTGATAATATTCCGAAAATGATTGCAATCCGTGAATGCTCAAGCGTTCGCGAAGTCGACGTTCGATGATCGGCCTTTGTTCGATCGTCAAAACAATACCGCAATGGCGATTGACGAGGTCGCGCAGGAGCCGGAATTCATCCGCAGCAAGGCGAATTTCGTCGGTAAAACGCATCACGATGCGCCCGAACTCCTTTCGCCGCGATGTCGAATGGACGAAAGAGCGACTTCGAGCGTGCCGCGCATGTCCGAATCCATTTCGGTCGACGTGCGCTCGGCCAATCGTTTACGTAATGCGGGATTTTTACTCGTCGCCATGATCTCCGCGGCCAACGAACGAACATCGAACGAAGCGTGATCGAGGCATTGCAGAATATCGACGCCCGCCGCGCCCAGCGTATCGAGCCGCAACATCGCCGCTTTGACGACCGCGTCGTCAGGATGATGAAGCGCCGCCGCCAATGCTTCTTGTCGCCCCGAAAAGGTGAGCGGAATTCGCCCGATCGATTCCACCGCCGCGATCGCAATGATGTAGTCGGCGTCGCGCGCAAGAGGCCCAAGGACCGACAACACCGTCTTCGCTGCGCGCAAAGACCGAGGTTCGTCCGTGACGAGCTCGAGATGTTCGCCGATCGTGCGCAACATCGTGGCCAGCAATTCGACGTCCGACGACCGAGTGACCACGTCGACGACATACGCCAACGAAACGCCGTGATGCTCGCCGGGCTCGTGAAAACACGCGCGGCATCCGACGACCCCCAAGGCTCGAGCCGCGGCCACTTGCACCTGCCGCACGTCGTCGGTGAGGGCCAGCTTGAGCTCCGGCCACGCATCATCGCCGCCAACCACCGCCAACGCTTCGATCGCGGTTCGTCGCGTACGCGGATCCTCCGCCGACGCACAACGAATCAACAGCGACCGATCATGCGCCGAAAAGGTCTGTCTCGACGCACCCGACTTCGAAGCCAACGCCCCCATGATGATGGCGACCGTGCATGCATCACCGCCGAACCCTTCGTTCAAGTGCTCGGCAAGTTTGTCCGCGAAGCGCCTCGCGGACGCCGGATAACGTCGCGTCAAACCGGCAACGGCCGCCTCCGCAGCGTGCGCGATGGGCTTGGATGAAGCCCCGACAAACTGCGCGACGAAGTCGAGGTCGCTTTCTTCCCCAAGTCGCGACAACGCACACAACGCGCTCGTCGTGACGCGACGTTCGTTCTCTTTCGCCGCCGGGCGCAACGCTTCGAGCAACGCGGACAACGTCTCGGGCGAACACGGCGCAAGCGCGAGCGCCGATGCGGCATCGATGAGGCTCGCGCGAACATGCGCCGAGTGCCGCTCGAGCCCTTCGGCGGGGGCGATTCGCGCGATGAGGTCGGGTAAAACCTTGGGGCCCAAGAGTCGCAACGCTCGGTCCGCCGCTTCGCCGAGGAGTTCGTCTTCCAGAACCCCCGCAGCCAAGTCCACGACGCCCTTGGCCGAAGCAATCGCGGCCAAGACGAGAGCATGTCCACGATGAATCTGCGGCTCGAGGTTCATCGTTGCCGCAAGGTGAAGCAAACGTTCGCCCAGATCCGAGACGGCCGCTTCGAGCGCCTCGGCGACATAAGGCAAGAGCGGACCTTCGGACAGGCGAGCCAGCGTCGCAACCGCCAGCAGAAATGCGCTGCCTCGCAACGATCCGAGCACGCGTACGAGCACCGCCGGTGCGCGCGTGTCTTCCGCGATGGCCGCAGCAGCAAGCGCCGCGGTTCTCAGGGTCACGTCGTCGAGCAGCGGCTCGAGTTTGTCCCATGGAACCACCGCGCCAAGGCCGTTCAACCCTTCGAGCGCGGCGAGTTGGCAAAACGGATCTTGGCTCTCGAGACTGCGCAGGAGGAGCTTTTGCGCTTCGGCCGGAGCGAGCGGACCAAGGCGCGAGATCGCTTCAACCGCGCTGTGCCGAACATTGGAGTCGGCATCGCCGAGAGCCCGCGCCAAAACAGTCAACGCGTGCGGATCGGCCGTCGCCCCGAGCGCTTGCACGACGAGCTTGCGACCATCGGCATCGAGTCGCGTGAGGGCGTGAGCAAGAGGTTCCGTCGCCGCACTTCCACAACTGCCGAGCACGTCGACGGCCGCGTTGCGCAGACCGACATTTTCACCGGGTTCGAACGCGGCGATCAGCGCGCTCACGAGCGCCGGAGCAGGCACGAACGCGCGTGAGGCACACGTGGCTTCTTTGCGTACGCGCCAGTCGGAATCACCCAACGCGCGCAGGAGAAGCGGAAGAGCATCGGGCAAGAGCAGTTCGACGATGAGCGAGGTCGCCAGCCGACGTTCTTCGGCATCCGCTGCTTCCAGGGCGGCTGCGATGAGTTCTGCGGAGACGACGGCGCTCGGTACGGTCACGTAAAACTTCTCATCCTTCGTAGGGCGGCAAAATATCGGCGATGTCTTCGACGATGTCCGTGAAGCGTTTGACGTCGAGGATGAACACGAGAACGCCGCCGTAATGCGTCACGGTGGAAATTCCGCGCACGTCACGCCCGGCTCCTCCGGCGGGGCGCATGTCGTCGGATTTCGTACCGATGACATCGATGACTTTGTCCACGACCAACCCCACCAAACGAACGCCCGTGTGCACGAGGATCCATCGCGTCGAACGCGAAGGCGGCACCGGCGGAAGAGCGAAGTGCGCCCGCATGTCGAGCACCGGAATCACGTCGCCGCGATGATCCGCCACACCCGAAATCTCCGGCGGCGTATGCGGCAACGGCGTCACGGGCAACGGACTGACGAGCTCCGCAACTTGGCTGATGCCGATCGCGTAATGCACGTCCCCCACGACGAACAACACCAGACTCTTCTGCGGGTCACGATTGGTGGTGCCAAAGTTGGGCATGAAGCGCCTCGATACAGTTTAGAAAGACAGACTTTTCATGTCGAAAGAATTGCTTTGAAGTCGAGCAGGATGATCTCCGAGGCTTCCTTTGACGCACCGGCCACGCGTTTGCCCGAGCGCCCTGCGCCGGGACCTTCCGCGACGTTCGGCCGAGCAATTCCGGCGATGTGACCCGACGAATCCGCACCGAACGAGACGACCGACAAGTCGATCTCCGCATCGGACAATTTATACGTCTGCAAAACTTCATCGACGTACAGCCCGATCAGCTCGACGCCCGTCGGGTTTGTCGTGAGGATCCGCCCCTTGTTCGTCTCGGGTCCCTCGGTCAAACGCAGTCGGCGACGCAGATCGAAGACCGTGATGAGCTGTCCGCGGTTGCTGATGATGCCCATGATCGACGGATGTGCTCGCGGCACGGGCGTGAGCGGCACACGCACGAGGATCTCTCGGATCAACGACAACGGCGCCGCGTAGACGTTCTCCGCCAAACGAAACGCCAAGTACGTCGTGCGAGGTCCGCGGTCCTGCGCTTGTCGACGCACCGTCGTGTTCGACGGAATGCTCGGCAACGCTCCACGCCGCGTGAGGTTAGAAGCCATGCGGTCCTCCGTGAACGAGACCCTTGTGCGAGAGGATCTCTTCGATGAGGGAGGGAGCGTCGAGGACGAGGGCGATGCGCTGATCGGCCAACTGGGTTGCTCCGGTAAAACCAACCACGTTCTTGAGGCTCGGACCAAGGCCCTTGATGACGACGTTTTGTTGTCCAACGAGTCCATCGACGATGAGGCCGAGGCGTTTGGATTCATTCGTCGAGCCGAGCGAAATGACGACGACGTATCCCCGTTTCTTACGCTTGCCGGTGCGTTTCGGAGCCGGTACGGGCACGGGGGAATTCCTCGCCGGTCGATACGGAAACGACATGCTCGTGTGTTCGCCACGCACCTGTTCGTTGCGCATCGGCGGACGCCGTTCGCTGACCTCGGGTTCGAAAGGTACGGCCTCGGGCAACGCCGGTTCCGGAGGTCTGGCCAAGCCGAACAGACGCGCAAGATCGCACAATTGAAGCGTCTCGACCTTGTTCGATCGCCGCCACTTCACCGCTTCGCGGCCGTCGATGACGAGCACCGCATCCGCATCCAAATTGCCGACGTCCTGCACGCTCGCGAGCGGTATCGCGTACTGCTGATCGGCCACTTTGACGATGAGCGCGTTGATGATCGCCTGCGTGATCGGAAGCGTGACCGTGAACTTCGTGTTGATGCCCGGCTCGCTCTGCACGTCGATGACGCCGCCCAGCTTGGAGATGTTCGTCCGGACAACATCCATCCCGACGCCTCGACCGCTGATCTCACTGACGACGGCTTTCGTGGACAAACCCGGTACGAAGATGAGGTTCAGGATGTCTCGACGGCTCATCGTGCGCGCTTCGTCTTGTTGCACGATGCCTTTGGCGATGGCCTTTTCGAGCAGTCGTTCGGTATCGATGCCGCGACCGTCGTCTTCGATTTCGATGACGACGTGGTTGCCTTTCTGGAAGGCGTTGATGGCGATCGTGCCGATCACGGGTTTGTTCGCCGCTTCCCGCTCCTTGGGCAACTCGATGCCGTGATCGATCGCGTTGCGCATCATGTGCATGAGCGGATCGCTGAGCTCTTCGATCGTGAGTTTGTCGACCTCGGTGTCCTTGCCGGTGATGACCGGATTGACCTGTTTTCCGGCTTCGCGGCTGATCTGTCGGGCGATGCGATTGAGTTTGTCGAAGACCTGACTGAGCGGCACCATGCGCACCTTGAGGATGCCTTCGCGCAGCGAGTCGAGGTGCCGGGAAAAACGGTTCTGGAGCTGCTTGATCTCCGCTTTGAGTTTGCGATCCGTCTGCGATTCTCGGAGCAGGGCGAGCTTGCGTTCGACGTCCGCACGAACGATCGACAAGTCGGCGACGGAGTTCATCAAGTCGTCGAGCTTTTGAATGTCGACCCGCACGGTTTGCGCGACGCTCTTGATGGTTCCGAGCTCTTGGACTTTCGCGACCGGCATGGGCGGCGCGATGAGCTCGATGCGCGGTTCGGGGCGTGGAACCGAGACGTAGGGCAAGTGCGCGCCGGTCAAATCGAGGTCGGTGTGCGGCAACGGCGCCGAAGGAATCGGCGTCGGTCGCGCGTTTGAAATGACGACGGGCGGCGGTGCGGGTGTGGGCGGAATTTGCGGTTGCGGAGGCGGAATCGAAACCGGCGACGCGCCGGGCCCCGAAGCTTTCGGCAGCTCCTCCACGTCGACGCCGAGGTGCGTGAGCGCGCCACGCAACGTGTCCACGTTGGCGCGTGAAGCCATCAGGATATCGAGCTCGATCGAGTCGACATCGTCCCCCACGCCCGTGGGCAAGTACGTGATGATTTCGCCGTGCGGTTTGGCGGTGGTCTTGAGCTCTTCGAGACCTTGATCGATGGTCGCGAGCTGGAAACGAACCCGCAGGCGATACAGCGTGTTTCCTTGGGAAATGTTCGCGCGAAGCCGGTGCTCTTCGTATTCGGTCAAGACCGCGAGCAAGCTGGGATCGATGATCGGTCCGCCGCCTGTGGCTGCGCCCGGCGAGGTGCCGCGATGCAACTGCGCCATGAGTTCATCGAACTCGGGCATCGGTTGGTCGCGGCCTTCTTTTTCCGCCTGCAAGATGCGTCCGTACAGCTGAACGGACGCGAAGAGCACATCGAGGACCGTGGGCGTCAGGTCGATTTTTCCAAGACGCTGATCATCGAGCATGGACTCGAGATCGTGCGACAAGGTCGCCATACGCGTGGCTCCGAAGAGTCCCGCCAGGCCCTTGATGGTGTGTACGGCGCGAAAAACCTCTTTGATGAGATCGGGGTCGATCGAGCCGGATTTCTGGCCTTCATCGAGGGCGAGCAGGTCGCGCCCGAGCCCTTCGACGATCTCCTGAGCTTCGGAGAAAAACTCTTCGCGCGCGCGATCACCGTCGATCATGGTCGGGATCCCTCACGGTCGGCGCCCGGCACGGGTACGGATGCTCGGAGATTCGCCGCGATGGTGTGACGAAGTGTTTCGGCGGTGAAAGGTTTGGCCAGGAACGCATCAGCTCCAAGCGCCAAACCTCGGGCCCGATCTTTTTCGGACGATTGCGTCGAGATGATGATGGTGCACACCTGTCGATAACGTTCGTTTTCGCGCATGAAACGGACGAGTTCGAGTCCGTTGATGTCGGGCATGTTGATGTCGGTGATGACGAGGTCGTACTGGCCGCGAGGAAGAAGCCGCAACGCGTCGAAACCACTGGCAGCTTCGACGACGTCGACATCTTCTGCGGCGCAAGAGCCGAAGATTTCGGGTGCACTCTCGAGGGCCGCACGAATGAACGCCCGAAATGCGGACGAGTCCTCGACGACCAGAATGCGAGCCATGGCTGCGCAGCGTAGCGGAAACGCCCCGCGAACTGCACATTTTCTACGCGCGCCGGCGACGAACCGTTCTGCCCGCAACAAGGCCCGACCGGCAATCCCCATGAAGTGATGCCCACGAATTGACACCACGCGGCGAATCCTGCCCTAATGCAGATCGTGAACTACACACCTGCCCACTCCCCTCATCCTTCCGTCTCGTCCCCTTCACGCTCCACTCGCGCGCTTCTGCTGGCCACGATGGCCTTGGTCACGTGGTTTGTCGTCGGCTGCGGAGGGCTCAACGTGCGGCTCATCAACTCCGCACAGAAAAAACCCAACAACGTCTGGATGTTTTTCACGGTCGATGCCGGCAAAGACAAGCCCGTGGGCGGCCTGGTCGCCGAGGACTTCGAAATCTCCGAAGACGACTCGGTCGTCTCGACCTTCGAGAGCAAGCAAACGATTCAAAATCCCGAAGTCGCCGCCGTCATGTACACGATGCTCCTGGTCGACATGAGCGGCAGCATCACGGAATCGGGACAAGCCGACGCGTTGGTCGATGCGGCCAAGTCGTTCGCGGATCGTGTCGGGAAGTCGCAGAAGGTCGGCGTGTACGCGTTCGATGGAGCACCCGAGATTCATTCGGTGGTTCCGTTCACCGAAGCGCAGGGTTCGGTCGAAGGCGGTCTCGAAGGGTTGCGTAAGTACAAACCCAAGGATCCCTCGACAAACCTCAACGGCGCCGTGGTCGAAGGGCTCAAGACGCTCAAGAAAGAGCTCGACAAGGACAAGCGCCCGCTCAAGTTCGGAACGCTGGTGGTCTTCTCGGACGGCGCGGATCGTGCGGCGCGCGTGACGCGTGACGAGATGAAGACCGAGATGGACAAGCCCGAGTACGAGAACTACGAAATGTTTGCCATCGGCGTCGGCGCCGAAAAAGAGATTGGCCAGGCAAACCTTGGCGAAATCGGCCGAAACGGCACGGAAACGGCGACGGATCGAGCCAAGGTGAAAGAGACGTTCGACCGCATGGCGTCGCGACTCGAAGCGCACATGAAGCGTTTCTATTTGTTGTCGTATTGCACGCCTGCGCGTAAAGGTACCCATCGCGTGACGATCAAAGCCACGAGCAAACGCGAACCGGAGGGTACGGGCTCGGTCGAGTATGAATTCAATGCGGACGGGTTTGGCCCGCCGCCTGATTGCGATCCGAAATCCCCGCCGTCGTTCGACCTGAAGTCGCCGACGGAAAAAGGCAAGTAGGTTCCAGCAACGACGCGCCTTTCCCAAAGACGCGTTCACCAGCCGATTTGGTGGTCGTCAGATGGCCGCAGTCGTCACCACGGACGCAATCGGCGCGTTCGTGGAAATCATGTCAAGGTTCCACCGTGAAGACCATTTCCAAAGTATTGCTCGTCGACGATGAACCTCATATTCGCCGCATTGGGGAATTGAGCCTCAAAGGCGTTGGAAAATGGACGGCTGTCTTGGCCACGAGCGGGACGGAGGCCCTGGTCATCGCCGAACAGGAAAAACCCGATTTGATTCTGCTCGACGTCATGATGCCCGGAATGGACGGACCAGCGACGTTGGTTCAGCTGCGGGCCTGCGAAGCCACGGCAGCGATTCCCGTCATATTCATGACTGCCAAAGTCCAAAAACACGAAATCGACAAATACTTGGCGGCGGGAGCGATTGGAGTCATTCCAAAACCATTTGATCCCATGGCGCTTCCGGCTCAGATTCGTCAAATCATGTCCGGCGTGGGCGATTGAGTTACAAAAACTCCATCACCACACGCGGGTTGTCATGACGAACTCCGAGCAAAACGCATGAAGTCAGCCCCGATACCGCCCAATGAAATCGACCGTCTTGCGGCGCTGAGCGAGGCCGCGCTTCTCGATACGCCGCACGAAACCCCCTTCGACGACCTCACCAAGCTGGCCGCGCGCATCTGCGGCGTCCCAATCGCGCTCGTTTCTCTCATCGACACGAATCGTCAATGGTTCAAATCGAGCGTTGGTCTCGCGGCCTCGGAGACACCGCGGGACCTTGCGTTTTGTGCCCACGCGATTCTGGAAGAGAACGTGTTTGTCATTCCGGACGCCGGCCTCGACGACCGATTTTTCGACAACCCGTTGGTCACGGGCGAGCCGAACGTGCGTTTTTACGCCGGAGCGCAGCTCAAGACACAAGACGGCTTCAATATCGGAACGCTCTGTGTGATCGATCATGTGCCGCGACAACTCACGGAAGCGCAGCTCGAAGACCTCCGGGCGCTCGCCCGACAAG
This sequence comes from uncultured Polyangium sp., assembly GCA_964435055.1. Classification (GTDB taxonomy): domain Bacteria; phylum Myxococcota_A; class Polyangia; order Polyangiales; family Polyangiaceae; genus Polyangium. The sequence continues at coordinate 11,332 of CAYSYX010000105.1, read as the reverse complement.
CCTCGGCACAGATCGACCTGCGGCGGATCAACAATCGGCTGAAACGGATCAATCAGGCGCTCACCATTCGCGCCCGCGAAGTCGAAACCGCGTGGGAACAACTCGACGATCTGCTCGACAATTCAAGCGACCTCATTCAAAGCGTCTCGCCGGAAGGCCGGTTTGTCTATGTCAACCGAGCGTGGTGCAACGTGCTTGGTTATTCCGCAGATGAAGCAAAGAAGATGTCCGTCTTCGATGTCGTCGCTCCCGAGCACGTGCCGCACTGCAAACATGTTCTGGTGCAGCTTGCAGCCAAAGAAACACCTCCCCCGTTCGACATCACCGTCCTGACCAAGAGCGGAAAACGAGTTCAGCTTCATGGGCGCACGACGGGGCGCATCGAGAATGACAAACTCATCGCCACGCGCGGGATCTTTCAAAACGTCACCGAGCAGCGCGAGAGCGAAGAGCGAGTTCGTCTGTACGCAAACGTCGTCGAGCATGTGCAGATCGGGTTGCTCGTGTGGGAAGGCGACGGTCAGGACGAATCGAACTACCGCCTCGTCGCCAAAAATGGTGCGGCGGACCGAATGCTCGCGCTGCTGGGCGAAATCGCCATTGGAAGCTCATGGAGCGCTCTGCCTCGCTTGCTCACGAACGTCAACTTGCCGGACATCGTCACGCAGGTGCATCGCACGCACTCGGCAACGCGTATCGAAGACATCGAAGCGGCAGGCACGTACATTTCGATCTTGGTCTTCCCGTTGCCCGGGCGGTTTGTCGGAGTCGCCTTGGAGGATGTTTCGCAACGAAAAGCCGTCGAACGACTGAAAGACGAGTTTGTCTCGACTGTTTCGCACGAACTGCGCACTCCGCTCACGTCGATCCGCGGATCGCTCGGCCTGCTCACCGGGGCCGCGACGGAACCACTGCCCGACTCCGCAATGGAACTGCTCGGCATCGCCATGTCGAACACCGAACGGTTGGTTCGGCTGATCAACGATATCCTCGACCTCGACAAGATCGATGCGGGACAGCTCGATCTGCGCATCGCGCCGCTCAATGTGACCCAAGTGTTGACGTCGGTCTTGGAGCAGATGCGACCGTTGGCCGTGGCGGCGAATGTCACGATCAGCAGCAGCGTGCGAGGGCTTCGCGAGGTCGGGGCTGACGAGGATCGGTTGGTGCAGGTCCTAACGAACCTCTTGTCGAACGCCATCAAGTTCTCCCCGGCGGGAGGACAGATACGTTTGGAGGTCAAAACCCTACCGTCCGGAAACGTGCGTTTCGAGATCAGCGACGAAGGACCGGGCATTGCCGAACACGACAAATTGCGGCTGTTCAATCGGTTCCAGCAGCTCGACGGCAGTGATCGCCGCAGCAAAGGCGGCACGGGGCTCGGATTGGCCATCAGCAAAGCCATTGTCGAGCAACACGGCGGAACGATCGGGGTGCAATCCGAGGTTGGTCGAGGCAGCACATTTTGGTTCGAGTTACCGATGACGGAATCGTTTGTCCCGAATTCGGCGACCAACGGGCGGACGATTTTGATCGTCGAGGACGATCCCGTCGTGGCCCGGGCATTTCGACGGCAGCTCGAACACGAAGGTTACCAGCTCATGCACGCGGCGACGGTGGCCGAGGCGCAGCGGCTCGTGTCGTCCAATGCGACGATTTCCGCCATCGTGCTCGACATGATGTTGCCGGATGGATCCGGGCACGATGTTTTGGAGCACCTGCACGTTCATTGGCCGAATCGGCAGATACCCGTCGTCATCTTATCGGCGGCGGAGCGGGATCCCGCCGTGGCGAGTTCCCCGACGCTTGTGGATTGGCTGGTAAAACCATTCGATATGGCGCGATTGGCCAATATCTTGCATTGGGTTTTACATGACAAAACGCGGCCGCGGATTTTGGTCATCGAAGACGACCCGTCTTTCCGCAATCTTTTGGCCCGACAGTTGGAAACTCAGGGCGCGGAAGTGGTTTTGGCTTCAACCGGCGATGAAGGTGTTCGTCTTGCGCGTGCATCCGCACCGGACCTGGTGGTGTTGGATGTCGGCTTGCCACGTACCGACGGTTATGCGTTCGTAGCAACGTTACGACGCGATCGACTACGAAGTTTGCCGCTCATCGTGTACACGGGACGGGATCTGTCCGACAACGACCGTGAATCGTTACGCCTGGGAATCACTCGGTTTTTGACGAAGTCGCGGATCTCGGAATCCGAGTTTTCGCGGCATGTACGGGAGCTTCTCCGCAGCCCTCCAGGCAGCTCACGCCGCCCACCTCCGCTTTGATTCGCATAATGCAAGTCAATCTTTTGACAGAATCGTAGACGATGTATGTTGAGCCCATTCGAGCATTCACGATGACGACGACGAAAGACGACGAAATCCGCGCGGCCCTTGAAGAACTGCGCAAAGAATATTTTGCGGAACTGCCCGATCTCCTTGGTGCGCTCTCGCTTGCCGTGGCTACGGCAAAACAAAGCGGAACCCCCGAAGATTTGCGTTCAGCCATTTCCAAAGCGCACGCGCTCAAAGGTACTTCGGGTTCGTACCGTTTTACCGACATCAGCGAACAAGCGGGTCTGATGGAAGACGGGTTGCTCGGAATTCAAGCCGGATGGTTGCCCCCGGACCAAGGTTGGCCGGAGATCGAGCGAGCGCTGTCGGCGGCCGAATCGGCGCTGAAAAAATCAACCGCTTAGGCCGGACAAACCATACGATTTCACATCGGTTTGCGCCGTCGCGCTCCACACGGCGAACGTTCGTTCATCATTGAATTGTTTGTCCTCGTGTTCCCGGACAAGCTTGAACGCCGTCGTCGCAACGGTTACTTACCGGCGAGCCAACCGGCACGTTCGACGATGTTCTCGATCGTCGTGATGAGGCGACGAAAATCGATCGGCTTGGCAACGAATTCGCGGACACCGAGAACAGCAAATTTCCATCGCTCTTGCGGTCCGAGTCGACCACTCAAAACGACGACGCGAGCTTGTTCGGCTTTCGGGATCGAACGCAGGTACGACAACGTTTCGATGCCGTCGAGACCGGGCATGTCGAGGTCGAGGAGGACGAGGTCCGGTGGTTCGACGCGGGCACGGGCCAGCGCATCCATGCCCGACTTGGCCACTTGAATCCGCACGGGTTTGCCCCGGAGCGCGAGCTCGGCGGCCTTCGCGGCGAACTTGCCGAACATCGGATCGTCGTCGACGGTGAGCACACGAATCGCGGGGACCTCCGAATCCATCACGGGCCGGATGCTCGTGGGAGGCGGCGTCGAGTGCATTTTGGGCGCGGCTACGCGTACGAGGTCCCGGGCAAACGCCCCGCAACTCGGGTATCGCGCGTGAGGATCTTTGGCGAGAACACGTTCAAAAATAGCGTCGAACGGCTCGAGCTCCGGAGCGAGCGACGAAGCTTTGGGTACGGGCATCAATTGGTGCGCGTGAAGCAACCGCACGACGTCGCGCTCCACATACGGCGCACGACCCGTGATCAGCTCGAACGCAACACAACCCAACGCATACGTGTCGCTCCACCGATCGACCGGAGCACCATCGAGGCCAAGCCCGGCTTGCTCGGGAGACATGTACGCGGGTGTTCCTTCGATCGTTTCGAGATCGACTTCATCCTTTTGCACGGCCAAGCCGAAGTCGATGAGCACCGGGCGGCCCGTGTCTTCTTCGATGACGATGTTGGCGGGTTTGACGTCGCGATGAACCAAGCCTTGTTCATGCGCGGCATCGAGACCTTCAGCGATACGGCCGATGATCGTCACAGCGCGATGTTGCGGCAGAAGGCTCTGACGCATCGTGTAGTCCTGCAAAATTGCATCGAGCGGCCGGCCGTTCAGAAACTCCATCGCGAAGAAAAACGACGGCCCATGACGACCGAAAGCGTACACCTGAACCACGTGCTGGTTGCGCAGAGCGGCTAGAACTTTTGCTTCGTGGTGCAACCTTTGCTCGGCGCTGGCATCACCGTCCCAGGTCGGCATGATGAGCTTGAGCGCGACTGGTCTGTCCAGCCAAACATCTCGCGCTCGGTAGACGATTCCCATGCCCCCACGTCCAAGCTCGGATTCGATTCGGTACGTATTGGCAACGACCACGCCCGGTTCGAGCGCGACGGGCGGCCCCGAAAACCCCCGAGAAGCAGAATCGCCGGGGCGCATGGTTTGACTGTCAGACATGACTTGAGCGTTTCGACACGAGGTTGGACGATGGCTATTGCGTCATGCAATGCCGTTCGATTGTGGACCCCGCCCGAACGGTCGCAAGGATTGTAGAAAAACAGCGAGAAATCAAGGGACCACGCAACAACTTGGTGGTGTCAATGCGGCGTATCTTTGATTTCCAATTCAGCCCACGGGATGACAGAAATCGGACAAGAACTCGAATTGAACTGCGCCGCACCAAGGGCGCACGTTCACCGCTTGAATTCTGACAATGCAGAATCAATTAATTTCAATCGTCGCGCCCCGGCCAGTTGACCGCAAGCTCCACCAACATCCCGACCTCTGGGGCGCCGCACGAGCGTCGTGACGCGATGCTCGGACAAACGCGCCACAAAAGCATCCAATCGCTCGGGCGACGGCGGCCGTAATTTGGGGTCAGGACCTGGATTGCATGGAATTACGTTGACACGACAACGAATTCCGCGGGTCCAGGCGGCGACGAGGTCGGCGTCTTCGGGGGCGTCGTTGAAGTGATCGAATAGTACGTACTCCAACAATACTCGACGCCCTTTGGGGAGGTATTTCAACAGGGCCTCACGCAGCATTTCCAAGGGAAACCGAACGTTGACGGGCATGATGAGGCGCCTGCGTTCGTCGTCGGGAGCGTTGAGGCTGACGGCGAGTTCGGCACGACAACCGGTAAAAAAAGTTTCCAATTTATCGACGACGCCCACCGTGCTGACGGTCACGCGCGAGGGGGCGAACGAGAACGCGCGTTCATCGGTGAGCAGATCGAGGGCGCGCAGCACTTCCGTCAAGTTGTCGAAGGGTTCGCCCATGCCCATGAAGACCAAGTTGCACAGGGGGGGTTTGTCTTTCTGCCGCGCCCAGAGTTCTCGCGCCAAACGAACTTGATCGACGATTTCGCCGGCCGATAACTGGCGACTGAATCCATGCGTCCCGGTTTCGCAAAACGAACATGCGCGTGCGCAACCCACTTGGCTCGACACACACAACGTCGTTCGTCCCGGGCCCGGAATGAGGACCGATTCGATCAACGCCCCGTCACGGGCCCGAAGCAGCAAGCGAATCGTGCCGTCTTCCGCGGGGGCTTCGTGTTCGATGGCGAGCGCGGGCATGGGGTCCATCGCGAGCAAGGTTTCATGCGCCCAGGCGCCGATGCCGAGAGCGCCGAACGTTTCGACGTTCCACGCCGGCCGTCCCACCTTTGCAAACACGTGGCGGACGACTTTGCCCGCGGTCACTCGAGCGGTCGAAGCGGAAGCTCCCGCAGCCATGAGACGCTCGGCAAGGGCTGTGGCGCCGTGAGACGCGACGAGTTGCTCATCGCGTCGAGCGCGGCTTATGTGCTCGGGTTTCTCGGGCGCATGCACGAGGGCCCTTTACCGCATGATGAAACGGTCGGCGACTGTTACGGCTGTAGCCTCGAACACTGCACACGAAATCGCGCGTTATGCTGCTCGGTCGATCCACCGTTCCGACTCGACATGACGCTAATGTAGAGTGCGACCCCTCATGCGGAATCAAGCATTACCTTCTGTGCCATTACATCGCGCACCGTTTGTCCTTTTGACACTGGCCTCGCTGGCTTTTTCTTCACTCGCGCAAGCGGCTGCGCCCAAGGACGCTCAGCTCGAAAAGGCGATCACGACCGCGATGGACGTCGATTACCTCGAGACAAACTTCGACAAAGCGGAGAAGAAGCTCCGCGCGGCGCTCGAAGCGTGCGGCGACAAGCAGTGCACGCCGGCGCTGAAGGCTCGGGGTTTGGTGTCGCTCGGCATCGTGCTTGCCGGTGGCAAGAAGCAACTCGACGACGCGCGCGAAGTGTTCGTCGAGGCGCTTCAGATCGACAAGGAGGCGAAGCCTGCGGAGGATTTGCGTTCGAGTGAAGTCAACTATGCGTTTGGTGAAGCGCGCAAGCAGTTGAAGCTGGATGGTCCGGCAGCTCCATCGGGGCCGCCGGCGCCGAACGGCCAAGGTTTGTCGCATGCAACGCCGGCCGAACAACGCTTGAACACGCCGCTGCCGCTCTACGTGGAGCTCGTGCCGGAGCTTCTGGACGACGCGAAAAAAGTGACCGTGACGTACTTGGCCCCGGGCGCGGCGGATTGGAAAACGCTGATCCTCAAGCGCGTCGGTGAACAAGGCTTCGGCATCAACGTCCCGTGTTTGGAGCTCAAAAGCGAAGGTGAATTCAAGTACCACGTGACGGTGACGGACGGCGACGGCGCGATCATCACGGGTGTGGGTTCGCGCAACGCGCCGCTCGTGACGAAGATCAAGACGAAGATCGACGGCAATCCGCCGAGCTGGCCGGGGTTTGCCCCGCCGGAGATGTGTGTCGCGGTCGAAGCGGGCCCCAAGCAATGCCTGGACGACAACCAGTGCAACGGCGGGTTTGTTTGTACGAACGGCGAATGCACGGCGAAGATCGACGACAAGACCGAAGAACCCAAAGGACCGAAGCGCAACTACGTCTCGCTTGGTTTCGCGCCGGATATCTCCATCTTCTCGGGCGAGAACGTCTGTGAACCGACGCAACAAGGCGACCAGCACTTCGTCTGCGTGCGCGAGGACGGCAGTCGTTACGTCGGGGTGCCGAAGCTCGGCGTCGCCAACAACGTCAACGCGGGTTTGGCTCTTGGAACCCTGCGCCTCGTGGCGGGTTATGATCGGTTGATCCTCGACAACATCATGGCGGGCGTGCGGGTAGGTTTTGCTTTCCGAACGGCGAGCGCGGAATCGGCATCGTTCTTGCCGGTTCATGCAGAAGTGCGCGGTGCGTATTACTTCGTGAAGAAGCCTTTCGAACACCTCGGAGCGCGACCGTTTGTCATGGTCTCCGGAGGTTTGGCGCAGATCGATTCGGGCGTGACGGTGGAAGTGCTCGAAGACGGGACGGCATGTGGCGCCGCGCAGGTCGACAATCCGGACAGCCCGTGCACGAAGCCGACCGATCCCAGTCGCACGACCATCGAACCGCGCGTGCAGAAGCTCACGGCGATCAAGCAAGCGGGTCAGGGATTCGTTTCGGTGGGTGGCGGATTGCAGTACGCGGTGACCGACATGCTCGCGTTGAACCTCGGTGTGCGGATCGGGGTGACGCTTCCTGTCACGACCTTCGTGCTCGCGCCCGAGGTCGGTGCCACCATCGGCTTCTAAATTCGTGGCTACAAGAAAAAACCTTCCCGCGGACAACGCGGACAAACCCAGCCGCCTCGAAGCGGCAATCGATACTGCGCTGACGACCGGTTCGTTGATCGAGCTGCTCGACGTTTTGGATCGGCGCTCGAACCTGCCCGGAACGAAGCCGAATTTGGACTTTGCCCGCGTCGTGGGTTTGGCGATCGCGTCCCGTCGCGGTCGCGCCGACGGCCTGGCCCGCGCGCTTCTTGGGCACACGAGCGAGTATCCGCTCATCGTGGGCGCACAGGTGCTCGCGCAACGCGCGCTTGCCGGCGTGGACACGCGCAAGGCGATGGAGCAGCTGCACGATCTTGCCGGTGAACCACGGCATCTCGTGCGCATCGGTGTCGTCTCCGCCGTTCGCGACGTCATGCTCGCCAAAGGTGACGACGTGCTCCCCGAGTTCGCGGCATGGACCGATGGTTACCTGCATGCGCACGTCGTGCTCGAAGCGTTGTCCGATCGGCAGGTCTTGGACAAACTTCGCTCCGCGGACGAACTTTTGGCGCGGCTCGACGAAGCGTTTGTCTTGGCGGATGAATCACCCCGCGCGGCGGAACGTTCACAAGGGTTGCGTTCGTTGCGCGAAGCCATGCCGACGCAAGTGGCGGTGATGGCGGCGCGGTTTGGCGAAGTGATCGATTGGGTGGAGCGACAAACCTCGAAGCAGCGCCCCGAGACGCGCGAAGTCGTCCGCAACATGATCGCCGCTTTGCGCAAAGCGAACCTGAAGAACGCCGAAGCCTCGCGTTTGCTGGGAGCGCTCGACGCGACGGCGAAGCCGCCACGCAACCCTGACCGCATCGTCGAAGGCACGCGCAAACGCAGCAAGGGCCGCGTGTGAAGATGTGACGTTTACGGCGTCATGAATTCAGTCGCAGACCTCCAATGCGTGCTGTATGGACCGATGCATGCGCCTGAAGGACAGAGTCGTTTTCATCACGGGAGCTTCACGCGGTATCGGTCGAGCCATCGCGCTTGCTTGTGCACGTGAAGGTGCGGACATCGTCGTCGCCGCGAAGACGGACGTCGAGACAAACCCTCGTTTGCCCGGGACGATCCACAGCGTCGCTGCCGAGGTGGAAGCGCTGGGACGCAAGGCGTTGCCGATCAAGCTGGACGTGCGGGACGGCGAGGCGTGTGAAGCGGCGGTCAACAAGGCGATCGCGCACTTCGGGCGGCTCGATGTGCTCGTGAACAACGCGGGCGCTTTGTGGTGGGCCGATGTGACGGCGACGCCGCTGAAGAAGTTCGACCTCGTGATGGGCATCAACGTGCGGGCGACGTTCGCGTTGTCGCAAGCCGCGCTGCCGAAGATGATCGAGCAGAAGTGGGGACACATCGTGACGATGTCGCCTCCGGTCGACGCTCAGGCTTGTGCGCATCACGGTGCGTACGCGGTGTCGAAGTTTGGCATGACAATGATCGCCCTCGCGATCGCCGAAGAAGCGAAACCGCACAACGTGACGGCCAACGCGCTTTGGCCGGCCACGGGCGTGGAGAGTTACGCGACGATCAACTTCGGCATGGGTAGCCCCGAGTTGTGGCGCAAGGCGGACATCTTGGCGGACGCAACGCTCGCGATCATCACGAAGGAGCCTTCGGCGCGACCGGGCAAAGCGTGGATCGATGAAGAGGTCCTGCGTGCCGACGGCGTGACGGATTTCTCCAAGTACCAGTGCGTTCCCGGATGCGAACCGCCGCACTTCCCCTTCTCGGGTTTGCCCACGATGACATCGACGACCGACAAGAGGAGCTGAGCCATGGGGAGCTCGGACGACGATGACGATCGTCGGGTACCGCTTGGACAAACCTTCCAATTGGACCCCAGTCGGGAAGTGAGCAATGTCCTGGACGAACTCGAGGACCTCTTGAAGAACGGCGACGTGATCGAGGCGTTGTCGAACAAGGGGATCAACGCGAGCTTGGCGCTCGTGGCGATTGACGGCCTTCGGGCGTATTTGGATGGACGCAAAGCCGATGCTGCGGATGACTTGGGCACCGTGGCGGAAGAAATTCGCGGGCGCCTCGAGCTGACGCGATCGGATTACAAAGAGACAAACTGAACGGGAGATCTTTCATGAGCGAGATCCATCCGCCTTGGACTCCAGCCCGAAGTCTTTCGGGTGCCGGCTATTCCGCGGTCGAACTGGCCCAGACAAACGATCGTGTGTTCATGATGGATCAGCGCGAACTGCCGACGCGCGAGGTGTACGTCACGCTGACGACGCTCCGGGAAGTGGCGGATGCGATTCGCACGATGGTGGTGCGAGGGGCGCCGGCGATCGGTATTTCGGCGGCGTACGGGATGGTGCTCGCGGCACGGGCGTTGCGCGATGCATCGACGCAGGACTACGTCGACGGGATGCTGGCGGCCGCGAAGACGCTCATGGCGGCACGTCCTACGGCGGTGAACTTATTTTGGGCGGCCAAGCGGATGTTTTCCGCGGCGGAGACGCAACAGCTCGATCCGATCGACAACCGTTTGTCCTACTTGGCGTTCTTGGCGCGCAAGATTCACGAAGACGATGTTCGCGCGTGCAAACGCATGGGTGCGATCGGCGCGAAACGTTTTCCCGATGGTTCGACGATCCTCACGCATTGCAACGCCGGAGCTTTGGCGACGGGTGGTTACGGCACGGCGCTGGGAGTGATTCGAGCGGTGAAAGAAGATGGAAAGCGCGTGCGCGTGCTGGCGGATGAAACGCGTCCGTACTTGCAAGGCGCGCGTTTGACCGCGTGGGAACTGCATGCCGATGGAATCCCTGTCGAGGTCATCACGGATTCGATGGCCGCGTATTACATGAAGCGCGGCGAGGTCACGGGGGTCGTGGTCGGGGCGGATCGCATCGCGAAAAACGGGGACGTGGCGAACAAGATCGGCACGTACGGCTTGGCTTGTCTTGCCAAACACCACGGGATTCCGTTTTACGTCGCGGCGCCTTGGACGACGGTCGATCTGCACACGGAAACAGGCGACGCCATCGTGATCGAAGAGCGCAGTCGTGACGAAGTCGCTCGTGTTGGATCGACAGTTCTCGTGCCTCCCGACGTGCCCGTTCGGCATCCGGCGTTCGATGTAACGCCTGCATCGCTCATCACGGCGATCTTCACGGAGCGTGGTGAGCACGTGCCGAGTGACATCGGTCTTGCTTCAGCGCCGTAGTCGGACCAAACGAAGGGCATGTCCACCACGGTTCCCGGTCGATTCGCTCCCAAGCCCGAATGGCTCAAGGTTCGTGCTCCCGGCGGAGAGACGTACCAACACCTGAAGCACACGTTCCGGCAGCTGGATTTGCACACGGTGTGTGAAGAGGCGCGGTGTCCGAACGTCGGCGAGTGTTGGCGTGAAGGCACGGCGACGGTGATGCTCCTGGGCGACGTGTGCACGCGCGGATGTCGCTTTTGCGCGGTGACGACCGGCAATCCGCGAGGGTTTGTCGATACGCGCGAACCGGAGCACGTGGCGCGAGCGATCGCTCGTTTGTCTCTCCAGTACGTCGTGATGACGATGGTCAACCGTGACGACTTGCTCGACGGCGGAGCGGACCGTGACCTGTTGTTCAAAACCGACGCCGTCGTCGAAGGCATCCACTTCACCAAGGAAACGCCACCGGAAAAAGTCGGGCGCAAAGCGCTCGCCCGTTGCCTGAGCGACATCGCTGCGATGGCGGGCGCGCCGGACGCGGCGCTCGTGACGTTGGGACTGCCCAAAAACTACGACGTTGCAATCGTTGATAAGATTTACGCCGGCATGGGCGCGCTGGCGAAAGAACACGGCGTTGCCATCGTCGGCGGTGAAACAACCACCAGCCCGGAACGGATGTTCCTCTCCATCGCGCTGATTGGGAACGTGGCGAAAGGCAAGGCTGTGCTGCGCTCTGGCGCGAAGGCCGGCGATGCCCTCTTTGTCACGGGAGAACTCGGCGGCTCGCTTGCCGGGAAGCACCTCGAC
>CAYSYX010000104.1:0-23562 GCA_964435055.1 uncultured Polyangium sp. | reverse complement strand
ATGGCGGGGCAGCTCGGCAAGACGCTGTGCAGTCCGCCGGCGTTTATCGGCTACCACGGCGAAGCGCTCGATCACAATGTGCCGCTTTTGCGCGCGATGGATTTCGTCGGACAGCAGGCGGCGCAGGCGCTGTCGCTGTTTGGCCAAGATGGCGCGGTGGTGACGGCCCAGTGCGGGGCCGAGCAGGAATATTTCTTGGTCGATTTGGAGCTGTACAAGGCGCGTCCCGACCTGATGTTTTGTAACCGCACGCTGCAAGGCGCCCGGCCACCCAAAGGTCAGGAACTGGAAGACCACTACTTTGGCGCGATCAAAGAGCGCGTGCTGCGCTTTATGCAGGACTTGGAGCTGGAGCTGTTCCGGCTCGGGATTCCAGCGAAGACGCGCCACAACGAAGTCGCCCCCAACCAGTTTGAGCTGGCACCAATTTACGAGCCTGCCAACGTCGCAGCCGATCACAACCAGCTTCTGATGGAAGTGATGAAAAAAGTCGGTGAACGGCACGATCTGGCGGTGCTGCTCGGCGAAAAGCCGTTTGCCGGGGTCAACGGGTCGGGCAAGCACGTCAACGTCAGTCTCGGTAGCGACGACGGTCAGAACTTGTTCGATCCGGGTCACTCGCCGGAGCAAAATCTCCAGTTTCTGTACTTTCTGTCGTCGGTGCTGCTTGGGGTGTGGCGTCACGGGGCCGTGCTTCGGGCATCGGTGGCGTCGGCGAGTACCACGTCGCTCGATAGGGATCGGATTCGATCGGCGTTTTTGGGACTACGCGACAATGTGCGCACGAAAAAGTTTTTCTCGCGCAACAGCCGCAGCACCTCGAAACCGATGGCCCCTGTTGCTCCCGCCAACAGAACGCGTGTGTCGCTCATCGCCCCTCCCATCGGTTGTCATTCGCCGACTGCTTTGATCCCAAACCTGGCCATCAAACGCTGCAAGTGTCGTCGATCCACGCCTGCTTCCCGGGCCGCGCGTGACACGTTGCCTCCGGATTGCACGAGGATCGCTTCGACATACGCGCGTTCGAAGCGTTCGTTCCAAGCTTCTTTGGCCTCGTGGTAGGGCAACTTCAAGAGCGACGCATCGACGGCGCCGCTCGAGGTTTCACGGGGCGAACTCTCCGCCGGCGAAGGCTGAACCACGGGCCGTTCGCCGTTGCGTGCCGAAACGACCGGCTCTCCCGGCGCGGCGAAGGGTCCGAGCACGATCCAACGTTCCACGATGTTGCGCAGTTCGCGGACGTTTCCGGGAAAATCGTAACGCGCGAGCATCGCATACGCGGTTTCATCGAGGTGCGCGAACGGGGGCAAACCCGTTGCGGCACGCCTTCGCGCGAGTTCGTCTTGTACATGATCGACGAGCAGCCGCAGATCTTCGAGCCGCGTGCGCAGCGGCGGTACGCGAACGACAACGACGGCCAGGCGGTAATAGAGATCTTGGCGGAACCTTTGAGCTTCGACTTCACGCAGCAGGGATCGGTTTGTCGCGGCTACGATGCGCACATCGACCGAACGTGAACGATCCGAGCCGACGGCTTTGACTTCGCGCCGTTCGAGCGCTCGGAGCAGCTTGGCCTGCATGTCGAGCGGAAGTTCGCCGATTTCGTCGAGGAAAAGCGTGCCTCGATCCGCCGCGACAAACGCGCCTTGACGTTCGCGCACGGCGCCCGTGAAGGCGCCTCGTTCGTGCCCGAAGAGCTCACTTTCCAGCAGCTCGCGCGGAATCGCGCCGCAATTGACCGTGACAAACGCTCCGGTTCGCGCGCTGGCTTCGTGCAGACCTTCGGCGGCGAGCTCTTTGCCCGTGCCTGTTTCGCCTTCCAAAAGCACCGTGAGATCGGTCGAAGCGACACGTTCGAGCAGCGCGAACATCTCGCGCATCGACGGGCTTCTTCCGAGCATGCGTCCGAAGCGTGCGCGTGGCGAGATCTCCTGCTCGACGGTCTCCGCGAGCGGCTCGAGGCGAACGACGCTGTTGCCGAGGCGGATCAAGACATCTTCGACGAAAGAGATTTGTTCGACGCGCAAATCCCCGACGAAAGTGCCGTTTGTCGAACCGGTATCCGTGAGAGAAAAACCGTGCGGACCAAGGCGTACGGCGAGATGTTCACGCGAGACGGCGGCATCGCGCAGGGTCACATCGACATCGGGGCTCGAACCGATGCGGACTTCGTCTTGCGCAAAAATGCGGGTCGTTCCCACATCGCGCGCTTCGGGAACATCCACGATCACGACGCGGAGCTTGCGGATGCGACGCAGGGATGGGCCTATCGAGTCATCGATCACTTCCGTGACGGGCCGTTTCTTCGAGCCGCTTGGAGCGCTACCGAGCAGCTTCGCTTTCCCTTCGCCGTCGCTCATCTCGTGCGCTCCTCCATCGCCTGTCGTCGCCGCTCATCCCGTTCCACGTTTTCGTCGTGGGTCTTGTCTCCTCTGCGGAACGCGCAGCGGGATGCATCGCAAAGGTGTACTCGTGTTGCCCGGCGCGTGAAAGCACGATGCGCGGCTTGGGTGATGGACGATGATTTCGCGTTTGCGTGAGCCGGTCGACGATTTCTCGCACGCGGCGCCGAGGAAATGTGGTTGCGAAATTATCGCCGCTATGGCGATTTCGCCGTGATTCTGCAATCATGGGAAATCTTTTGTCCTTGCGGGAAGAGGCATTGTCATGCGCCGAATATCAAGAATCGCGATCATCACTTTGGCATCGATCGTGTTGAGTTCCGGGGCTGCAGTCGTTGGCTGCGGCGATGGTCCGCAAACAACAACGACGGGGGCGAGTGGCACGAGCAGCTCGAGTAGCAGCAGTGGTGGCGAGACGGGTGGTTCGGCCGGGAAAGGCGGCGGAGGCAATGGCGGAACGGCCGGTGCCGGTGGAATGGGTGGGTTTGCCGGGGCCGGTGGAATGGCCGGAACGGGCGGTGCGGGCGGGATAGGCTGTACGGCCGAGTTATGCGACGGCATCGACAACGATTGTGACAAGGAAGTCGATGAAGGTTGCTTGTGCATCGATGGGGACAAACAGCCTTGTTACGAGGGTGATCCGACCACGGCCGGCATCGGCGTGTGTTTGGCCGGTACGCAAACTTGTGATGTGACGGGTACGTTCGGCGCGTGCGAAGGCCAGGTTTTACCAAGTGCCGAGGTTTGTAATGGCCTCGATGACAATTGCGACGGCAACCTCGACGAAGGGTTTGGCACGATCACGTGCGGCATCGGGGCCTGTCAGGTAACGGTCGACGCTTGTTTCAAAGGAATGACGAATACGTGCGTTCCGCTGGCTCCGTCACCCAAAGAAGCGTGTGACGGTACCGATGACAATTGCAATGGTGAAGTCGACGAAGGTTGCTCGTGTATCGACGGGCAGGAGCAATCCTGTTATACCGGGCCAAACGGAACTGAAAACATCGGCGTGTGCAAAGCCGGTACCCAAACGTGCGTCAATGGGATGTGGACGTCGTGTATGGGCGCTGTCGTCCCCAGTCCTGAAACCTGCAATGGTCTCGACGACGATTGCGATATGAGCACCGACGAAGAGCTCGGCGTTTCCGTGTGCGGCGTTGGAGCTTGTCACGTCATGGTCGACAATTGCTCGGGGGGCAAACCGCAAACCTGCGTGCCCGGAAATCCGCAAACCGAAGTTTGCGACGGAATCGATAACGATTGCGATATCGGCGTCGACGAAGACCTCGGCACCGTTTCATGTGGCGTCGGCGCCTGCGCCGCGACCGTCGCGGCCTGTACCAATGGTCAAACCAATACGTGCGTTCCCGGAATGCCCACGGCCGAGCTCTGCGACGGGATCGACAACGATTGCAACGGCGCCGTCGACAATGGCAATCCCGGCGGCGGTGGTCAATGCATGACCGGCAACCTTGGCGTTTGCGCTGCGGGCTTACTGCAATGCACCGGTGGACAAATCGTTTGTGCTCAAACGACGCAATCATCCGCCGAAGTCTGCGATGGGTTTGACAACGATTGCGACGGCATGGTCGACGACAATCCCGCGCAGGTCGGTACGGCATGTACAACCACTTCCCCGGGCGTTTGTGCTCCGGGCACGCGTGCGTGTACGAATGGAATGCTCGTGTGCGTATCCGACACGATGGCCTCGATGGAGGTCTGCGACGGATTGGATAACGATTGCGACGGTCAAGCGGACGAAGGTAATCCCGGCGGCGGGCAAAACTGCAATACGGGGAACTTGGGTATTTGCGCGGCGGGCAGTACGAGCTGCGTGAGCGGGCAAATTGTTTGCAATCAAAATACATTGCCCAACGTCGAGCTTTGCGACGGCCTCGACAACGATTGCGACGGCATGGTCGACGACAACGCGCAACAAGTCGGCACATCGTGTACCACGGGTCAACCGGGCGTTTGTTCGCCGGGAACGCGGGCTTGCACGAATGGAATGCTCGTGTGCAACCGCAATGTCAATCCTTCGTCCGAGGTTTGTGATAACCTCGATAACGATTGCGATGGCGCCGTCGACGACAGTCCCGCCACCGTGGGTGACCCTTGCACCACCGGTTTGAATGGCGTTTGCGCTGCGGGAACGAAGGTTTGCACGAATGGAATGATTTCGTGCAGCCAAACGACGCAATCATCCGCGGAGCAGTGCGACGGGTTGGACAACGATTGCAATGGCGCCGTCGATAACGGCAATCCCGGCGGCAATATGGCGTGCAATACGGGGCAACTTGGCGCATGCGCTCCGGGAACCACGTCATGTACGAGCGGTGCGATCGTGTGCAATCGCAATACGAATCCCAGCGCTGAAGTCTGTGATGGATTGGACAACGATTGCAATGGCGCCGTCGATAACAATCCCGCTACGGTGGGTGACCCGTGCACGACCGGTTTGAGCGGCGTTTGCGCTGCGGGAACGAAGGTCTGCACGAATGGATCGATCGCGTGCAGCCAAACGACGCAATCGTCGACGGAAGTGTGCGACGGATTGGACAACGATTGCAATGGTGCCGTCGATAACGGCAATCCAGGCGGCAATATGGCGTGCAATACGGGACAACTCGGCGTGTGTGCTCCGGGCACGACGTCGTGCACGGCCGGCTCCGTCGTTTGCAATCGCAATACGAATCCCAGCGCGGAAACGTGTGACGGATTGGACAACGATTGCAATGGCGTCGTCGATAACGGCAATCCCGGCGGCGGCGCAGCGTGCAACACCGGCAATCTTGGTGTTTGTTCGGCCGGAACGACGTCGTGCACGAACGGCTCGGTGGTCTGCAACCAAAATACGCAATCGTCGACGGAAGTCTGTGACGGCTTGGATAACGATTGCAATGGTTCCGTCGACAATGGCAATCCGGGCGGCGGCGTCGCTTGCAATACCGGTCAACAAGGTGTTTGCGCGGCTGGAACGACGGCCTGTACGGCCGGCGCGATTGTCTGCAATCGCAACAACAACCCCTCCGCCGAGATCTGTGACGGCATCGACAACGATTGCGACGGCTCCATCGATGAAGGCAATCCCGGCGGCGGTGTGTCTTGTAATAACGGTTTGCCGGGATTGTGCGGCGCCGGCGTCACCGCTTGTTCGTCCGGGGCGATCGTTTGTACGCAAACGGTGTTTCCGACGACCGAAGCTTGCGATGGCCTTGATAACGATTGCAACGGGACGGCTGATAACGGCAACCCTGGCGGCGGCGTAGCATGCAACACGGGCCAATCGGGCATTTGTGCCGCCGGTACGACGGCGTGCTCGATGGGTATGCTCGTGTGCAATCGAAATCAAAATCCGAGCACGGAAGTGTGCGACGGATTCGATAACGATTGCAATGGCAGCGTCGACAATGGCAATCCCGGCGGTGGAGTTGCATGCAACACCGGCCAATCGGGCATTTGCGCGGCGGGTACGACCGCGTGTACGAGCGGTGCTCTCGTGTGCAACCGCAATCTCAATCCCACATCCGAGATTTGCGACAACCTCGATAACGATTGCGACGGACAGCTTGATGAAACGGATCCCAATGTGACCTGTCCCGCGCAAAACCCCGGCGCAGGCGGGGTTTCGACTTGGACCTGCCCCATTGGCACTTGCACAGTTACTTCGTGTCAAGCCGGTCGCGCCAATATCGACGGAAATGCCGGCAATGGCTGCGAATGCCTGACCGACACGTATGCCAATACGTGTGTGGCCGCGACCTCGACAAACGTCGCGGTGGGCGTAACGACGACCTTGAGCGGCAAGATCGAGACCGCGAACGGGAGCGACTGGGTTCAAGTCACTTTCGCGGATCGACCCATCGGGCAACCTTACCATCCCAAGGTTGAACTCACGGTCAATCCCGGCGGGCAATATGCCATGGATGTGTTGACGAGCTGCACCACCATTGCCGCGTGTTCGACGACCGGAACCACCCCGAACGAAAACGGCTCGAACGTCCTCGTTTGGGAGCAATTCGAAAACAAATATGTTCCCGGCCCGGGCTGCTGCTCCGACAATACGCCCCACGTCACGTCCGTTTTCGTCCGCATCTACCGCAAGTTCGGTGATGCCCCGACGTGTGATCAGTACACCGTCACCGCGACGAATCTGTAGGCATTCTTCGCGATCTCCTCGCCCCTCGAACTTCCCGGGAACATTCCGCCACCATCGGTATCTGTTGCGTGGCGGATCGTATTGACCTCGTCCGTTCCCGAGGAAGGCTCCCATGAAACGTTCCCGTATTCTGGTTTCGGCGTCGACGCTCGCCTGTTTGCTCCAAGTTTCCGCGTGCATCGGCAATTCCGACGAATCGGAGCCGACCAATCCCACGAATGGTTCAACCGAGCCAAACCAATCCGCTCAAAAATCCAAACCCCTCGAGTCTCCGGAAATCGTAGAAGAAGAGGACACGTCCGTTCCGGCGACGGCGCAAGGTTTTGGAACCATCACCGGACGACGACCCGCAACGAATACCGTCGTTCCCGGCATTCGCTTGCGTACGCACGACGTGCGCGTGACCATTCGCGACGGATTCGCGCGCACCGAAATCGAGGAAGAATTCGCCAACGATACCGACCTGGTTCTCGAGGGGCGCTACGTTTTTCCCATTCCTCCCGCCGCAAGTTTGTCCAAGCTGGGTCTCTGGGTTGAAGACGAGCTCGTGCTCGGCGAAATGGTCGAGAAAGACCGCGCCGCACGCATCTTTCAAGGCATCGTCGACGATGTGGTTCGTCCGCGTGATCCCGCGTTGCTCGAATGGAAACGCGGCAGCTCCTTCTCGCTCAAGATTTTCCCCATGCCCGCGCATAAATCGCGCAAAGTCTTGATTGCGTACGACGAAGTGTTGCCCATCGTCGACGGTCGTGTGCGTTATACATATCCGCTTTCGTTGGGTCCGGATCGCGCCGTCAAAATGGATGACTTCCGATTGCATCTGGTGGTCGAAGACGTCGGAGCCAATGCCGCCGAAGCGAAAATCACGGGTCACGCCGCCACGATGCGTACGGAAAATGGACGCATGTATGCGGATTTCGGCGCGACAGGATTTACTCCCGAAGGCGATTTCCAAATCGATTATCCGCGCCCGACGTCGGACCAGGTTCCGGTCGCCGTCGAAGGTTCGTCCGGGGATGGGTTTTTCTCGGTACGTATTCCCGTACCCGCGGCCGCCGATCAATCATCGCCCGTCAAACGCACCGAAAAAGTAATCGTGCTCGATACGAGCCATGGAATGACGGAGTCCGGATACGCCTCCGAAATGGCCGTGGCCAAAGAAATTCTCCGCGGGCTCGAGGATGACGAGCGTTTTGCCGTTCTTTTGTGCGACAGCGATTGCGTTGCGTATCCCGAGCGCGGGCTGGCGCAGAAATCAACGGAATCGATTGCGGAAGCGCAACGCTTGATGCGTGAACATACCGTGTCGGGTTCCAGCGACGTGTCGTTTGCCTTGACAAGCGCCGCGCAACGATTGACCGAAGCACACAAGGGGCAAATCGTGTACCTCGGCGACGGAACTCCTTCTGCGGGCGAAATGAAGGTCGAGACGATTGCGGGGCGGGTTCGTCCGTTTCTCCAGGAAAAACGACCCGAATTGCGCTTTATCGGTGCGGGACCCTCGATCGATGAAGTCGTCTTCATGGGCCTGGCCGAAAACCTCTCCGCGTCGTACGAACGATTTGCCACAGGCGAGCGTCCGGGCAAGCGAGCTCGCGATATCGCGAAGAGCCTGGACAAACCATTGCTCATGGGCGCGAAGCTCGAGCTGCCGTCCGGATTCGTCGACGTGATTCCCAGCGTTCTGCCTGCGCTTCGGGCGGGCGAAGAAATCGTCGTCGTGGGAAAACTCGCGAATGCCACGGGTTCGGAACGAGAAACCATTCGACTCACGGGGCAAATCGACGGACAAACGGCGACGTTCAGCCGAGCTTTGGCCATTTCGAGCGCTCCGGCGGAAAACCGCCGGATGCTGGCGCGTCGTTGGGCCACGGCCCATATCGAACAACTCGAACGGCGTGGTGATGCGGAAGCGACGAAAGAAATCATTGCGCAATCGATCAAGCATCACGTCATGAGCCGCCATACGTCGCTCATCGTGCTCGAAAATGACCGTATGTTCGCCGCGTTTGGCATTCCGCGGACGCAAGGCAAGGATCAATTGTCGTCCGCGGCGGAAGTGGGCGGCGCGCCATTGTTCAAAGATTCGATCGGTGATGCGTTTGGCGCCGGCGGTCTCGGTTTGTCGGGGGTGGGTCAAGGTGGTGGTGGTCAAGGGTTTGGCATGGGACTTGGTTCCGGCGAAGGGTTTGGCGCGGGACATGGCCGATTGAGCGGTTCGCATCGGTCGGATCCGCCCAAGGTACGCATGGGCGCCACGAGCGTCAGCGGGCGTTTGCCGCCGGAGGTCATTCAGCGGATTGTCCGGCAAAACTTCGGTCGATTCCGATTGTGTTACGAAAACGGATTGCGCAACAATTTCAATTTGCAGGGTCGAGTCACCGTCCGTTTCGTCATCGACCGCGCTGGTGCCGTGTCATCCGTGAGCAATGGCGGGTCGGATATGCCGGACAACGGCGTTGTCAGTTGCGTCATGCGAGCTTTCTGGGGATTGTCTTTCCCGCAGCCCGAAGGCGGCATCGTGACGGTGACTTATCCCATCATGTTCTCACCGGGCGAAGGTGGTGGCGGCATGGCGTGGGGAATTCATCGCAAATGGGGGATGAATTCGACCATCGGTGGCGCGGATGAAAAGTGGCGTACGGATTCGAGCGACAGCCTTGCCAAACTCCAGAAAAACGCCGACGAATCGAAAGAAAGCCGTCGTGCCCGGGAAGCGCTCATCAATGGACTCCTCACCCGCGGTCGATTCGACGAAGCATTCCGCGAAGCGAGCTCGTACGTCACGATGGATCCGGATCGCACCATGCCGCACGAACTCTTGGCGCGTTCGGCCGCTGCCCTGGACAAACAGGCTCTTGCCGTTTCGGAAATCGATACGCAGATCGATATCGAGCCCTCGAATGCGGATATGCACAAACGAGCGGCGCGGGCTTATGAAGCCATTGGCGATGAAACTCGAGCGTGTGCGCATTGGCGATCCATTTCCGAATTACGTCCGAACGATCAAGACATGCTCGCGGAAGCAATGCGTTGTCGTGGTCGCCTCTTTGGTGAACGTTTGCAAGTCGTCAATGAACTGAGTGCCGTAAAAAACCCGAGCAAACGGATCACCGTTTTGCGCGACGCACTCGAACGGTCGACGTTGCCGACCTACGATCCGGGGCATCCCGCCGGCGAGCGTCTTTCCGTGGCCATTACGTGTCCCGAAGGCGTCGAAGGTTGTCCCCGCGTCGTGTTGCTGGATCCGACCGGACGAGTCATGACCCCGGCGACGCCCGGTTCGGGTCGTTCGGGTTCGTCATGGATAGCTTTGCCGTCGGCATTGGATGGCACCTATCGCGTCCTCGTCACCGGAGGTCTCGAATCGGCCAAGGGTGTGGTGGAGGTTCATCTGGACAACTCCGTGCGTAAATTCGATGTGCGTGGAGGCGCCGGGCTTCGGTCTGTGGCGACGCTCTCCGTCATTGGATTCTGAGCAACGCGTCCATCCCGCCTGTTGAAGAAAATCGCCACAACGTCAAAGCAGTCGTGTAGCATGCGAGCCCATCGTCCCGGACAACCCATTCGAGGGCCATACGTTCGGGTCAATCACCGGAAGGAGAAATCGAATGCTCGCGGGCCGCATGATGGACTTTCCCCTGACGCTCACGCATTTTCTCACGCGTGCGCGGACGTTTTTCGGTCGTTCCGAAATCGTGACCCGTCGCCCCGACAAAAGCTTGCAGCGCTCGACGTACGCGGATTTTTATCGTCGCACGTGCAAACTCGCGCATGCGCTCGTCCGGCTCGGTGTCAAACCCGGTGATCGTGTCGCGACGCTTTGTTGGAATCATCAGCCGCACCTCGAAGCATATTTCGGGGTTCCCGCCATCGGCGCGGTCGTGCATACGCTCAATTTGCGCTTGCACCCCAATGAGCTCGGGTACATTGCGAATCACGCCGAAGACAAAATCGTTATCGTCGATCGTAGTCTTTTGCCATTGTGGCGAAAATTCGCCGACCAGGTGCGTTCGGTCCGGCACGTCATTGTCGTCCCTGATTTACCGGCGCCCGAAGGTGAAGCCGGGAGCGAGCTCGATTATGAGCAATTGTTGGCGCCTGAAAAAGACGAATACGATTTCCCGGCGCTCGACGAAGATTCGGCGGCGATGATTTGTTACACCTCGGGAACGACGGGCAATCCGAAAGGTGTCGTGTACAGTCATCGATCGACGACGTTGCATACCCTCGTTTCTTGCATGACCGATACGATCGGCGTGCGTGAAGCCGATACGCTTTTGCCCGTCGTTCCCATGTTTCACGCGGCTGCATGGGGGCTTCCGTTTTCCGCAGTGGCTGTCGGCGCGAAAATCGTTTTTCCCGGCCCGCACCTCGACCCTCCCAGCCTGCTCGATTTGATGCACGCCGAACGGGTCACCCTTGCGGCGGGCGTTCCGACGATTTGGCTCGGCATTCTCCAATTGCTCGACCAGAACCCCGGCAAATGGGATTTGCAGACCGTTCGGTCCATGGTGATTGGTGGTGCGGCGGCTCCGCCGGCGATGATCGACGGCTTCAAATCCCGTCACAACCTCGATGTGACCCATGCGTGGGGAATGACGGAGACAAACCCGCTCGGGACGTTGGCGCGCGTGAAAAATGGATTGTCGGACAAAACGCCTGCCGAGACATTGCCGATTCGTGCTTCGCAAGGGTATGCGGTTCCTTTCGTCGAACAACGTCACGTGAGCGAAGACGGCAAGGTATTGCCTTGGGATGGGGAAACCATGGGCGAACTGGAGGTGCGTGGACCGTGGGTTGCGTCTTCGTATTTCAGCGGCGAAGGGCCGGATCGTTTTACCGCCGATGGTTGGTTCAAAACGGGCGATGTCGTGACGATCGATTCCGAGGGCTATTTGCGCATTACGGATCGATCGAAAGACGTCATCAAGTCCGGCGGTGAATGGATCAGCTCGGTGGCGCTGGAAAATGCGCTGATGAGCCATCCGGCGGTGCTCGAAGCGGCCGTGTTTGCAGCTCGGCACGCCAAATGGTCGGAACGTCCATTGGCGGCGATCGTGGTGAAAGAAGGTAAAACCGTCACGACGGACGAGCTGCGGGCGCACCTCGAACCGAAATTCGCCAAATTCTGGCTCCCGGACGATTATATTTTCATGAGTCAGATTCCGCGCACGTCAACCGGCAAGTTCCTCAAGACCAAATTGCGGGAACTGCACGGGGATCATCTGGAAAAAGCAGAAACGCAGGCCTGAGTTTTCGCCTCATTGCGGGCAGGTCATTCCTTCCACGCAAGCAATGACATTTGCGGCTCCCGGATACGTGCAGCAGGTCATGTTCATGTCCGTGCAAAGCGGGCAGGGACATGCATTACATCCACGCGCGACACGCCAATTCCTGCATGAACCACCGACGCAGACTTCGTCGTTGTTACAAGCGTTGCCGCATTGCCCGCAATGAAGAATGCTCGTGTCGGTGTTGACGCAGGCATCGCTGCAATTCTTCGTTCCGTCCGGACAAGTGTCAATGCATTGACCGCCCGCGCATTGCTGTGTGCCACCATTACAAGTTTTCTGGGGCATTCCGCAATTGTTCGGGTCGGTTTGAAGATCGACGCAGCTATTGCCGACTTTCGTCAAGCCGGGCGCGCAGTCACACGTTCCGGCTTTGCAAAAGGCTCCGTCGCCCGTGCATTCTTTCGCGCAGCCGCCGCAATTGCGTGGATCGTTATCGAGGTTCGTGCATGTATCGCTGTTGCCGCACGGGGTCAAACCCGGGTCGGAGCAGCCACAATTTCCGCCGGCGCACGTTCCGAACGTCGCATCGCATTTGTTCCCGCACATGCCGCAGTTTGTCGGATCTGAACTCACGTTGGTGCACACGTTGTTGCACGTGATCGCTCCTGCGCTGCAGGTGCATTGTCCCGACACGCATACGCCGCCGCTGCCGCACGATTTGCCACACATGCCGCAATTGTTTGCATCGGACGAAATGTCCGTGCACGTATCCGTGCATGCAACCTGGCCTTGAGGGCATTGACAAAGGTTATCGATGCACGTCGCGCCCGCGGGGCATTGCATTCCACCGCATGGCGCACCGGAACTCGACGAGCTGCTGCTCGTGCTGGTGCTGCTGCTCGAGCTGCCGGTTGACATTCCGCCGGCGCCACCGTTGCCCGGAGGGGTGAATTGGTCGAAGTCTTGAGTGCAACCCATTAAGAGGATTGCGGGAAAAATGAAACGGATCGGAGATGTTTTTAGCATCCGGCCAAATCAGCACTCCGCTGCTGTTTCGTCAAGCGCGGATAAGAAAATGTGCCCTATGCCCCGCTGGGTAACAATGGAGATCGTCAACGGACTTTGCACCGACCATTGCCGGCAGGATTGCCCGGCATGGGACGGCCATAAAGCACTTTCGGACCCTTGGGTTTGACATACACCGATCCACCCGGACCCGGTTTGGGAATGACGGCTCCCGAAGCCACGGGTTTTCCCGCCGCCAAGTTTTCCACGATAATGACCACATCAGCCCCGTCTCGCTCCACGCCCGAAATGCTCGGTCGCTCCGTGGTATCCGCGGGCAAACCCGGACATGCAATCCCTTTGCTGCTCATAACCACGACGGCAACGTCCGTCTCGAGCTTTGGAGGCGCGTCGATCCACTGCAAACGCGAATCGGTGGGACCATCCGCGACGAGAATCGACAAACATGAACAATTGGCGTTGTGCGGAGCTTCCTTGGCCATCATGAGGTCATGACGAACCCGCATTTCAGTCGGTTGTGTCGCAGGCGGCGCAGTGATCGGTGTCGGACCATCCGCTGATTTCCGCTCTGGATTCTCGCTCCATTCCGTAGGCTGCATCGAGGGATCGGCGAGTTCGTCCGACCAACCCGAGTCGGCCGGCGAAGACTGCGCTCCACCGCAACCAAGGGGCAAAGCGAGCGTAACGGCGAAAAACATGAGGGCGATGCGCATGATGAACCGCACCATCGCATCATTCGGACCCGAGAGCCAAGAAAGTTAACGATTCAGGGATTGGCGGGGGCACTCTCACACACGTACGGCCGCTTTTCCGAGCACATTCGGGACTCGAAGACCGGCTGGTTTCCAAACGATGTCGTCAACGCGACGCAGTCACGATTGCCGCTCGGATCCAACGGCAACCCATCCTTCCACGTATCGAACGACCAAGGTTGCCCGTTGGTCCAGACAAATGTTCCTTCGTGGGCTACGTCTGTTGCACCAATCCAAACCTCGGCGCCGATCCATTCGGCGAGCTCGCCAAGTTCGGCGGCTGAATCCATCGCCACCAAGTGCCCGCCGAGATCCACACACCGCTGTTCCGCGGATGCCCAGTCACGCAACGTGTATTCTTGTAAGTAACAGCGGCCGCCAATGGGATGTTGCCACGGCGGGGCGCACGTTGCGCCGCCTCCACCGCTGCTCGATGCGCCGGCCGCGCTGCTCGAGGCCCCCCCGCCTCCCGCTCCGCCGGATTCTTCACAGTTTGTCGAGACCATACGCGTCCCATCCGCGCACAATCCAAGCCGACCCGCTTCGATTCCGGCGACCGAATTGCAAGCCAAAGGGGTGATGATCAAGAAAGCACAAATCGATGTTCGTCGTTTATTTCGGTTATTGTTCAATCTCAAAATGCGCCTCCCACGATGAGCCCGGCGCCCGAAGACATGGCGCCGAATCCTATTTTCGTGGGGGGGATGTTCGGAGGGGTCGTCAGGTGAAGTATGAGCGTGCCGATGCCCAAGGCCGCGCCGGTCGCAAATAATGCGGTCGAACCATTGCCGAGCGCGAGCGCGTCCTGTCGATACGCCACGCCGGTCGCGTCACAAAGATTGCCCTCGATGCAATGCCCGGTCGATTGCGATTGACGCGCAATCGCCGCGGCTCCCAGCACGCCGCCCGTGACGAGCGATGCGATGCTCAGCGCACCGAATGTAATCGTAAATCCTCGCTGCACTTGGCGCCGTGTGAGCGTCGAATCACTCAATAGAGGAATTGCGAGCGTGATGATGCTTCCGGGTTTGTCTGGAACGTCAACCTCCGTACGATAAACTTGCTTCCCCGAAACGCGCGCATCAATGACGTATCGACCCGGATCGACGGGCAGGGCCACCCCCCAGGATCCGCGCGTCAACGATGTGCCATTTTTACGAATATCCACATTCTCGCTCGTTCCGTCGGGCACGACAACGGACAAACGCACGAGTCTCGGTTCGATTGCATCGGCACGTTTTCGAGCAACCTCTGCCCGCTCGGTTTGTCCTTTGGTCCGCGCCGCCGCCGCCGCTGCTCGAAACTCGGCCCACGCGCTCGCGGTCCGGCCTAGTTTTTCAAGACAATCACCCAGGTTCAGCATGGTGCCCACGGCGGGATCCATCGCTTGGCTCGCGGCGAATTTCGGACACGCTTCGGTAAAACGCTGCGCCGACATCAAGGCTTTGGCTTCATCGAAGAGAGCCTCCGCAGCGGCGCGCCGTTCGTATTCCTGACTCGAGGGCCGTGTTTGCGCCAGCGCCGTATCGGGTCGACCGGACATGACACAAAGAATGGCCGAGACAAACCCAACCATTTCCATTCTCGTGCGTTGTCGACCGGGCGTGGTTTTCATACGCGTCCCCGCTATTCTCGATCCGCGTAGGGATTGGGCTCCGTTTGTCGCGGAGCCGGAGACGTTTGCACGCGAGGTGGTTTTCGTCGTCCCACCGCCGAAGCTTTAGGTTTGGCCTCCGAAACGTTTGCGCTCGTCGCCTGAAGGGGCGCCTTTTTGACCTCGGCCTCCGGCGCAAGCTCGGGTTTGTCCGGTGTGGACACGACCGGCGTAGGCGTAATGGACAAGGCATGAGCGATTCCACGACGGGCCGGTACGATGTCGCCGGACGTACCCATTGCGTTTCCAAGATACCGATTGGCCAGGAATGCGAGCACGAGCAATACGCAAACAATACCCACGGAACTCGTCTTCAAGGCCGGTGAGATCCACGAACGGCGCAGCGTGCGCAGTTCTTTCGTCGCCGCGGTTTCTTCCGCCAAGTCGGTCGTATTCGCGGGCAAAGCCACGAACCTCAGAGAAATTGGGTCCGACGAGGCATTTCGGGTTTGGATGTCGGCTCGTTTGTCCCGTTCATCGATGCTAGTGTCCTGTAATGCCGCTGGATTCGACGCTTGGGCCAGCAATTCGGACGCCCGTTCGGCGGAATGAATCGCCGTCGGTCCTCCAAAAGGAACCAATGCCCAGGCCAGTTCGGCGATATTGTCGTAGCGGTCGCTCGGATTCTTCTCCAAACAGCGCGCGATGACCCGTTCGAATTCCGGTGGAATGGATGGAACGACCGCCCCGAGCGGTTCGGGTTTGTCTTTGAGAATGGCGGCCGACAGCTCGGCCATGTTGCGCCAAGGAAAAGGAGGTTGTCCGGCGATGAGTTCGTACAAAACGATGCCGATCGACCAAATATCCGTGCGATGATCGACGTCCCGCGTGGATTTCAATTGCTCGGGCGACATATAAACGGGCGACCCGAGAATGGCGGTCGTCGTCGTCAATGGCGGTACTTTTCCGAGTTTGTCATCCAATCGTGACGAAAACTTGGAAATGCCAAAATCCAGCACTTTGATGATTTGCGTCCCGTCCGGACGCGTTGCGAGGAATAAATTGTCGGGTTTTAGATCCCGATGCACGATGCCCAAAGCATGTGCTTCGGCCAGCGCTTCGCACGCTTCGAGCACATACGTGACGGCGTTTGTCATGGGCATAGGCCCCCGTCGCATCACGAGCGCCCCGAGATCGGCGCCTTCGAGCATTTCCAGCACCATATACGGCTCACCACGTGCAAGTCGCCCGATGTCCAAAATGCGCGTCGCATGTTCACTGCGCATGAGCGCCGCCGCTTTCGCTTCGAGCGCGAATCGCGCCAATGCTTCCTCGTTATGAGCTCCCGCGCGCGTCAGGAATTTCAGCGCAATGCGATGCCCGAGCTGCACGTGCACCGCCGCCATCACCACGCCCATCCCGCCTTTTCCCAGCACTCGAACGATTCTGTATTTTCCGTCGAGCACATCCCCAATGGCTACGGGCAATTCGGACGGTTCGTCCTCCCACGACGAATTCGACGTAGATTCCACCGACATTCGTCCCCCTTACCCGAGTTTCCGGCGACACGGGCTGCTGCATTCATCCTAGCTCAGATCCTTCTCCGAGTCCGGTGGGCGTATCGGTATTTTCGAGCACGGGCTTTTCACGATGGCGCCATATCGATATGCACGGAATCGTTTGACCACGCTTGCTCTTCGGCGTTCATGGCGTATGCTCGACCTCCGGAGACCCAGCCAAGATGACCGTGTCATTCGTTTGTCCCGAATGTCGAGCGCCGCTTGATTCATCGAAGTACGATCAATGCACCTGCGCTTCGTGTGGTCGCACGTATCCCATCGATGACGGCGTCCTGCGTTTGCTCGAAAAGACCGACGAATTTTACGAGGGGGCGTATCTCGACATCGTCAATTACGTCCCGCGCAGCGAAAAACCTTGGCACGTTTGGCCGTTGTGGCTCATTCGTAATGGTTATCCGTGGACCGTTCGCCATTATGTTCCGGAAGGGTCCGTCGTCGTTGAGCTCGGTTGCGCCGCGGGCGTACGTTACTTTGCTCAGCGTTATACAATGATTGGTTGCGACGTATCGTTTTCGTCATTGAAAAATTTGCAGGGGTATTCGTGGCGTGTCCAAGCCGATGCCGCAAAATGCATTCCGCTCCCGGATGAATCCGTCGACGCCGTCGTCAGTTCCTTCTTCTGGGAACACATTCCACCCGAAATCAAACCGGCCATGTTGCGCGAATGCCGACGCATTTTGAAACCGGGCGGAAAAATGGTTTTTCTTTATGACGTCGAGACGGACAATCCATTGATCGCCAAATTCAAAAATCAGGATCGGCCCCTTTACAACAAGCTCTTCATCGATGGCGACGGTCACGTCGGGTACGAATCACCTCGAAACAACATCGCCGCCTTCGAATCGACAGGGTTTCACGTCATCGATCATCGCGGCCGAGAAAAGACCTTTTTGCAGTCGCTCAGCGTGTACACGAAGCTCGCCGAATTCGGCGGTGATACGAGCGGCGTGTTCAAAGCCCTTCAAAAACTCGGTCGGCCGCCGTGGTTTTATCCGTACACCGCTTTGGTCCGCGTCGTGGACGAAGTGGTTTGTCCACGTCTCGATGATGCGTGGGCCCGCTTCGACTTGGTCGTTTGTCAAAAATGACCGGTCAGCTGAGCTGCGTCACTTGCGCCAGCGTGCGGTCGTTCGATGACCAGAATAAATAGTGATTCGAATCGGCGGCGTCGTCGGTCAACCGGCTCGCGTCCACCTGACCCAAAAACTCCATCCGCGCGCCGCCGCCATCCACCGGGGTTTGATCATCTTGCAGCCAAATTGGATCCGGACCGCGGTAGATATTGCTTTGACCTCGAAACAATTTCCGGGCGTCCGATGGATGCCCTCGCAGTTCGGCCTGAATGCGTTCAATCCAAACCCACTTCCGCTCGTTTTCCGCAGGTTGCAGGTCCACTCGGTCGACCTCGATGTCGACCCAATCCAAGTAGCGGCGAAGCCAACTCCGCGGGGGTTGCGTCTGATCGAGTCCACAGGCGGCATGAAAAGCGCGCACATCGTCAAGCGATCGATCAGCGATGCGAAACAACGCACCGTCTTCGACAAACCGCAGCACGAGCGGTGAACCGTCGGCGTTTCGCCCGTACATCTGCGTGTACACCCACGGAAATCTGCGTCCGTCGAGCTCGACGCTCAGGAGCGGAAACACCCAGCCCGCGAGTTCCTCGGCCGAGTTTGTCAAGACAGTCGACACCTCCGGCGCGACGATCGTGGTCGTCGGGTTGTCACTCGTGAAAGCGAAGCGATGCCGCGTGGAGATCATCCACTTGTGGTCGCATGATTCGCGCGTCCGACGCAAGCCGCACGCTACGCGGGCGCCCGCGCAAACCCGAGAGCCCGTGCTTGTGAAAGTCCCGTGTCCCGGCGGCGCCAAAGCACGGCATCGAGCACGTAATGCGTGCTTTGCGGCAACGCCAAGAGCGGCACGATGAACGCTCGCGCCGTGGGCCCGAGGAAAGGATCGCCGCGCCATCCACCGCCAAACAACGATGGTCGGTCATGCCAAACCAGCCGATCCCACACGAGCTCTTCGACGAACGCGATCGCCAGGAGCGTTGCGGCGAACGCCACCACCCCGAGCGATGCGACGCGCGCGACGAGACTTGTCGGAACTTCTCGCGCTCGCTCCCGCGTGTACACCCACAAGAGCGCCATGTACGGAAGCCCGTGGACGAGGACGTTCGTCACGGTGAACTGAAAATCCGAGTTTGTCCAAACGATACCGATGTACCACGTCAGGATGGTCGTTCCGACGACGAGGTGTTTGCCGTACGAGATGGTTTGGCCTTTGAAACCTTGGCGGATGGCTCGAGCCGCGTAGGCGACGATGAGCCCGGCCCACACGACCTGCGCGGGCATGACGAACGATTCGAGCCATGGCCAGGAGACGAAATCGCCTTCCACGAACCAGCGAAACGTACGAGGCAAATGCGCATGCCAGTACAGCAGAGGGAAACCCGTGGCCGCGTAGATCGTCGCATCGTCGAGCCATCGACCGGCAACGGAACGATCACCGGCGTGAGCGCGGTAGATGGCGACCCAGCCGATTTGTTGGCGTACAAAGTGAAACACCGCGACGTACGCGAGCACGCGCCAGAACGTCAGTTCCGAGATGAGGTGCAGGACAAACCCGACGGCCCAGCAGGCGAGCGGCAGCGCGATGTAGAGCGAACGCCTGCGGGCGAGTTCGTCTCGGTCAAAGTACGTGCGAAAGAGCGTGGCGTGGACGTGGGCGACATCCACGGCCAAGACAAACACGAGCCAACCCCACGTGGGCAAAGCGCCGGCGTCGCTCAGGCGCGGCGAGAGCGCGGCGAGCACCAACGCAAGCGCGGCAGAACCACCGAAAATGGCGACATCCGCTCGCGCACTCCAGATGAATGGACTGCTCACGAGATGATGAGACGCGGGGTGATGCGTCGAAGGCTAGCCATGAATCGCGGCGGCGATGATCCACGAAAGGCCAAGGATCACCGAGCCGATCACGATCGCCAACGACGTGTTTTGATCTTCCTCGATCTCCTTACGGATCGAGAAAGGCGTCACCTTGATGATGATGAGGAACGCGACGGCGAACACGACGAGGCCGATCCCCACGAAAATCGCCGCGGAAATCGCATTCTTCAGCAAAGTCGGAAAATCGATCATCGAGGGTCTCCCGAGGCCCCGCGCGTTTGGGGCGTGGCCCCGAAATGTTCTTCCTGGGGCGCGCATCGCAGCCTACGCCACGACGGCCATCGGAGGAAAGAGATATGCAAGCGAGGGGCAAATTGCCGAGTGCCTGTCGCGGTTTCCCCGTGTCGCCGGATCCTGTCGACTCGCGCGTGACGTAACGCTTGCGCACGGGCGGACGTAGGTTTATGCCCATCGCGCCATGCCTGTTGCGCATAATGACGGCGTTTCGATTCATTACGATATGATGGGAACGGCCGGACCGTTTGTCTTGTTCATTTCGGGACTCGGCATGCGCGGCGAACAGTGGACGCCGCTCGCAAGAGCCTTGGTGGGTAAAGGATATCGCGCCGTTTTATTCGACAATCGTGATATCGGCCGGTCGTCGTCCATGCCCGGCGTGGAATATTCGATCGCCGACATGGCTGCGGATACGCTGGCGATGCTCGATCATGCGCACGTACAGACCGCGCACGTGGTGGGTATTTCCATGGGCGGAATGATCGCGCAAGAAATGTTGTTGCGGTCTCCGGCGAGGTTTTCCCGGGCGGTGCTCATGGCGACGTGGGGCGGGGGACAAACCATGAAAATGCCCGAATCGCATATCGTCGAAATGCTCGTGCCGCGCATCGATAGCGACGACAAAGTGGCGGTGGAAGCGCATTTACGAAAGCTCTACGCAGCGATTACGGCGCCAGGGTTTGCCGAAAAAAACGGTCATCTGATCGATATGATTCTCTCGTTTGCCTTGGAACAGAAGCTCGATCCGGACGCCATCGTTCGTCAGCTTCGAGCCATCGGGCGATTTTCGAGTTGGGATCGGTTGCCCGAATTGAACGTCCCGACGCTCGTGGTTCACGGCGAAGCGGACACATTGATTCCTTATGAAAATGGCGCGAATTTGTCGCGCCGTATCCCCGGCGCGCGTTTGCGGACATTGCCGGATGTCGGGCACTTGGTGCCGCTCGAAGCACCCATCGAGACGTACGGTGCCATTTTGGATTTCTTGAGCTGACGGGGTCGTTTGTCGGGGCATGTGTCATTTCCGAACACGACGCCGGTCGGCGCATGTTTCACTCGTGCGCGGTTTATCGTGGCGCGTGTTCTGCAAGCGGTTCGAGTATGGTAGACACGCGAACGAGCGGATTGTCGGGGGTCGCTTGGGCAGCCATGGTTTTGGTCATCATCGGCGCGCTCAATTGGGCACTCGTGGGCCTTTTCGATTGGAACCTCGTGGCGGCCATTTTCGGTCGACTGACGGCGATAGCGAGGATCATTTACGTTCTGGTCGGGGCGGCCGGGTTGTACTTGATTTTCGTTTCTCCCCGCCTCGTACAAACCACGCGATACTGACGATTTGCGGTCCCGTTTGTCGAAACGAATCGCGTTGCGATGCGCACGGTCGTCCGGTGTTCGTCTTCGTCGATCACCCCGCGCCCCGTTTCCCGGCGGTCAGTTTGTCGAAACACTCTTGACGCCGGGCCAAACTTCTAGGCGAAACCTCTGCGGAGGTTGTCCGTATGCATCGCATTCCGGGTCGGAGGATCCGCAAACGGCTGGGTTTCGCACGCGGCAGTATGTTCCTCGGCTTGTTGGCCTATGGTTCGTCACTACTGAATCCCGCTTCGGCATACGCCGACGAACCTATCTCGTTACGGACGACTTGGTCGGGCCCCGTCGATTTCTTTGCGACCGGCGCACCAATGGCCATCGACGGTCCGGATGCCGATACCAATGTCGATACGCTCGTACAGCCGGCGATGGTGACGGTTGCTCCGGCAAGCATTCCCACGGGCGCGACCTTGACCCAAGCATTCTTGTATTGGGCCGGCACGATCGGCAATACCGATTGCGTCATGCCCGCGAAATTCGACGATACGGTCGATTTCACTCCGCCCGGAGCGATGATGCCCACGAGCGTCAAAGCCGATACCTGCTATTGCTCGGCCGCGGATGCCACATCGTACGACGTGCAGGTTTGTCGAGCCGATATTACGGCCTTCATTTCCGGTTCATTGAGCGGCGATTATATCGTCGATAAATTCAATGCCTCGATCGGCAACGGAGCGACCGACAGCGCATCCTTCTCCATTGTGCTTGTTTACCAGCATCCCACGTTGCCGCCGCGCGACATCGCTTTGTACGACGGTGTCGAAGGTTTGTCGAGCGCAACCAAAGCCACATCCTCCGTTTCGCTCGCGGGTATTCGCGCGGATACTCCCGCGCAAGGGGACCTGACTTGGTATACCATCGAAGGCGATATCGGTGGAGGTTCCCCGGGCGCCGAACAAGTCGTCGTCACGGGCAATCCGGGTGGCGTTTCGCTCATTTTGTCCGATGCGATCAATCCGGCCAACAATCCGATGAATCGCACGATCAATACGACGATTCCCCCGCAATCGGGCACCGTAGGCGTCGATATCGATCGTTTCGATATTTCCGCAGCGCTGACGGCCGGCGATACCAGCGTCGATATGCTCTACAGTGCCAATACCGACAAGTGGTGGATTGCTTATAACATCGTCGGCATCAACGTATTCGAACCGGTCTTCAGCGTGGGCTCGAAGAAGACCGGCGTATTGCAAGTCGATGCGGATGGAAACGGCGTTCCGAGTCCCGGGGATACGCTCCGGTATACGATTCACTTGACAAACTCGGGAACGGACGCAGGCACGGTGAAAGTGATCGATCCGATTCCGCCGCAAGCCGCCTTGTGGTCGCTCGTGGATGCGGGAGGTGGAACCAATGTATCGAATGCGACGACGCTCGAAGTGCACAATATCTTCGCCGCAGTGCAGGGATCGGCGGACGTCGTTTTCGATATGAACATCGCCGATGTACCGGACCAAACAGTCATTTCGAACGTAGCGACATTCGATGCCACGCCGGACGGGGATCAAGGCGAATTGACCGCCGCCGATTTCATCGTGCGTCGTGATGGCGATAAAGACACCGTTTGGGACAACGACGACAATTGTCCGGCCGTGCCGAATACCGCTCAAACGGATACGGATATGGACGGCGCGGGGGACGTGTGCGACGCCTGTGCGTTTGACGCGGCAAACGACGCCGATGGCGACGGCAGTTGCGCCGAAGACGACAATTGCCCGCTTCTCACGAATCCCGATCAAATGGATTCCGATAACGATGGTCAGGGCGATCTTTGCGATGCTTGTCCGCTCGACAAAGCCAATGACGCCGATATGGACGGCGTTTGCGGCGATATCGACAATTGCCCCACGACGGCCAATGCGGGTCAAGAAGACACCGACAAAGATGGCCTGGGCAATGTGTGTGATGATTGCCTCGACGTCGATGTCGATATGGCCTGCGACGATGTCGACAATTGCGTGAACCTGGCGAATCCCGGACAAACTGATTCCGACAAAGATGGTTTGGGTGATGCCTGCGATGATTGTCCGGGCGTCGATGAAGACGGCGACGGGGTATGCGAAGCGAAGGACAATTGCCCCGGGGTTGTCAATTCGAACCAAATGGATTCGGATGGCGATGGTCTTGGCGACAAGTGCGATAGTTGTCGGGACGATCAGAACAACGATATCGACCACGATGGCATTTGCGGCGACGCGGACAATTGTCCCGCAGCAGCCAATGCGAACCAAGCCGACGTCGATAATGACG